>CAJTTU010000024.1:9371-9754 GCA_910579325.1 uncultured Lachnospiraceae bacterium | reverse complement strand
TGTTAATAAATTGTTAAAATATATCTTGACGGATAAAGTCCGTCCGGCAGGGAGAAAGAGAGGCGTTTTTATGAAAAAATCAGATTTGAGAGAAGTGTTCCGGAATCTTGCGCTGGCATCTCAGTTTGGCATTTCATTCATTTCCCCCCTTCTGCTGTGCGTGGTGATCTGCTGGTGGCTGACCAGCCGGGCAGGGCTTGGCGGCTGGATCTATATTCCGGGATTTTTTTTCGGCCTCGGCGGTTCTTTTTCCGTGGCCTATAAGCTGTATCTGACGGTTACGGGACAGATTGAGAAAGAAAAAAAGGAAAAGAAGCATATTATTTCATTTAATAAACACCATTGAATAAACAGCAACGGACCGTACAAGCCCCGAAAGGATT
>CAJTTU010000024.1:1814-9270 GCA_910579325.1 uncultured Lachnospiraceae bacterium | reverse complement strand
CGGCGAAGTACAGCCGGCAGTGAGAAAAGAGACAAAGAGGGTGGCCTTGATCATGGCCGTGGGAGTGGCGCTGATGTGCGCGGGATTTTTCCTGCTGCATCTGGTTGTGCCGGATATCGTGCCATTTGATTATACTGTTATTTTAGGAGGGCTCGCAGGCGGTTTTATATCCGTCCTTAACTTTTTTCTGATGGGCCTTACGGTCCAAAAGGTGGCCGCTGCCCCCGATGAGAGCAGCGCCCGGAACAGAATGCGGGCAAGCTATACCCAGAGGATGCTGATGCAGCTTTTGTGGGTGGTGCTGGCCATCGTAATTCCCTGTTTTCAGTTTGCGGCGGGAATTATACCTTTATTTATCCCGAGCTTCGGCATCAAGCTTCTGGGAATAGCAAACCGGTAATGTAATAAGAAAGGCTGAAATTACATTCATGATCATCAGCCGGATGGGAGGTGGAAACAGTATGGATGTAGACATTACAGGAGCCAGAATATTTTTTGACACGCCGATTAACCTGCCGGTTCTGGGGCAGCTTCGGATTACCGAGACGATGCTGGTCAGCTGGCTGGTAATGCTGGTGGTGACAGGCCTTTGCATTTGGCTGACCCGGAACCTGAAAACGGAGAACATCTCTAAACGCCAGGCAGTGGCGGAGATGCTGGTAGAGATGGCGAACAAGTTCGTGGTGGGCAATATGGGTGAGAAGTTCCGATACTTCGTCCCCTTTGTAGCGGCCCTTTTCGCGACCAGCCTAGTGTCAAATCTGATCGGTCTTCTGGGGCTGCGCAGCCCGACGGCGGATGTGTCCACGGAAATGGCGTGGGCGATTACCGTATTCGTCCTGATCACCGCGCAGAAGATCAAGGTCAATGGAGTGGGCGGTTATCTGAAGGATTTCACGACCCCTATTCCGATTCTTACGCCTTTTAACATTCTGGGAGAGGTGGCGACGCCTATCGGTATGGCATTCCGTCATTTCGGAAACATTTTGTCAGGCGTGGTAATCAACACTCTGGTATATGCGGCTCTTGCGGTGGCAAGCTCCGCGCTGCTGGGACTGATTCCCGGCGCGGTCGGCGCGGTATTGTCCCAGATCCCGATCCTGGACGTGGGTATTCCCGCGATCCTGTCGATCTATTTCGACTGGGTGTCGGGCGTATTGCAGGCGTACATTTTCTGTATGCTGACCGTTATGTTCATCGCCAACGCGGCGGAGGGCTAGACGGAGCCGTAACCCCAGTAACCCTTGTGAAGCTTTGCAGGACGCCGGTTTAAAGAAGACCTTATGGTTTTATGAAGATCCACAGCCCGGGTTTGGGCGGAAAACACAGGCGGGCAGGTTTCGCAGCATTTTACAACTGAATAGGAAAGAAATCATATTTAAAACAAATTTAGGAGGATTACATTATGGATTTCCAATTTCTCGCAAAAGGTATTGCCCTTGCAGGTTGTGCTCTTGGAGCAGGTATCGCGTTGATCGCAGGCGTTGGCCCTGGTATCGGTGAAGGTGAAGCGGTTGCTCACGCGCTGGATGCCATTGGACGCCAGCCGGAATGTAAAGGTGATGTAACTTCTACTATGATCCTGGGCTGTGCCCTGGCAGAGACGACTGGTATCTATGGTTTCGTAACCGGCCTGCTGCTGATCTTCGTAGCGCCCGGCTCATTCATGAATCTCCTGAGCTAATTGTGTGTGACACGGACAACAAATAGAACAGGAGGTTACAAACATGCCAGTACAAGAGTTAGTATCGTTCGCACCTTGGACTTTCATATTTCAGATTTGCAACCTTCTTATCCAGATGTATCTGATCAAACGTTTCTTATTCAAGCCCATTAATGCGATGCTGGAAAAGAGACAGGCCATGGCAGACGCCGAGATCCAGGATGCCATCAAGGCAAAGGATGAGGCCCAGGCCATGAGGACCGAGTATGAGCAGAGCATGAAGGAGGCCAGAGATAAGGCCAACGAGATCATGACCACGGCTCAGAGGACGGCGACGGCCCAGAGTGAAGAGATGATTAAAGAAGCCGCTCAGCAGGCTGCCGCCATCAAGGCAAAGGCCGAGAGCGACATCATTCAGGAGCGCAGAAAAGCGGTCAATGAGATCAAGGATGAGATCGGCAGCATGGCGATGGAGATCGCCGGCAAGGTGATCGAGCGCGAGATCAACGAGGCGGATCATACGAAACTGATTGACGATTTTATAGCGAATGTAGGTGAGGTATCATGACGCAGACTGCCAGAGTATACGGCGGGAGCCTCTATGACCTTGCCGCCGAAGAACAGCTTACGGAAGCCATCATGGAGCAGATGTCTGAAATCCGGCAGCTTTTCCGGGAGAATCCGGATTACATGAAGCTTTTGTCGGAACCCTCCATCCCCACAAAGGACCGGACGGATCTGATCGAGACGGCATTTGGCGAGCAGGCGGAACGATATCTGGTAAGCTTTTTGAAACTGCTGTGTGAGCGCAGCATTTTGGCAGAATATGCAGGCTGCTGCGAGGAATTTACGCGGCGCTACAACGTGGACCATAACATAGCCGAAGCCGTAGTCACCAGCGCTGCGAAGCTTGGTGAGGAACAGATGAAGGCACTGAAGGCGAAGCTTGAGAAGATGAGCGGGAAAAAGGTTTCCCTAGTTCAGCACATCGACTCCTCGGTTCTCGCCGGTCTGCGTGTAGAATTGGAAGGAAAGCAGCTGGATGGCACGGTACAGGGCCGCCTGTCCGGTATTTCCAGGAAACTGAATGAAGTAATCGTGTAAATAGTAAAAATTGTAAGGATGGGAATGGAAACATGCAATTAAAACCTGAAGAAATATCCAAAGTCATCCGCAGCCAGATCAAATATTACGAGAATACGATACAGCAGAATGAGACAGGTACGGTTTTAACGGTAGGTGACGGTATTGCCAGAGTCAGCGGCCTGGTAAACTGTATGGCCGGAGAACTGCTGGAATTTGAGGATGGCAGCTTCGGCATGGCTCAGAATCTGGAAGAAAACAGCGTATCCGTCGTATTATTTGATTCCGGTGACGAGATCGGCGAGGGACAGACGGTAAAGCGTACCGGCAAGGTAGTGTCCGTACCGGTAGGCGACGCCATGATCGGGCGTGTCGTGGACGCGCTGGGTCAGCCCATCGACGGCGCGGGTCCGATTGTAACGGAAGAATTTAGGCCTATTGAGAGCCGGGCTCCTGGTATCTGCGAGAGACAGCACGTGTCCGAGCCGCTCCAGACCGGTATCAAGGCCATCGACTCGATGATCCCCATCGGCCGCGGCCAGCGTGAGCTGATCATCGGCGACCGTCAGACCGGTAAGACGACGATCGCCACCGATACGATCATCAACCAGAAGGGCAAGGATGTAATCTGTATTTACGTGGCTATCGGCCAGAAGCGTTCCACCGTGGCAAACCTGGTGGAGACGCTTACAAGAAACGGCGCCATGGATTATACCATCGTCGTGGCGGCGACGGCTTCCGAGGCAAGCCCGCTGCAGTATATCTCTCCCTATACCGGCTGTGCCATGGGCGAGTATTTTATGAACAAGGGAAAACATGTGCTGATCATCTATGATGACCTGAGCAAGCATGCGGTGGCATACCGTGCGCTGTCCCTGCTGATCCGCCGTCCCCCGGGACGTGAGGCTTATCCCGGCGACGTATTCTACCTCCACTCAAGGCTTTTGGAGCGTGCGGCGAAGCTGGACGACGCCCATGGCGGTGGTTCCCTGACCGCCCTGCCGATTATTGAAACCCAGGCAGGCGACGTGTCTGCTTATATTCCGACCAACGTTATTTCCATCACCGACGGCCAGATCTTCCTTGAGACCGAGCTGTTCCACTCCGGCGTTATGCCTGCCGTGGACCCCGGTATCTCCGTATCCCGTGTAGGCGGCGATGCCCAGATCAAGGCTATGAAGAAAGTGGCCGGTACTTTGAAGCTGATCTACTCCCAATACAGAGAGCTGCAAAGCTTCGCTCAGTTTGGTTCTGACCTGGATGCGGATACCAAGTCCCGTCTGGAGCAGGGAGCCCGTATCGTAGAGGTGTTAAAGCAGAACCAGAATGCGCCGATCCCTGTTGAGAAACAGGTGGCGATTATTTACGCCGTTACCAAGGGTATCCTGACGAAGGTGAAGATTGAGGACGTGCGCGACTACGAGGCCGGCCTGTACACCTATCTGGACGGCGACCCCGACGGTTCCGCCGCAATGCAGGAGATCCGTTCCACAGGCAAGCTGGAAGAAGGAACGGAAGAGAAGCTGAAAAAGGCATTGAACGGCTTTACGGAACAGTTCCTCAGCACAAGGTCTGAGGCTGCTGCCAATTGATGTGATAAGGGAGGAAATATATGGCTGCAAACATGAAAGCGGTAAAGCTGCGTATTAAGAGTGTGCAGAGCACGATGCAGATTACCAAGGCAATGGAACTTGTGGCGTCCTCCAAACTGCGTAGAGCAAAGGAACGGGCGGAGATCTGCCGCCCTTATTTCAGGGAGCTGCACCGGACTCTAGAGGATATCGCAGCGGGAAACACGGATTTTTCTTCCGTCTATGCCAGGGATGCGGCGAATGACACCTACTGCTATGTGGTGATCGCCGGCGACCGCGGGCTGGCGGGAGGATACAATTCCAACCTGTTCAAATGCCTGGAGGCAGATGCCGCGGGAAAGGACTACGTGGTGCTGCCCATCGGAAAGAAGGCGGTGGAGTATTTTCACCGCAGAGGCATCACATGCGTGACCGAGGATTTCGCGGAGATAGCCGACGTATCCGTGGCGGACTGTTTTGAGATGGCTAAACTGCTTTGCAATGAATTCAAAGCGGGCAAATTCGGCCATATCGAACTGTGCTACACGGAGTTTGTCTCCATGCTGTCCCAGACTCCTCAGGTATATAACACCCTTCCCCTAAAGGATCTGGATCGTCCGGATGCCGGGGACGGAAGACAGGTGACTCGTAACCTGATCCTGTATGAGCCTGACAGTGAAACAGTTTTCGACGCGATTGTGCCGGAGTATCTGGCGGGCGTGATCTATGGCGGCGTCTGCGACAGCCTGGCCAGCGAGCTGGCTGCCAGAAGGACGGCCATGGAAGCCGCTACCAGCAATGCCGAGGAAATGATCGAGAAGCTGAATCTGTATTACAACAGAGCCCGTCAGGCCAGCATCACGCAGGAAATCACGGAGATTGTCGCAGGCGCGGAAGGCGTATAACCCCATATGCTTTTTCGTGACGAATATAAGGAGATTCGAAGCATGAGTGAAAAACACATTGGCGAGGTAGTGCAGGTCACCGGTCCTGTTCTGGACATCCGCTTTGCGCACGATGAACTGCCTGCACTGCTCAATGCCATTGAAATTGATAATCAGGGCGCAAAGCTGACGGCCGAGGTGGCCCAGCAGGTGGGTGACAATACGGTGCGCTGTATTGCCATGAACTCCACCGATGGTCTGGTCCGCGGCGCCAAGGCCGTGGATACCGGCTCCTCCATTTCCGTACCGGTAGGCGAGGAATGCCTGGGCCGCGTATTCAACCTTTTAGGAGACCCGGTAGACAATAAGCCGGCTCCTGAGACAAAGGAGAGATGGTCGATCCACCGTCCGGCTCCCGCTTATGAGGAGCAGACGCCGGCTACGGAGATTCTGGAGACCGGAATCAAGGTCGTTGACCTGATCTGCCCTTACGCAAAAGGCGGTAAGATTGGTCTGTTCGGCGGCGCCGGCGTAGGCAAAACCGTACTGATCATGGAGCTGATCCACAACGTGGCCACGGCTCACGGCGGTATTTCTGTATTCACGGGCGTTGGAGAGCGTACCCGTGAGGGAAATGACCTTTACAATGAAATGCAGGAGAGCGGCGTTATCAACAAGACCGCCCTGGTATATGGACAGATGAACGAGCCGCCGGGAGCCCGTATGCGTGTGGGCCTGTCGGGACTGACGATGGCAGAGTACTTCCGTGATGAAAAGAACCAGGACGTGCTTTTGTTCATCGATAATATTTTCCGTTTTACCCAGGCAGGTTCCGAGGTGTCCGCCCTGTTAGGACGTATGCCTTCCGCGGTAGGCTACCAGCCTACGCTGGCCACTGAGATGGGTACTCTGCAGGAGCGTATCACCTCTACGAGAAAGGGTTCCATTACATCCGTACAGGCCGTATACGTGCCTGCCGACGACTTGACCGACCCTGCGCCGGCCACCACCTTCACCCATCTGGACGCCACCACGGTACTTTCCCGTGATATCGCCAGCCAGGGTATTTATCCGGCCGTGGACCCCCTGGATTCCACCAGCCGTATCTTGTCCCCGGAGGTTGTGGGAACGGAGCATTACGAGATCGCCCGTGCGGTACAGAGAGTGCTGCAGCGTTATAAGGAGCTGCAGGATATCATCGCCATCATGGGTATGGACGAGTTGTCAGAGGAGGATAAGGTGACGGTTAACCGTGCCCGTAAGGTACAGCGTTTCCTGTCCCAGAGTTTCTCCGTGGCAGAGCAGTTCACAGGTATGCCCGGTAAATATGTGCCTCTGAAAGAGACGCTCAGAGGATTTAAGATGATTCTGGATGGCGAATGCGACCATATTCCGGAGAGCTACTTCTTGCTGACAGGAACCATTGACGAAGTTTTCGAAAACTTTGAAAAAGCGAAGAATCAGTAAAGGAGGCTGTCTATGGCGACATTTCCATTACTAATCGGAACACCGGACGGCCTGCTGTTTGAGGGAGACGTGGTCCGGGTGGTGTGCAGAAGCATCACCGGCGACCTGGCGATCCTGGCGAGACATGTGAATTTCTGTACGGCTCTCGGCATGGGCGGTGCCCATGTGGTGTTCGAGGACGGCACCAGGCGGGAAGCGGCCTGTATCGGCGGCATGCTTTCCATGCAGGACGGCGTCTGCCGCCTGATGGCGACCACCTGGGAGTGGCAGGAGGACATCGACGCAGAGAGAGCCGCCGCCGCTAAAAAGCGTGCCGAGGACGCTCTGGCGAGAAGCGGCCTTACGGAACGGGAACACAGGCTGGCTGAGGCCAAGCTTCACAGGGCGCTGGTGCGTCTGAGTGTGAAAGGATAAGATCCGACAAAATACGCCGTCGGCGTAGTTTGCTGAATATCGCGAAATGAAAAAACAGGCGGGAAACCATGGGAAGAGTGGTTTTCCGCCTGTTTCTCTTCACATCTCTTAAAACTTTTTACATTTTCTAATTTATTATTATCTGCCATGTCGGTATTCCCCACGCGTATTGTGCCATACGGATTCATTATTTTACAGAAAGCTGACATTTTCTTATAATCAATAAAAAAGAGAGGAGTATTTTAAAATGACTGAAAGAGAAAATTATTTATTGGTTATGTCCGGGAAACAACCGGAATGGGTTCCGAATTTTGAAGATGCCTGCGATGTGATTATTCCCTCTATTCTCATTGGCCATTTGTTAACAGAAGAAA
>CAJTTU010000024.1:0-1773 GCA_910579325.1 uncultured Lachnospiraceae bacterium | reverse complement strand
TACCCTTTTTCCGGATATTGCTCAATTTGACTGGGAACATACCAGCAAACTCCAGCTTGCAGAACACAATCCGGACAAAGCGCTTATGATTATGCCAAATTTTGGTGGCGGAACAATTTTTATGCCTCTGATGAATATGATGGGCTTCGAAGAAGGACTCTGCGCTTTAGTCGAGGAACCTGAAATGTGTATGGAATTTTTAGACAGTGTAACGACATTTTATGAACAGTGTATACCATACATCGTTAAATATTATCGGCCGGATGTCATTATCGTCGGTGATGATTTATGTACGGCATTTAGTTCTTTTATATCCATGGATTTATATAAAAGGATTTTTAAACCTTTGTATCAGCGGCAAATAGGTATTATTCACAAATATGGCGTGCTTGCCGAACTGCATATGTGTGGAAAATGCGAACCCTTTGTTGAAGATTTTGCCGAAATGGGCGCGGATTCCTGGCAGCCGGCGCAGGGTTCCAATGACATTGCTTCTATTAAAGCCAAATATGGGAACAAATTGATCATTAACGGAACCTGGTCTACCGACAGTCCTGCATGGCAGCCGGGTGCCTCCGAAGAACTGGTACGCAGTGAATTGAGAAAGTGTATGGATGCTTTTGCTGTCGGCGGCGGAATGGTTTTCTGGACAGGAGGACAGGTAGGAAACAGCGCCGATCAGGTACAGCGCTCTAACTGGGTCAATGATGAAGCAAGGAAATATGGAAGAAATTTCTATAAAAAATAATGTATAAAAGACTGTGACTGTCCTGAAAATATATTAAAATATCACAAGATACGATTTTAGGACAGTCCTTTGTAAAGCCTACATATTTAACCTGATAAACCGCCGGACTTCCATGCTGATATTATTTTGTTATATTGAATGATTTGCAGCAAGAAAGCGCTTCTTTTATAAAAGCTTTCGTCAGCGGCTTATCAGCGTCAGCAGCCCGTAATACAAGAAGTAAACCGGAACGGCTTCCTTCTAATGGTATTTCCACGCAGTCGTCCCTGTTCATTTTATTTGCGAGATGATTTAAAATCAGCACCTCATTATCCTCTTGAAGGTTTAAGATTCCTTCATCAGACGTGGTTGCCTTATAGGATATCAATGGAAATATATCCTCTTTCGCGAAAGTTTCCGATATCATTTTCTCATATGCGGCATGGCTTCCATCCTTTGGAAATATAATTTTCTGTGAGCGGATATCTTCAATCTTTAAGCGGCTTTTAGCGCTTAGCCTGTTTGTTTTTGTCATAAATACCGTTAAAGGTAAACGGAGTAACGTATAACAGCATAACTCGGAATATGGCCGTAGCAATTCCTCATAGTGCATATGTGTGATAACAAAGTCAACCTCATAAGAAAATAATTGACGTAATTCCTCATGAAATCCATAAGAAATTTTATAATGCATTTTGATTAGCTGATTTTTTTCTTTTATCCCTTTTACAATTTGAAACAGGATATCCGGGTTCGTCCCATAGGGATGATAAAAACCGGTTTGAATCATATCAATTGCCTCTGTCAGTGATTTGTATAAGGATTTTCCGGCAGGTGTAAGACGAAGGCCATTGTGATCCTTGATAAACAGCTGCAGACCGGTTAATTTTTCCATGCTGTCAATAGATCGGCTGGCAGTCGGCTGTGTGACAAACAGACTGTTTGCTGTTTTTGTAAAATTCAATTCTTCAAATTCGCATTTTGAATTTTCATTTATTTTAGAACCTATTGTTTCTCTTATAGCTTTTGGCTGTTCGTGAACTTCT
>CAJTTU010000023.1 GCA_910579325.1 uncultured Lachnospiraceae bacterium | reverse complement strand
GAGGGATGGGGCATTTATGACGACACGGTGGATTTGAATCGGGCCGTTGCCCTTGCCGACGCTTATTACGGAGACGGAAGCAGCGTGGTGCAGCTCTGTCAGAGTGTCGGGATGCCGGTGATGATACAGAATCCGGATATGGTGTAATCGAATCTGTCAGTTAAGGCAGAGAACGAAAGCAATTAAGGAGTGAAATAGATGAAAGAATTAAAAAAGAGACTGACACTGGCTGCCGCGGCTGTCTTGATTATGACACAGGGAACGGTCGGTTTGACGAAGGTATCGGCAAAAGCGGCGAGTATGGATGCGGGTTCGTCTGATTATGGGAAAGAAGAAATGGTTCATGTGGAGCTGCCTGCGTTTCCGGAGGAAAATGGTTCCGTGTTTGATTTTATTATGGATCCGCAGGGGCTGATCGAGGCGACAGATGCCGCGAAATATGACGGGGCCAGTTTTGAGAAAGGGCGCACGCTGTATTTTAAAAACGAAGAAGGGGCGTATGCCTATTCGGGCAGCAGCGACCGGCTGACGGTGACGAACAAAAGCGCCGTGCCGGTGGAGGTTACGGTTACGGCGAAGCTGGATCATTGTGAGGAAATTGACCTGTCCGCGGATGAGAAATTTTCCGATGGGAAAGGGGAAATTTTTCTTGCTGTCACGGATGACAGGGGGTCGGTGACGCCGCTGAAAGGTTCGGAAGAGGTTTCCGTTTCCGGCAGGCTGGCCGCCGCTTCCGGAGAGGGAGTCGCTGTCTATTCCTTTGGTCTGACCGGCGCCTGCAATCCTGACGGCGACTGGGAGAATGTTTCGGTTCGGCCCGTAGTGACGGTGACATGGAAAGTGACGCCGCTGATTCCGGAGGAGAAGGAGTCTGTCGCGGAAGAGGTGACATCCGCGCCTGAGGTAACTGGTGCCGCGGAAAATGGAGAGATGGCGGATCAGACGCCGACGACGACAGAACCGGAGACCACCGGCGACGGCACGGAACCGACGGCTCCGGCAGATGAAACGAAAGCAGATCGAAATCCGGATGTGTCCGGGAGTCAGGATGAGACGGGCGCGGAGGCAAAACCGGATCAATCCGTATCGTCTAATAATAAATTGGAACAGAAATAGAGGAGACAGTTATGCAGTTTGAGTTAACCGCATCTATGATGTGCGCCGACTATGGAAATCTGGAAAGGGAAGTGAAAAGTCTGGAGGAAGGGGGAATCGACTCCTTTCATATAGATATTATGGACGGACGTTACGTTCCGAATTTTGCCATGTCTTTAAATGATATGCGCTACATAGCCGGCGCTACGGAAAAACCAATGGACGTGCATCTGATGATCGAGCATCCCAACAATCATATCAGCCTTTTTCTTCAATCTCTGCGAAAAGGGGATACGGTCTATATCCATCCGGAAGCGGAGTACCATCCGTCCACGACGCTGCAGAGCATTATCAATGCTGGAATGGTGCCGGGAATTGCCATTAATCCGGGAACTTCTGTGGAGACAGTGATGGAAATGCTGCGTATTGTGAAAAAGGTACTGGTCATGTCGGTGAATCCGGGCAACGCAGGGCAGATGTATCTGCCTTATGTGGGGAAAAAAATTACGAAGCTGCTTGCCATGAAAGAGGATATGGACTTTGAGATCTACTGGGACGGCGCATGCAGCGCAGATAAAATATTGGAATTCGCTCCGAAAGGAGTGAAAGGATTCGTGCTGGGGACGACGCTGTTGTTTGGTAAGGGGCAGCCTTATGGGGAAGTGCTTGAGAATATACGGGAACTGAAGTTCTGATATCGCTGCTGTCCGGACAGTACCGGACGATATGCATAAGCCCGGAAGCTCAGCCGCGGAAATGGACGTCGGGGAATTTTCGGAAGCACTTAAAATATGAAATGGGGCGGTGCTATGAATATTGCGTTAATTTTATCCGGCGGTAAAGGTCTCAGACTTGGTTCGGACATCCCAAAACAGTATCTTGAGGCGGGAGGCAGGCCGGTGATCTCTTATTGCGTGGAAACGCTGTCCATGCACGGGGGGATAGACGCCATTCAGATTGTGGCGGAGCCGGTGTGGCAGGAACAGATTTCCGAGTGGCTGAAACCGGCGGACAGAAATAAAAAATTTAAAGGCTTTTCTCTGCCGGGAACGAACCGTCAGCTTTCCATTCTGCATGGTCTGGAGGATATCCGCGTGTATGGCGCTGACGCGGACTGCGTGCTGATTCATGATGCGGCCCGGCCTTTTCTTTCGGCGAAGCTGATTACGGAATGTCTGTCGGCAGGAAAGGGGCATGACGGCGTTCTGCCGGCGCTGGCCATGAAGGATACGGTATACGTCAGCGGGGATGGCAGAAGGGTAACTTCTCTTTTGTCAAGGAGCAGCGTTTTCGCGGGACAGGCGCCTGAATTGTTTTGTCTGGGAAAATATTATGAGGCGAACCGGCGGCTGCTGCCGGAGAAGATTCTGGAGATCAATGGCTCCACCGAACCCGCGATTATGGCCGGGATGGATGTCGTAATGATTCCGGGGGATGAAAGGAACTTTAAGATTACGACGAAAGCGGATCTGGAGCGGTTCCGGGAGATTGCGGGCAGCTGGCGCGCGGAACCGGACAGCGGGCCGGAATTTGACCATAGTCAGGACCGGCGCAGGGACGGAACATAAAGACGGGGATGGAAGAACAAATGAGATATGAGATGAAAGCGTGGATACTGCATGGGATCGGCGATATACGGCTGGAAACGGTGAAAAAACCGGAGCCAGGCGTTGGAGAAGCATTGGTTGCCGTGAAAGCGGTCGGCATATGTGGTTCTGATATTCCGAGAATTTATCAGACAGGGGCTCATGTTCATCCTCTGATTCCGGGACATGAGTTTTCCGGTGTGGTGGAGGCTGTGGGAGACGGTGTGTCCGATGCGTGGACCGGGCGGCGTGTGGGCGTTTTTCCACTGATTCCCTGCGGGGAATGCGAACCATGCGGGAAGAAACAGTATGAAATGTGCAGGAATTACGGATATACGGGTTCCCGCAGGGACGGAGCCTTTGCGGAATATGTCACCGTGCCTGCGGGAAATCTGCTGGAACTGCCGGATTCGGTTACTTTTGAGGAGGCCGCCATGCTGGAACCGATGGCGGTGGCGGTTCATGCCATAAGGCGGACGGTTATTTCCGGCTCTGATACGGCGGCAGTCTGCGGTTTGGGGACGATCGGGATGCTGTCGCTGATGTTTCTGCTGGACAGGGAAGAACAGGGCGTCACGGGGGGGATGGTTGCGGGATTTCCGGTTTTGACTTCGGAGATTCTGGCGGTTGGAAATAAGGATTTTCAGAAAGAGATCTCTATAAAACTGGGGCTGCCCGCGGAAAATTATTGCAACAGCAGAGAAGAGGATGCAGGGGAATGGCTGGCGCGAAAGACACTGGGCAGGGGAACGGACGTATTTTTTGAGTGTGTAGGGAAGAATGAGACTGTCTCGCTGGCAGCGGCAGGCGCCGCTCCGGGAGGACGCATTGTGCTGGTGGGAAATCCCGGTTCGGATATGCTTCAAACGGGACGTATACTGGAAGATTCTGCGGAACCAGCTGACGCTGTCGGGCACCTGGAATTCTTCTTTTACCCATGAAACGGGAGACGACTGGCATTATGTTCTGGACCGGATTTCCCGAAAGCGTATCGCGCCTGCAAAACTGATTTCTCACAGGTTTCCTCTGGAGGAGCTGGACAAAGGGCTTGAGATCATGCGGGATAAGTCGGAGGAGTATATAAAGATTATGGGGACAGTGAATTGACGGGAAAAGAAAATCAGTATATTACTAAGTTCAGGAGGATGAAATGAAAAAGATTGTACTTTCTCTTTTAATGGAAAATAATGCCGGCGTGTTAAGCCGGATCGCAGGACTGTTCAGCCGCAGAGGATATAATATTGACAGCATTACCGCAGGGGAAACCACGACGCCGGGCGTGACCCGTATGACGGTGGTGGCCAGCGGCGAGGATGAGCAGCTGGTGCAGATCAAAAAACAGCTGGCGAAGCTGACGGAAGTGCTGGAGATCGAAGAGCTTCCGGAATATGACTCGGTGACCAGGGAACTGATTCTGTTGAAGGTGCGCGCGAAAGCGGAGGAGCGGCAGCAGATTATTGCCGTGGCGGATGTGTTTCGGGCGAAGATCGTGGACGTGGCCCGGGAGTCGCTGACGGTGGAACTGACCGGTAATCAGAGCAAGATCGACGCTTTTATCAATCTGCTGGAAAATTACGAGATCATGGAAATGGCCAGAACAGGGATTATCGGCGTATTCCGGGGGATGAAGTCGCTGGGCAGGGAATATGAATAAAGAACACAGGGACGCCGCATGGAGCATGTGGGTAAGGGATGCGCGGACACGCTGTGCAAAGCAGTCGATGCGGCAATATATCAGGCATAACTTATTGATATGATAATTGTGAAATTCCTTTATTGACATTATACCCGGGAGGCTTATAATAGATAACTAAATGAACATAGCTTTAAAAAGTGTTAAAACATACAGGAGGAAAAGAAATGGCAAAGATTTTTTATCAGGAAGACTGCAATCTTTCTTTATTAGAAGGGAAGACCATCGCTGTGATCGGTTACGGCAGTCAGGGACATGCCCATGCTCTGAACGCAAAGGAGTCCGGCTGTCATGTGATTATCGGTCTTTATGAGGGAAGCAAGTCCTGGGCAAAGGCAGAGGCGCAGGGTTTCGAAGTTTATACGGCGGCAGAAGCCGCAAAAAAAGCAGACATCATCATGATTCTGATCAACGATGAGAAGCAGGCGAAGATGTACAAAGAATCGATTGAGCCGAATCTGGAGGAAGGCAATATGCTGATGTTTGCCCATGGCTTTGCCATCCATTTCGGTCAGATCGTGCCCCCGGCCAATGTGGACGTGACGATGATTGCGCCGAAGGGACCGGGCCATACGGTACGTGGTACTTACCAGAAGGGACAGGGCGTGCCCTGCCTGATCGCCGTGCAGCAGGATTACACCGGCAAGGCTCATGACATGGCGCTGGCTTATGCGCTGGCGATCGGCGGCGCGAGGGCAGGCGTTTTGCAGACGACCTTCCGCGAGGAAACGGAGACTGATCTGTTCGGCGAGCAGGCGGTTCTGTGCGGCGGCGTGACCCAGTTGATGAAGACGGGCTTTGAAGTACTGGTGGAAGCAGGTTATGAGCCGGAGAGCGCGTATTTTGAGTGCATCCATGAGATGAAGCTGATTGTGGACCTGATTTATGAGAGCGGATTCGCCGGCATGCGGTACTCTATTTCCAATACGGCGGAGTACGGCGATTATGTTACTGGCCCGAAGATCATTACCGAGGATACCAAAAACGCGATGAGACAAGTATTAAAGGATATTCAGACCGGCGTGTTTGCCAAAGACTGGCTGCTGGAGAATCAGACCGGATGTACCAGCTTTATGGCGAAGCGGAGAATGGAATCCCAGCATCAGTTGGAGCAGGTAGGCGCGGAGCTTCGTAAGCTGATGAGCTGGACGAAGGAGAGCAAGCTGTTAGATAACTAAAAAAGGAGAACAGGCCATCGCATGAGGTCAGGAAAAGTCTGGCGGCGTGCGGTGGCTTTTGTAGTATTCGGTAAAGGCTGTCACAGCCCTGGAATTTCCGGCGGCGGATTTGCTGACAAATCCGATGGTGCGGGGATGGATTCCGGGAGATAAGGGGATTTCGGTCAGCAGTCCCTGGTCCAGGTCCTCCTGGACAAAATCTTTGATGACGCAGCCGATGCCCATGCCGATGCGGGCAAATTCAATCAGCAGATCCATGCTGGTGACTTCCAGTATCTGGCGGCATTCGATATTATGCTCGATCAGATAGTTATCAATATGGAGACGGGTTACATTACCATGGTCTAACAGCATGATATTTCCTTTTTCAAACCAGTTGACCTCCTGATTCCCTTCCCGCAGCCGCAGATTTTCCAGATAGCTGTCGGTGGCCACGAAACAGTCCTCGATGGTGCGGACCGGAAAAAAATCCAGACGTCTGTTTCTGGGTTCCGCTACCAGTCCCACATCGATCTGTCCCTGGTCCATCATATCCAGGCTTTTGGAGCTGGACTGACTGAAAATGGTAATTTTGATGTGGGGATGGTCAGAGATAAAACCTTTGAGATAAGGCAGCAGCATATACCTGCACAGAGTATTGCTGACGCCGATGCGCAGCTGGCCGATCCCCAGCTCCTGGTTCTGGCGGATCTCTTCCTCTCCCCGGGCAAGGGCGTTGAAAGCGGTCTGAACATGTCTGTACAACATTTTGCCGTCTTCCGTCAGCTGCACGCCTCTGGAGTTGCGGGTAAACAGTGTGGTTTTCAGGTTGCCCTCCAACTTGCTGATGGATTTGCTGATGGCCGGCTGGCTGATATAAAGTTCTTTGGAGGTGCGGGAAATATTTTCTGTTCGCGCTACCTCATAAAATATTTTGTAAAGGGGTAAATTCTGCTCCACGGCAAAGCCCTCCTGTCATTTGCAGATTGTTTGGTGCGGGGTAACTTCTATAACTCAGATTTATACTGTATATTCATTATATGTATTTCAATTATAACAATAAACGTGTTAGAATGGCAACAGAAAAAATAAAAGTTTAAATATATTCATTGCGGAATTATAATTCAGGAGGAAATATCAAATGGGAATGACAATGACGCAGAAGATTCTGGCGGCCCATGCAGGACTGTCAGAGGTATCGGCCGGTCAGCTGATCGAGGCAGAGCTGGACCTGGTTTTGGGCAACGATATCACCTCTCCGGTGGCGATCAGAGAGATGGATGCCAAAATGACAAAAAAATCTGTGTTTGACAGGGATAAGATTGCTCTGGTGATGGATCATTTTGTGCCGAACAAGGATATTAAATCGGCTGAACAGTGCAAATGTGTCCGGGAATTTGCCGCGAAGCATGAAATCACTAACTTTTTTGATGTGGGGCAGATGGGAATCGAGCATGCGCTGCTGCCGGAAAAGGGTCTGGTTGTGGCCGGCGACGTGGTAATCGGCGCAGATTCTCATACCTGTACTTATGGCGCGCTGGGGGCGTTTTCTACAGGAGTGGGGAGTACGGATATGGCGGCCGGGATGGCTACGGGAAAAGCCTGGTTTAAAGTGCCCTCAGCCATCAAGTTTGTGCTTACGGGAAAACCGGCAGACTGGGTCAGCGGCAAAGATATTATTCTACATATTATCGGAAAGATCGGCGTGGACGGCGCCCTTTATAAATCGATGGAATTTACCGGGGACGGAATCGCCCATCTGTCTATGGACGATCGGCTGTGCATCGCCAATATGGCCATTGAAGCAGGCGGGAAAAATGGTATTTTCCCTGTTGACGATGTGACCAGGGCGTATCTGAAAGCGCATTCCATGCGGGGATTTAAAGAGTTTGAGGCTGATGCGGACGCAGAGTATGAGCAGGTGATTACCATCGATCTCTCGCAGCTGAAGCCTACGGTTTCCTTCCCTCATCTGCCGGAAAATACAAAGACCATCGACGAGGTGGGAGAGGTTGTTATCGATCAGGTGGTAATCGGTTCCTGCACCAATGGAAGGCTGGAGGATCTGCGGGTTGCCGCGCGGATTATGAAAGGGAAAAAGGTTGCGAAGGGACTCCGGGTTATTGTGATTCCGGCTACGCAGCAGATTTATCTGCAGGCCATGGAGGAAGGATTGTTGAAAATTTTTGTGGAGGCCGGCGCTGTTGTCAGTACTCCTACCTGCGGTCCCTGTCTGGGAGGCTATATGGGAATCCTGGCCGAGGGAGAACGATGCATATCCACCACAAACCGAAATTTTGTAGGCCGGATGGGTCATGTGACCTCGGAAATTTACCTGGCCAGTCCTGCTGTGGCGGCGGCCAGCGCGCTGGCAGGAAAAATTGCAGGACCCTGTGAATAAGACAAACAATTGCGGAACTATAATTAGGAGATGGATGATGAAAGCGAACGGAACGGTATTTAAATATGGAGATAATGTAGATACGGATGTGATTATCCCTGCCAGGTATCTGAATGTGTCGGAGCCCTCCGAGCTGGCAGCCCACTGTATGGAGGACATCGATCAGGAATTTATCCATAAAGTAAAAAAGGGGGATATCATCGTGGCAAATAAGAATTTCGGCTGTGGTTCCTCCAGAGAGCATGCGCCCATTGCCATCAAGGCGGCAGGCGTCAGCTGTGTGATCGCGGAGACATTTGCCCGGATTTTTTACAGGAATTCCATTAACATTGGTCTTCCGATTATCGAATGCCCCGAGGCGGCGAAGGATATTGAGGCGGGAGATCAGGTGGAGATCGATTTTGATTCCGGCATGATCTATGACCGCACAAAGGGAACAGAATACAAAGGTCAGGCATTTCCTGCGTTTATGCAGAAGATTATTGCGGCGGAAGGGCTGATTAATTATATTAATAACCGGTAGCAGAGCCGTTGGCCGCAGAGACTGTATGTTTTGCTGCTTTGCGGTGATATGGGATTGACACTTTGTTTGCCGGCCGCGGCATGTTGATTTTATGCGCGGCGCTTTCTGTGTTGTCAGATTTGTCTGTTTAGTGAATGCAGATTTAACTTTTTAGTGAATGGTATTCATCTGTTTAGCGGTATTTCCGGGAAACTGATGGATACCATTTTTTTCCTCTCTGGAATAAGACCTGTAATAGATGGCTATAATAGAGATAACTACAAAAAATTAACAAATATGTAATAAACAACATAGTTTGTTAATATAATTGTAATATGTGCTGCTTTCAGCACAGCCAGGCCTCAGATAGAACCGGTCTGGCATGTTCCAGAGAGGAGAATGAAATGGAGACCAAATATCGAATACAGAACAGAGAAACAATCAATAAAAAATATCCGGTAAGATCCTGGGGAACCGGTCTGGTGGCGGCGGCTGTGCTTACCACAGGCAGTTTCGTCCTTACAAAACCGGTACCTGTTCATGCTGCGGCTTTGCAGCCGCCGCAGATGGTATCTGCCGGGCTGGATGTGTCGGCGCTGGAAAGCGATCAGAATTTCCTGGCGGACGAGGGCGCACAGTTAGAGGAACAGATTACAATGGAAGCGTTTTCGGTTCCAAGAACGATGGTGGGAGATACAATCACCGAGCAGGCGGAGGAAGCATATGTGTCTCCTTTCGTTATTAATTTTTCCGAACAGGATTATGACGTACTGCTCCACATCGTGGAGGCGGAGGCCGGCGGCTGCGACCATCAGGGAAAAGTGCTGGTGGCAAATGTGGTAATTAACCGGGTGAGAAGCGGCGGCTTTCCCTCCACAATCACCGAGGTGGTATATCAGAATAATCAGTTTTCCCCTGTCAAAAGCGGAACCTTATATTCCGTATCCGTTTCAGAGGGAACCCAGGCGGCGGTAAACGCAGCGCTGACCGGGGAAGATTATTCCTGCGGCGCTTTGTTTTTCGCAGCCCGCTCCAAAGCCAATCCTTCCAATATGAGGTGGTTTGATACGAGTCTTCGATTTTTGTTTGAATATGGCGGACATGAGTTTTTTACCCTTCCGTAATAGAAGCGTTCGCCTGGTATCTGCCCTGATGGCAGAGGGTATTACGCGGAAGACTCCGGTAAGTAAAAAAGCATATGACCGTGTTATTACGTCAGGTTATAACTTACTTTCTGAATTGCTTTCTTTACAGAAAACCCCGTATGTGATATTATTGGCACAGAGTGCCGATAATGTCACATATCAATATATAGCAAGGGGATAAGAAGATGAAGAATATTGTGTATAAAAGTACCAGAGGAGGGGAGCGGGACGTACCTGCTTCCGCGGCGATTTTAAAGGGACTGGCGGACGACGGCGGGCTGTTTGTGCCCCATGAGCTTCCTGTTTTGGATAAAAGCCTGGAAGAACTGTCCGCCATGACATATCAGGAGACAGCTTATGAGGTGATGAAGCTGTTTTTTTCTGATTTTACGGAGGAAGAATTAAAGTTCTGCATTTCTCATGCCTATGATTCCAAATTTGATACAAAAGCCATCGCGCCGCTGGTTCGGGTAGGCGGGGCCTGGCATCTGGAGCTGTTCCATGGGGCGACCATAGCGTTTAAGGATATGGCCCTTTCGATCCTTCCCTATCTGATGACGACGGCGGCAAAAAAGAACCATGTGGAAAATGAGATCGTGATCCTGACAGCGACCTCCGGCGATACGGGGAAAGCGGCGCTGGCCGGTTTCGCGGATGTGCCGCATACAAGGATTATCGTGTTTTACCCCAAAGACGGCGTCAGCCCGATTCAGAAAAAACAGATGGTGACCCAAAAAGGCGCCAATACGCTGGTGGCAGGTGTGGACGGTAATTTCGACGACTGTCAGACCGGCGTAAAAAAGATTTTCGGAGACAAAAAGCTGGGGGCGGAAATCGGTGAAAAAGGATTTCAGTTTTCTTCTGCCAACTCGATTAATATCGGACGTCTGGTACCTCAGGTGGTATATTATGTGTACGCCTATGGACAGATGCTGAAAAATGGTGATCTTGTCTCCGGTGAAAAGATCAATGTCGTGGTACCCACAGGTAATTTCGGAAATATTCTGGCTGCTTACTACGCGAAAGGGATGGGTCTTCCCATCGACCGGCTGATCTGCGCTTCCAATGAGAACAAGGTATTATATGATTTTCTGAACACAGGAACCTATGACCGGAACAGGGAGTTTATTCTGACCAGCTCTCCTTCCATGGATATTCTGATTTCCAGCAATCTGGAGCGGTTGATTTTCAGGGTCGCCGGGGAGGATGCCGCGAAGACCCGGGAATTGATGGATGCCCTTGGCGCTGACGGGCGGTACGAGATTACGGATGCCATGAAAGAGGAACTGTCCTCTTTCTATGGAAATTTTGCTTCCGAGCAGGAGACAAAAACGGGTATTCGGGAACTGTATGAAAAAACCGGATACGTTATGGACACCCATACTGCCGTGGCCCGGCAGGTATATGAAAAATATAAAAAACAGACCGGCGACCAGACGAAGACGGTGATTGCTTCCACGGCCAGCCCGTACAAATTTACCAGAAGCGTGATGACGGCTGTCGATCAGGCCTTTGACAGGCAGGATGATTTCGCTCTGGTAGATGAACTGAATAAAATTTCCAAAGTGCCTGTTCCTGCGGCGATTGAGGAAATCCGCACCGCTCCTGAACTGCACAAAAAAACATGCGCCGTGAATCAGATGGAGCAGGTGGTAAAAGACTTTTTACGGTAGAGGCCGGGGTTATTTTTCGCGCTGTTACCGGTGAAGGCGTTTCCTGCGTTTTCGCGGAATGAATCTTGTCTAATATTGATAAAACCCGAATGGGTTTGAAGCGGAATATAAGCAGTTGGTCAATTGACTTTTGGCGGAATCTGTGCGAAAATGTTACTGTTTGTTTTATCGTTTTTCCGGTATATGAAGGAGGCAATTGCTATGGCAGAAAATTATGGAATCGAAAAGCTGGGCATCATCGAGCCGAAAAAGGTTTACCGCAATTTAACGCCCGCGCAGCTGACAGAAGCGGCTCTTCGCCGTGAGGAAGGTACGCTGAGCAACACGGGCGCCCTGGTGGTAACCACAGGAAAATATACGGGACGTTCTCCCGAGGATAAGTTTATTGTGGACAGCGCAGGCGTGCATGACGAAATCGCCTGGGGGAAGGTGAACTGTCCGATCAGCCAGGAAAAGTTTGACGCGATCAAAGGCAAGGTGGCGGCATACCTGCAGGGCCGCGAGGTATTTATCTTCGACGGATTTGCGGGAGCGGATAAAAAATACACGCAGAAATTCCGCGTAATCAATGAGCTGGCCAGCCAGAACCTGTTTATCCGTCAGCTGCTGATCCGCCCGACGGAGGAGGAACTGGAGAATTTCGGCGAGCCGGATTATACGATTCTCTGCGCCCCCGGTTTCAAATGCGACCCGGAAGTGGACGGCGTGCACAGCGAGGCGGCGATCATGATCGATTACGAAGCCCATCTGATTGTGATCTGCGGTTCCCAGTATGCGGGAGAGATCAAAAAGAGTATCTTCTCCACCATGAATTATGTGATGACCAAGAAAAATGTTCTGCCTATGCACTGCTCGGCCAATATGGATCCCGAGACAGGGGAGACCGCCGTATTCTTCGGCCTGTCCGGAACGGGCAAGACGACCCTTTCCGCCGATCCGTCCAGGAAACTGATCGGCGACGACGAGCATGGCTGGTCTCCTGACGGCGTCTTCAACTTCGAGGGCGGCTGCTACGCGAAATGTATCAATCTGTCCGCCGAAAATGAGCCGGATATCTATAACGCCATTCGGTTTGGTTCCCTGGTGGAGAATGTGGTGATGGATCCTGAAACCAGAGAATTTGATTTCTTTGACGACAGTCTGACGGAGAATACCCGTGTGGGTTATCCGGTGAATTATATCAATAATGCGCAGATTCCGGGAGAAGGCGGGATTCCCAAAGTGGTAATCTTCCTGACGGCGGATGCCTTCGGCGTGCTGCCTCCGATCAGCCGTCTGGATAAGGATGCCGCCATGTATCATTTTGTGACAGGTTTTACCTCTAAATTAGCAGGAACCGAACGGGGCGTAACGGAGCCTCAGCCTACTTTTTCCACCCTGTTTGGCGAGCCGTTTATGCCGATGGATCCTTCCGTATATGCGGAGATGCTGGGCGAGAAACTGGAAAAGTACGGGACGAAGGTATATCTGGTTAATACCGGATGGGCCGGCGGCAGCGCATCGGACGGCGCCAGCCGTATGAAGCTGAGCTATACCCGCGCCATGGTCAGCGCGGCGCTGAACGGCGATTTTGATAAAATTGAGTTCAGACATCATGACGTATTTAACGTGGATTATCCCGTAAGCTGTCCGAATGTGCCGGATGAAAAGCTGGATGCCCGGGGTATGTGGGCGGACAAAGCGGCATACGACGAGCAGGCGAATAAGCTGGCACAGATGTTCGCGGATAATTTCGCGAAAAAATATCCCAATATGCCTGCGGAGATTGTAAACGCGGGTCCGAAGCCGGTAAAATAGTCCGCTTCGTTATCATGCGCGGCAGGAGCGCGATTCTGCCGGAAGATTTTGATACTTTTTATAATATAACGTATGGCCGGACCACTGTGTCCGGCCATACATGCGAATGGTCAGACGAAGGAGGCGCGCCGGTGAAAACAAAAATCAAACAGACAGCCCAGAATTTCCTTTATAATGCGGCGATGTTTATGGAGCTTATGATCGGCCTGCTTATTGTGGCGGCTTTGCTGATCTCCGCGCTGGGTCTGCTTTATGGACTGAACGATCTGTATGCCGAGCGGCTGAGCGACTATGCGTTCCGTGAGTTTTTGGCCGGAGCTTTTAACGTGGTGATCGGCGTGGAGTTTTTAAAGATGCTGTGCCGTCATACGCTGAGTTCCGTGATCGAGGTGCTGTTATTTGCCATAGCCAGAGGCATGGTGGCGGAACATACGACGCCGCTGGAAAATCTTCTGTCTATCGCGGCGATCGCGATTTTGTTTATCGTCCGGAAGTATTTATTTATTCCGGGACTGGACGATAACAGGGGGCAGGATGAGCATATTTGACTGATCGAAAATTGACGGCTGCGCATCAGTCCATAAATTCCGTCATATTTTTGCGATACCAGAGAGGAAGCTGGTTCCTCTGACAGCGGGGGTTGATCCGCTCTTTGATCGCGATGGTTTTGTGAAAAATCTTCCATAGAGAGCGGTACTGATCCTCGTTTTCCGCGTTTTGGGGCAGTTGATATTCCGCGGGGGATTCTGAGAAGTCTTCGAATGCGGACGTCAGAAACCATTCCTGGCCGGCAGGGTGAAAAACGGCCAGGTTTCTCGTTTCATCTAAAAGCGCCCAGCTTTCGGAAGGCATACGGTCGGAAAAAAGGGGAGCTACTAAAGGCAGTACATTACATTTGGGTTTAACCTTTCCGAAAAGGATACCGGAGCCGGTATCCGAAAAACGGATAAATTCTCTGAAATAATGGGCCTCGTTGCCCACTTTTCGCCAGAGGGCGAAAACGGCCTGTACCTCAGGCAGCCCCAGCATGGACACGATTCCGGGGCCATGGCGGAACGCAAGCACAAGAAAGCGGTAGATCGCGTCGGCTTTGCCGGGCGGCTGTGCCAGAGCGGCATAGTATGCCATCGAAAATACCTGCCCGGACAGCTTATGATTCAGGGTGCGGGCCACCTTGAAGGATTTTTCATAGTCGGTGGAAACGGAAACGTACTGGGAAAACAAACTGTAATTAAAACATCCGTTTAACTCCAGAGCTACATTCTGATGTCCCAGGCCGCTGTCCCAGGCGTCATAGACTGCGGTAAAAATCCCGTCGGGGGTGTCTTCGCAGAGGAATACGGTTCGCGTGCTGTCGGCGTTTTGTTCAGGGCGCGGTAGTGTCATGAATAATCTCTCCCGGATCAACAAGATGGAAATCATCAAACAGAGACAACTGATGGTAGGTCATATCCTGAGCGACCTGCCAGTTTTTTTTCTGCTCGCTTTGAATCAGGTTATGGGTAATACAGGTTTCGTCGATTTTGACCGGATACATCATCCGGCCGTTCAGGGTGATAAAATAGTGGGCCCGTTTCAGAACGACGCCCATTTTTTTCAGGGCGGTAAAATCCGGTATACCGTGTTTTCTGGCATAGAGGATCCGTTTGGCCGATTTAACGCCGATTCCGGGTACTCTGAGCAGGGAAGCGTAGCCGGCGGTATTGATTTCCACCGGAAACAGTTCCAGATGACGGACGGCCCAGTCGCATTTGGGATCGATAAACAGATTAAAATTCGGTTTATCTTCGGTCAGCAGCTCTCCGGCCTGAAATCCATAAAAGCGCAGCAGCCAGTCAGCCTGATACAGCCGGTGTTCCCGGAGCAGAGGCGGCTTGGTATCCAGGGCGGGCAGGCAGGAATCCTCGTTAAGAGGAACATAGGCAGAATAAAATACCCGTTTCAGGTCATAATTCCGGTAGAGCGCTTCCGCGGTATGAACCAGCTGATAATCGGACTCAGGGACAGCGCCGACAATCATCTGGGTACTCTGGCCGGAAGGAACAAAATGAGGCCGGTCCCTGCGTACGGTCTGGGCGCTCCGGACCAGATACTGCCAGTAAGGGTCATACCGGTCCAGAGCGGCTTTGTCCGGCGCGGTTGTCTTTTCTGTTTCGTAAGCGGCGGATGTTTCCCGTAATAACAGAGATTGTTCTTTCCTTTCATTCATACCGATTGTTCCGGGAACGGCATCCGCTCGTCGGCCTTCAAGCCGGTCCTGAATAATGCCGTTCTGAATCTGACGGATGGGCGTCAGGATCCTGGAGTGGGTTTTGTGAGGAGCCAGTTTTTTTAATCCTTCCTGTGAGGAGATCTCCAGATTTACGCTCATCCGGTCGGCCAGGTATCCGACCCGGCGAATCAGTTCGCCGTCTGCGCCAGGGATGGTTTTCACATGGACATAGCCGTTAAACCGGTACTGATGGCGGAGCATATACAGCGTCCGGTAGAAAAGCTCCATGGTATGGTCCGGAGTACCCAGGACGCCGGAGCTTAGAAACAGGCCTTCTATATAATTGCGGCGGTAAAACTCAATAGTCAGGCCGCACAGCTCCTCCGGCGTAAAGGAGGCCCGCGGAATATCGTTTGACGCTCTGTTCATGCAGTACTTGCAGTCAAATACGCATTCATTGGACAGCAGTACTTTCAGCAGGGAAATACAGCGTCCGTCCGCGGCGAAGCTGTGACAGATGCCGCAGGAAGCGGCATTTCCCAAAGCGCCTTTTTCCCCTTTTCTGTTAACGCCGCTGCTGGTGCAGGAAACGTCATAACGGGCGGCGGCAGATAGGATTTTCAGTTTTTCTTCCAGCGGCAGATTTTCCCTGATGATCATAACAACCTCTTAAATTCATATAAAATATACGCATATCGGATCGCCTGCGGGACGAACATATATTCTTTTCTCAGCTTAGCATATTCTTCGGAAAAAATCAATAGAAAAACAAACATTTGTTCGAAAAAAATTCTTGACACAGTCCTTCATTATGGATACAATAGCAATAAGCGAATAAAGTAACGGCTGCGGCCGGATGGTTTGGCTTTGACAGGAACTGAGCGGCGGGCAGGCCGGTCCGAGAGGAGGTCATGTGTAATGAAGCGGGTATTTCTGATTGTTCTGGACAGCTTTGGGATTGGGGAGATGCCGGATGCGGCGGACTATGGGGATCAGGGCTCCGACACGCTGGGCGCCGTGCGGAAAAGTCCTTATTTTCAGATGGACCATATGAAACGGCTGGGTCTGTTTCAGATCGACGGTCCGAATAAAGAGAGCGGCGGACAGGAGCAGGAACTGCCTGTTCAGGGAGCCGTGGCCCGTATGAAAGAGCGGTCCAAAGGAAAGGATACCACCACAGGACACTGGGAGATCGCCGGCGTGGTATCGGAAGCGCCGATGCCGGTTTTTCCCGAAGGGTTTCCGGAACAGCTTCTGCGCCGGCTTTCGGAACAGACCGAAAGGGGGATTTTGTGCAACCGCCCTTATTCGGGAACGCAGGTGATTCAGGATTATGGCCGGGAGCATATGGAGACCGGCGATCTGATCGTATATACTTCGGCGGACAGCGTGCTGCAGATTGCCGCCCATGAGGATGTGGTGCCGGTGGAGGAGCTGTACCGGTACTGCCGGATGGCCAGGGCGATCTGTCAGGGTCCCTGGGGTGTGGGACGGGTGATCGCCAGACCATTTACGGGAGAATGGCCCGGCTTTGTCCGTACGGCCAACCGTCATGACTTTTCTCTGCAGCCTCCGGCGCCCACGATGCTGGATTTGTTGAAGGGCGCGGGAAAGTCGGTGATTTCCGTGGGGAAAATCGTGGATATTTTCGCGGAGAGAGGGATTACGGAATATGTGCGGACGGAGAATAACGCGGATGGGATTGAAAAAACACTGTCTTATATGAAGCGGGATTTTGAGGGGCTTTGTTTTACGAATCTGGTAGATTTTGATATGCTTTACGGCCACAGGAATGACAGGGACGGCTATGCGAAGGCGCTGGCTTATTTTGACTGGAAGCTGCCGGAGTTTATGGGCGCCATGAGGGAGGAGGATTTGCTGATTATCACCGCCGATCATG
The DNA here is from genome assembly GCA_910579325.1 of uncultured Lachnospiraceae bacterium. GTDB lineage: Bacteria > Bacillota > Clostridia > Lachnospirales > Lachnospiraceae > Paralachnospira_A. Next base: position 25,084 of record CAJTTU010000023.1, on the reverse strand, counting down.
GCTGTGACCCGGATACGCCCTCTACGGATCATTCCAGGGAGTATGTTCCCATGCTGATGTACGGAAAACCCTGCAGGCCGGGCGTGAATCTGGGAACCCGCGGCAGTTTTGCGGATATTGCCGCAACGATCCTTGCTTATTTCGGCGTGGAGCAGACCTGCGGCGGCGCCAGCTTTCTTCCGCTGGTGATGGAAAACCGGAATCATCCGGGTACGGCCGGAAGATGGGCATATTTCGGGGAGAAGAACCGGAACGAAGAGTCGGAAAGCGCCGACGGCAAAAGCAGGATGAAGAAGACCATTACCCAGGAGCAGCTGCGCGGTCTGGCCTGCGCGGCTATGGATATCCGGGAGTATTCTTACGCGCCTTATTCCAATTATCGCGTGGGAGCGGCGCTGCTGACGGGAGACGGAAAAATCTATACGGGCTGCAATATTGAGAACGGATCTTATTCGGCAACGAACTGCGCGGAGCGGACAGCCTTTTTCAAGGCAGTCAGCGAGGGTGAGCGCGGTTTTCAGGCGATTGCCGTGGCGGGAGCGTCAAAAGACAGTAAAAGGCTGGACTATTGCGTCCCCTGCGGCGTGTGCCTGCAGGTGATGGCGGAATTTTGCGAGCCGGATTTTCTGGTCATTATGGTCAGAGGGGAAAACGAATATACGGTAAAACGTCTGAGAGAGCTTTTGCCGGACAGCTTTCGACTGTAGCGGCCGGCGCGTCGGTACTTAGCCAGGCTTACCTGTCCGGTTTTCGCCGGACCGCGCGGGTTTACCGGATATCGACATGTCAGGATACCGGATTGGTTTCGATTTTGAAAAAAGGAGGTCGGACGTGAGAGCGTATGATCTGATCGATAAAAAGAAAAAAGGGGAGTATCTTGACAGAGAGGAAATCGATTTTCTGATTCATGGCTTTGTAAACGGAGACGTGGCGGATTATCAGATGGCGGCGTGGGCGATGGCAGTCTGTTTTCAGGGGATGTCCATGGAAGAGATCGGCGACCTGACCCTTTCCATGGCTGAATCGGGAGAAATGATGGATCTCTCGGCGATCGAGAGCTGTAAGGTGGATAAACACAGCACAGGCGGTGTGGGCGATAAGACGACGCTGGTGATCGGCCCTGTGGTGGCGTCTTTGGGCGTGAAGGTGGCGAAGATGTCCGGACGGGGACTGGGCCATACGGGAGGAACGCTGGATAAACTGGAATCTATTCCCGGATTCCGTACCGCCCTGTCCGACCGGGCGTTTATCGATATTGTAAATTCGGTGGGAATCTGCGTGGCCGGGCAGACAAAGCGTCTGGTTCCGGCGGATCAGAAGCTGTACGCGCTCCGGGACGTGACGGCGACGGTGGATAGTATTCCGCTGATCGCAAGTTCCATTATGAGTAAAAAGCTGGCCAGCGGCAGCGACGCCATATTGCTGGATGTGAAGACAGGCAGCGGCGCTTTTATGAAAACACGGGAAGAGGCGGAAGAACTTGCCGGAGTTATGGTGGAGATCGGCAAAAGGGCCGGAAAAAGGATGGCGGCGCTGGTAACGGATATGGACGTGCCGTTGGGAATGACGATCGGAAATGCGCTGGAAGTGCGGGAGGCCATCGATACGCTGAAAGGTCAGGGACCGGAGGATTTTACCGGGGTGTGTTTAGAGCTGGCGGCGAATATGCTGTCACTGGCCGGAAAAGGAAATGCAGAGCAGTGTATGGAACTGGCGAAAGAAGCGATTACTTCCGGAAAAGCACTTGAGACTTTTGCCCGGATGGTGAAAACCCAGGGCGGAGATGAGACGGTGATCAGCGATCCCTTCGTTTTGCCTGCGGCGCGGTATACATTGGAGGTAAAAGCGCCGGCTGCAGGTTATGTGGAGCATATGGATGCCCAGGGCTGCGGCATAGCGGCCATGCTTCTGGGGGCAGGAAGAGAGAAAAAAGAAGATGCCGTACAGCCGGACGCCGGAATCGTTCTGCACAAAAAAACCGGGGACAGTGTAGAAATCGGCGATACGCTGGCAGTCCTTCATACTTCCTGTGAAGAACGGCTGCGGGCGGCGAATGACAGGCTTCTGGCCTGCTATCGGATTGGTCCGGTATGTCCGCCTGTCAGTTCTCATATTTTTTCTTATATATCTTAGTGTGCTGTCCGGTTCATATTCAGGCAAACCTCCCTGTCTGTTTTCCTGACAGAACTGTTCTCCGGGCCTCAGCGTAGCTGCCGTTGCGCCTGGGTTTGTGAAGCGGCACGCTCAAAAATCACAAAAGTAAAAAACTGGGCGTCATTGGCTGAGATGGAAAGCAATTCTTATGAAAATGGCCTTGCAACGGTTTTTCATTTATTGTATAATAGCCTAAGGATAAAACATACAGGCTCCCGGCGGTATTCTGAATCCGGAAAAGGGCCGGGCATGTATGGAAGGTACCGGACAGTAAGAGAGAATGTTCCTGGGGTGTTCGACACTTCCTGTTATTTTTGAACCTACATTATGACATAAGGGACTCCTACATCATCATCCGGATGTCAGGCCCCATATCCGTTTCAGGGGAAGGCAGAAGGCTGTTTGCGGAAACCCACCTGGCGAAAGCTAGGCGTCAAAAAAGGAAACCGGCATTCCGGGACTTCACAAAAGATAAACAGAGGTATACATGGTTGCTATCATGTATACCTTTTTTATAGGACGAATAGAAAGGAAAGGGGTTTATGAAAAAGAGATGGAAACGGTGGTTATTGCCGCCGGCATTGCTGCTGTTGTTTCTGGCGGCGGCCGCCGGCGTTCTGGTGTGGCAGGAAGGAAAGAAAACGCCTGTGCCCAATCAGATCGCTGCCAAGGCTGCGGCTCTTCTGCTGACAGATCAGGAAAGTATCGACGGAACAGATGTCAGCGGATGGACTGCCGGAGAGAAAGAACCGGCCTGGTATGCCAGATATATGTGCTGGCTGTATGCTAACGATCTGTTTGATCCTCAGACAGTATCGTTAGAACAGGCGGGCGAGCCGCTTACATATAAAACTTTATTGCGTTTTCTGGATCAGATTGACTGCAAAGATCTGATTTCTGACCCTGTGGGACGGATTCTGACCTTTACGAAGGTTCCGGAGGAGGTCTGGTGGGATACCTATAACGCCGTATTGGAGCGGATGGCAGAACGGGGCGAGGACAGCGGCGTCAGGCGGCAGAATTATACGGTGATGGGGACGCCGGCCTGTATTTCCGGCCTGGAGGACTGGCAGGCGGTGACGGACCAGGGGACGGTCTGGTTTGAGGGGCTGGCGCTGGATCCTTATCTGGACTGCCAGGTGGAAACGCTGGTGAAGGACGGGCAGCTGATCTGCCTGACTGAGCTGGTGTCTGACCAAGTTACGTACCCGAATGTGTGGATTACCGGCAGCACGGGCGACCAGTTGGAGGTGTTTTTTTACGGCTATGACAGAGTGTTTCCCGGCAGCGGCCTGCCGGAAAACTGCAACGGCGTACTGGCAGATCTGACGATCCGGAACCATCAGGTGAGTCAGGTGGATCTGAAACGGGAAAGTATTCAGGCGAAAGTGCTTTCATCGGGAGATGATTATATTGAGCTGGAGGGCTATGGAAAGGTTCCGGTAGCGGAGGATTTTCAGGCGTATAAGATTTATGAAAAGCTGGAACTCCAGGATATATCGGCGGTGCTGATCGGCTATGATAATCAGCAGTTCGTGGTGGCGGACGGGGTGATCTGCGGCGCGCTGACCGTAAAATCGCTGGAGGCGTCCAATATCAGAGTTCTGATCAAAAACGAGGATTTCGCGTCGATCTGGCATGAGAATCTGACGATCACCTCACAGGATCCGTTTCGGGTTACCTGCGGCGACTGGGAACAGACCTTTCAGGCCGGGGAGCGGCTGGAGCTGACGCCGGACCATGAGTGGCTGGGATTGGGGCGGCTGATGATTACCTGCGACAGCTATGCCGGAGAGCTGCAGGTGGTAAGTTTCAGCCGCAGCCAGGGAAATCCTTCTTATAAAGGACGGCTGGAGGTTACCGCCGGCGACGAGGGAATGCTGTTGGTGAATGATCTGCTTCTGGAAGACTATCTCTGCCGGGTGGTACCCTCGGAGATGCCGGCCAGCTATCCCATGGATGCGCTGAAAGCCCAAGCCGTCTGTGCCAGAAGCTATGCGTACCGCCATATTCTGGGCAACGGTTACCGGGAATATGGAGCGCATGTGGATGACAGTACTTATTATCAGGTATATAACAATATAAACGAACAGAAGACAACGACGCAGGCGGTACAGGAAACTTACGGAAAGGTAGCTTTCTGGCAGGAACAGGCGATTCAGGCCTATTATTATTCTACCGGCTGGGGCGTGTCCGAGGATGTGGAAATCTGGGGGACGAATCAGCAGGAGAATTATGATTATCTCCGTGTAAAAGAACTTGCCCAGGGAGGAAGCCGGGAGGGCGAGCCAGATTACAGCTCTGAGGAGATGTTCCGGACCAGATTTGACGATCCCGACGCGGTTCAGGCAAACGCGGCGGAGGGCGGACAGAAAGGGCCGGATTATGACAGCGCTTATCCATGGTACAGGTGGAAGACGTCGGTGACGGCCGAACAGCTGGCAGATACTTTAAATCGGAAGCTTCCTGAATTTCTGGAGAGATACCCGGAGCAGATTCGGATAGAGAAGGAGGGAGGAGATGAGGAGAACATGTTCGGCGACAGGGTTTCTTCCATTGAGATTGTAAAGAGGCTGAAAGGCGGCAGCGTGGACGAAGTAATCCTGAGAGGGGACGGCGTTGCCGTATACGCGCAGGGGCAGCTGCCGGTTCGGAATCTGCTGGGCAGCGCAGAGCTGACTTATGAGAGAAATGACGGTTCGGAAAGCGATATGACTTCATTTCCCAGTACCTTTTTCTATGTGGATACGGAGGAGGACACAGAGGGAAACAAAAGCTTCACGTTTCAGGGCGGCGGTTTTGGGCATGGCGTGGGCCTGAGTCAGAACGGAGCCGCCGCCATGGCGGAAACAGGGATGTCTTATCAGGATATTTTATCATTTTTTTACGAAGGGATTTCGTTGGAGGAGCTTTACTGATCGTGCCTATAGACCAGCGAAAGAAAAAGCGAGGGGGAACCGCAATGAAATTTTTACATATCTCTGATCTGCATCTTGGGAAACGGCTCAATGAATTTCCCATGATTGAGGATCAAAAGTACATTTTAAAGCAGATTCTTTCCATGGCGGACCGGGAGCGCGCAGACGCGGTCTTTGTGGCGGGCGATGTTTATGACAAACCGGTTCCGTCCGCGGAAGCCGTACAGGTTTTCGACTGGTTTCTGACAGAGCTTGCGGACCGGAATATGACGGCGTTTGTGATAAGCGGCAATCACGATTCCGCCGAACGGCTTGCCTTCGGGGCGCGGCTGATGAGCGGGAGGGGCGTCTATGTCTCTCCCGTTTATGACGGCACGGCGGAAAAAATCTGCCTGACTGACGGTTATGGGGAGTTGTTTGTGTATTTGCTCCCCTTTCTGAAACCCGCCGTCGTCCGTCATGCGTTAATGAATGAGCCGGACGCGCAGCTGCCGGAGAGCTATCAGGAGGCGGTGGAGCTTGCCGTCCGCCGCATGGGTGTGGACCCGGGACAGAGGAATGTCCTGGCGGCCCATCAGTTTGTCACAGGTGCCGGACGCTGTGAGTCGGAAGAGATTTTGGTGGGCGGACTAGACAATATCGATGCGAATGTGTTCGACGGTTTTGATTATGTGGCCCTCGGACATATTCACAGCCCTCAGTCCGTCGGCCGGGAAACCGTGCGCTATTGCGGGACGCCGTTGAAATATTCATTTTCAGAGGCGGAGCAGGAAAAATCCGTTACTGTGATCGAGATGAAAGAAAAGGGGAGGGTGGAGCTTCACACGGCGCCGCTTGTACCGCTCCATGATCTTCGTATTCTTCGGGGAACATATGAAGAAGTGATGTCGAAACATTTCTACCGGAATATGGATACCGAAGACTATGTGAAAATCATATTGACAGACGAGGAAGATGTACCGGACGGCGTTCAGAGGCTGCGGGTGATTTATCCGAACCTGACGCGTCTGGAATATGACAACAGCAGGACGAGAGAAAGCAGAACGGTTGAAGCCGCAGAGGATGTGGAGCAGAAATCGCCTTTGACATTATTTGAAGAATTTTACGAGCTGCAGAACAATCAGCCGATGAACAGGATGCAGAAGGAATATATCACAAACCTTCTGGAGGATGTACGGGAGGGATAATTTGAAACCGATCAGACTGACGATAAGCGGGTTCGGGCCTTACGCGAAAAAAACGGAACTGGACTTCACGCGCCTGGGCGGACAGGGGCTGTACCTGATCACAGGCGTTACCGGAGCGGGAAAAACGACAATTTTTGACGCCATTGCCTATGCGTTGTACGGAGAAGCCAGCGGCGACGTGCGCAGGGCGGACATGTTTCGCAGTAAGTATGCCGATAAAGAAACGCCTACCTATGTGGAGCTGGTATTTGAATATTCCGGAAAACAGTATATGGTCAAACGGAATCCCGGATATCTGCGCCCGAAGAAAAGGGGAGAGGGCTTTACGGAGCAGAAAGAGGACGCGGTTTTGACGTTTCCGGATAAGCGGCAGCCGGTTACGCAGTCAAGGGCCGTGACGAAAGTGGTGACAGAGCTGATCGGTCTGGACCGGAGACAGTTTGGCCAGATCGCTATGATTGCCCAGGGGGATTTTCAGAAGCTTCTTCTGGCGGGCACCGAGGAGCGGGTGGGGATTTTCCGGCAGATTTTTCATACGGGCGCGTATCAGGCGATACAGAAAAAGCTGGTGGACGCGGCGAAGGAGCAGCGGAAAGGATACGACGAATTAAAACGCAGCATCTGTCAGGACATGGACGGAATGATCTGCGGGGCGGATACGCCGGCGGCCGTTAAACTGAAAGAGCTGGGGAAGGAAAAATTTGACGGCAGAATCGGCGACGGGATGGCGCTTATGGAAGAACTTTGCCGCGAGGACAGGAAAATTCTGGAGAAACTGGAAAGGGAGATCAGGGAGCGGGAAAGACAGATCGCGGAGGAAGACCGGCGAATCGAAGTCATTTATCAGATCAGGGAGCAGCGGGAAGCGTTAGCGAAAAAGCAGGCGCTGCTGGAAGAAGAAATGCCGGGATTGCGGCAGGCCGGCGAAACCTATGAGAAAGCCAAAGAGAACGCGAAAGCGAAAGAAGGGCTTGCGGGTCAGATTCAGGCGCTTACCGAAAGTCTGGAATTGTTTGAACGCTTGAAGAACGAGCAGACGGAAGATCGGAAAGAAGAGGAAATCATCCGGCGGGAAAGACTGTGTGTTGAAGAACTGGAAAAACGGCGGCAGAGTCTGGAACAGACTCTGGCGGCAGACCGGGAACAACTAAAAACCCTTGAGGGGACGGAAGCCGCCCTGGAAAAGGCGCGAAAGCTGGAGGAGGATTTAAGGGAAGCGGAGCAAACCCTGGAAAAAGGGGAAGAGGAACAGGACAGGATAACGGAGCGGAAGAAACAGGAAGAAGCCGCGCGAAAGGATTTAAAGGAGAAGGAGGAACGGCTGAAAGAGGCGGAGGAGGCGCGGGTACAGGAGCAGGAAACGCTTCGCGATGCCGCCGGGGAGGAAGCGGAATGCCGCCATCAGAAGGAGAAAGCGGAAGAACAGCTATCTGTTTTCAGAACGCTTTCCGGTCAGCGGCAGGAAGGAAAAAAGAGAAAAGAAAAACTGTGCGCCGAACTGAAACAGAGAAAAAAGCAGGCGGAAGAACAGGCGGAGACGCTTGCGCGCTTAAAGGCTGAACAGGAGCTTCTTTCCGGTTCCGACGCCGGATTATTGCGTCTGGAAAAAAGAGAGAGGGAACTGTCGGAAGAAAAAAAGGTTCTTGAGGAGCTGGAACAGGAGTTAAAACAGCTGGACGAGCATCGGAAGAAGCTGTCAGAGGCACGGCAAAACTATCGGACCGCGGTTTTAGAAAAAGAGCGGACGGAGTCGGCCTATCGAAAGATGGAGCGGCTTTTTCTGGACGCTCAGGCGGGGATGCTGGCAAGAAATCTGAAGGAGGAAGAAGCGTGTCCGGTCTGCGGGTCGAAGCATCATCCGCATCCGGCAGCGATTCCCCCGATGGCGCCGGAACGGGAAACCCTTGAACAGGAGAGAGGCCGGCTGGAGAAAATTCAGGCGGCGGCAGAACGGCTCAGTGAAAACGCGGGCCATTTGACAGAGGAAGAAGAAAAATTAAAGGGCATGGCCGATGAAAAAGCCCGTCAGATTTTTGGAACGGCGGCGGAAGGCGAAGGCGGGCCGCAAAGGCTGATCAGGGAGAGAAAAATCCGGTTAAGGGAAAAAGCGGAGAATATAAAAGAAGAGAAAAAAGCGGAATTACGGAAGGCAGAGCGGAATCGGCAATTGAGGAACCAGATTCCGGAGAAAGAACAGGAAAAAAATGAGACCGAAGAGGTTTACCAAAAGGCCCGGAAGGAGGCTGCCGCCGCAGAGGCGCGGCTTCTGGAAAAGGACAGGCAGTGGGAAGCGGCGGTGGCCGGGATGGGATTTCCGAATGGTATGAGAAATGAAACGGAGATGGAAGCTGATCTTGTGAAGCGTCTGGAACAATGCGGGAAATATCTGGAACTTGCCGGGGTAAAGAAAAAGCGCTTCGATGAGCTGACCCGGCAGGAAACCGCGGGGAACAGAGAAAAGGAAGCGCTGCAGGAGGCGATCGCGGAAAATAAGGAACGAACGGCGGGGCTTTTGGGTCAGGAAAAGCATTTGCGTGAACAGCTTGCCGCTGATACGCGAAAAGCAGCGGCTGTTTTCAGGCAGGCGGAGGAATTTTTACAGACGCTTTTTGCCTGTGACGCGGCGCTGAAAGAAACATATCCGTCGGCTGTCGTCGTACCAGAAGACGCATGGGGGCGGATGACGGGCCGCATAGAGGAAATGCTTGCCCGATGTCTGTGTTCTCTGGAAAGGGAGCTGGAACAGATACGGAGAGATCTGGCCCGGAAAGAGCGTTTAAAGCGGGAGATTCCTGAGAAAGAAAAACAGTTGAAAGACCTGGGAGAACGGCAGAAGGAGACTGAGCGTTCCATCACAAGAAGCGAAGAAAAACGAAAGGGTATAAAAGAAAAAATAGCCGAATTAACCGGAAAGTTGCGGGCGGAACGGAAAGAAGAGGTTCAGAAAAAAATTTCGGAAAAAGAGGCGGAAAAAGAAAGGCTGGAAAAGGATCTGGAGCAGGCAGAACGGGTTTATACGGCGTTCCGGAAGCGCAGAGAAGGTCTTTTGGGGGAAGTCAGGGTTCTAAAGGAGCAGATCGAGAAAGCCGGGGAAGCAGGAATGTTCCCGGAAGAAGAAACCAGGGCAAGAAGAGAAATACTTTCTCAGGAAAAAGAAGGGCTGACGGCAGAGAGAGACGAGAAGATGACGGCGGTCCGGACAAATGAACGGATTTGTTCCAATGTAAAAACCAAGCAGAAGGAAATTACGGAGGTGGAAGAACGGTACAAATGGATGGAAGCGCTTGCGAAAACGGCCAACGGCGATCTGTCCCAGAAGCCCAGGATTAAATTTGAAACATATGTTCAGATGACTTATTTCGACAGGATTCTCCGGCGGGCGAATCTGCGATTACTTGCCATGAGCAGCGGACAGTATGAACTGGAGCGGACCAGGGAGACCGAGGATCTTCGGAGCGGAGCGGGGCTGGAGCTTTGCGTGATCGATCACTATAACGGGTCCAGGCGCAGCGTAAAGACGCTGTCCGGCGGAGAGACTTTCCAGGCGTCGCTGTCGCTGGCCCTGGGACTCTCAGATGAGATTCAGTCCAGTGCCGGAGGAGTCCGGCTGGATTCCATGTTCGTAGACGAGGGCTTCGGTTCGCTGGATGAGGAGGCTCTGAGCCAGGCGATGGACGCGCTTTTGAGGCTTACTGAGGGGAGCCGTCTGGTGGGGATTATTTCCCATGTGAATGAGTTGAAGGAGCGGATTGAGAAAAAAGTTGTGGTCACGAAACGACAGGGAGCGGAAGGGGTTGGAAGTGTGGCGGAGATTGTGGTGGAACAGTAACGAGAATGCACCCGACAAAAACAGCTGTTTTTGTCGGGTGCTGCTTATTTCTCCACATATTTTTCACAGATTTCCCAAACAATCAACACAACTAGCTGGTAACATATGGACAGAGACACGGCATCGCTATCCTTTTACGGAAAATGAAGAGGTGTTGCGGGACAATAAACAGTAAAGGAAAGCAGACAGATGAATTTTCGCCATGAATGGAAATTTGAGATCGGCAAATCGGATGTGCTTGTTCTGCGGCAGCGGCTGCGGGCGGTGGCCAGGCCGGATCCCCATGCGGTGAATGGAACATACCGGATTCGCAGTCTGTATTTGGACAATCTGTCGGATCAGGCGCTGCGGGAGAAGCTGGACGGGGTAAACAGGAGGGAGAAATTCCGCATCCGCTATTACAATGAGAATCTCTCGGTAATTCACCTGGAGAAAAAAAGCAAGGTAAACGGCCTGTGCCAGAAACAGTCCGTGGGTCTGACGCCTGAGGAAACCTGCTGGATTGTAGGCGGAAAGACAGGGTGGATGGCGGACTGTGGCCGGGAGCTGGTGACGGAGCTGTACGGAAAAATGCGTTCCCGGGGGCTGAGGCCAAAAACCATTGTGGATTATACCAGAGAGCCTTTTATCTACGGTCCGGGAAATGTGCGGGTGACGCTGGATACGCGGATCAGAACCGGAACGGACTGCAGAGATTTTCTGAACCCCGGCTGCGTGACGATTCCCGCAGGAGAGGATACGGCGGTTTTGGAGGTGAAGTGGGACGCGTTTCTGCCGTCTGTGATTCGGGACGCCATACAGCTTCCCGGGTGCCGGGCCGGCGCGTTTTCCAAATACGCCAGATGCAGAATTTATGGGTAATCGTCCGGGAAAAACGAAAAAACATTATTATAAGCAAGGGAGAATAAAAGCATGACATTCAACGATATTTTTAAATCGAGTTTTCTGGAAAATATGGCGGGCGTCAGCGTAATCGATATGGTTGTGGCACTGGTTCTGGCATTTGGCCTGGGGATGTTTATTTTTCTTGTGTATAAGAAAACCTTTTCCGGCGTGATGTATTCCTCCGGGTTTGGCGTAACGCTGGTGGCACTGACCATGATCACCACGCTGGTGATTCTGGCGGTTATTTCGAATGTGGTGCTGTCCCTTGGCATGGTGGGCGCGCTGTCTATCGTCCGGTTTCATACCGCTATTAAAGAACCGCTGGACATTGCTTTTCTGTTCTGGGCCATCGCAGCCGGAATTGTGCTGGCGGCAGGGCTGATTGTGTTGGCCGTGGTCGGAAGCGGCATGATCGGTGTGACACTGCTGGTGCTGGCGAATAAAAAACCTTATCTGAACCCTTACATTGTGGTGCTGCGCTGCGGAAATCATGACAGCGAGCAGCAGGCGGTGGCGTTTTTGCGAAAACAGGTGCAGCGGTGCGTGGTGAAGAGCAAAGCTGCCGAGAAGGACTCCGTTGAACTGAATATGGAAATCCGCATGAAGGGCGATAATACGGATTTTATCAACACATTGGCAGAATTGCCGGGCGTGAGCAGCGCTGTGCTGGTCAGCTATAACGGCGAATATATGGGATAAGGACAGGATGGAATATGTCGACTCACAAAAATATTGACAGGCTTTGCTGGGCTGCGATGGCCGTATGCCTTTTGCTGACCGTTCTGCTCTGTCGGGTCAGAGCCGCGGGGGGTTTCAGCGGCGGGCGGACAATGGGATATGAAGACAGGCTGTTTGATACCGGATCGGTGCATACCGTAGATATTGTGATGGATGACTGGAACGGATTTATCGAGGCCTGCGAAAATGAGGAATATGTCCCCTGTGATGTCGTGATCGACGGGGAAACTTTTAAAAACGTGGGAATCCGTGCCAAGGGAAACACGTCTTTGCGCAATGTGTCCGCTATGGGCAGCAGCAGATATAGCTTTAAAATCGAATTTGACCAGTATGAAAAGGGAAACAGCTATCACGGACTGGATAAGCTGAGTCTGAACAATATCATTCAGGACAATACCTATATGAAAGACTATCTCTGTTATCAGATGATGGCGGCGGCAGGGGCGGCGGCGCCGCTGAGCAGTTATGTGTATATTACTGTGAACGGAGAGGACTGGGGGCTGTATCTGGCGGTAGAGGGCGTGGAGGAAAGCTTTCTGAAAAGAAATTACGGCAGTCAGTACGGGGAACTGTATAAGCCGGACAGCATGGATATGGGCGGCGGCCCCGGCCATGGACAGGAGTTTGATTTCGAACGGTTCCGGGAGGAGATGCCGGAAGGCGGTAGATCGGCTCCGCCGAGTGTGTCCGGGAATGAGATACTGAAACCGCCGGGCGGCGGTTTTGGCGGCGGCCTTGGAGGCGGTATGGGCAGCGATGACGTGAAACTGATTTATACGGACGACAGTAATGAAAGCTACGCAAATATTTTCGACAACGCGAAAACCGATATCACGGATGCCGACCGTGACCGTCTGATTACCGCATTGAGACGTCTGAATGCCGGGGAGGATATCGCCGATACGGTGGATACGGAGGAAGTGATCCGATATTTTGCAGCCCATAATTTCGTCTGCAATTTTGACAGCTATACCGGTTCCATGATTCACAACTATTATTTGTATGAAAAGGACGGTCAGCTGTCCATGATTCCCTGGGATTATAATCTGGCCTTCGGGGGTTTTCAGGCGTCGGAGGACGCCGGAGAGATAGTTAATTTCCCGATCGACGATCCGGTATCCGGAGGCGAAACGTCATCCCGTCCCATGCTGGCCTGGATTTTCGACAGTGAAGAATACACGGCGTTATATCATCAGTGTTTTGAAGAATTTATCAGCGAATATTTTGACAGCGGGTATTTTGAAGAACAGATCGAACTGACAGCGGAACTGATTGCGCCTTATGTGGAAAAGGATCCCACGAAATTCTGTACCTTTAAGGAATTTGAAACAGGGATCGAGGCGCTGAAAACCTTTTGTCTGCTGCGGGCGGAAAGTGTGAAAGGGCAGTTAAACGGAACGATTCCTTCAACTGCGGAAGGGCAGCGGCAGGATTCGTCCGCTCTGATATCCGCAGACGGTTTGTCTGTTTCGGATATGGGCACGATGGATATGGGGAATATGAACAGGGGAGATATGGGCGGCGGTCCCGGCGGTGATTTTGGACAAAGAGACTTTGAAAATGGGGATTTTGAAATCGGAGCGCCCGGAGAACAGGGTTTTCCGGATGGAGTGCCCGAAGAACGAGATTTTCCACATGGAGCTCCTGAGGAAAAAAGTTTTCCCGGCGGAGCTCCGTAAGACATCACCACAGGAGAGCTGAAAAAATTCCGTCGTTTCAGGAGGCATTCCCTTCTTCCTGAACCAGCTGCTCCAGGGAACGGAAGGTATATCCCATTTCCTCCCACTTCGTCAGCAGCTCATCCAAAATTTCTCCGTTGGTTTTGGAGGTGCTGTGGAGCAGGACGATGGCGCCGGGGTGAATGCGGTTCAGCAGTTTGTTAAAGGCTTCCTCTTTGGAGGGCTGTTTGTCTTCGTACCAGTCCACATAGGCCAGGCTCCAGAAAAAGGTTTTGTACCCCAGCTGTTTTGCCATCGTCAGATTGGATTCGCTGTATTTCCCCTGAGGCGGCCGGTAAAATTTCGACATGGGCTGGCCCGTGGTCTGCTGACAGAGGGCTTCCAGATCTTTTAATTCTTTGGAAAACGCCGCTTCCGTGGAAATCTGGGACATGTTAGGGTGGTGATACGTATGGTTGCCGATGGTATGCCCCTCTGCGACCATACGCTTGACCAGATCCGGGGAGGTGGTTATGTAGTTGCCCACCAGGAAAAAGGTGGCGGGCGCATTGTGTTTTTTCAGCGCGTCCAGAATGGCGGGGGTATTTCCATTCTCGTAACCGGCGTCAAAGGTGAGGTAGATCACCTTTTCGCCGGCTTCGTCGATATAGTAGGCGTCGTACTGTTTCAGCGCTTCTGCGGTGGCGTTGGCCACCGGAGGTTTTCCGTTTTCCGGGAAACTTAAGCCCCAGTTGGACTCCGCCGTGGAGGAAGCCTGAATCACGGCCGTGGAGCCGACCGTGCGGATTTTCTGATGATGAGAAAATTTTCCCGCTCCCGCGCCCAGAAAAAAGGCAAAGGTCAGGAAGAGAAAGCTTTTTACCAGCTTTTGATTAAGAGGTATCCGGCGCAACACGTCGGCGACGCCCCTGGCCGGCTCTTTTGTTTGGGGGGCATCCGATAAAGCGCGCCGATAACGCCTTTTGTCGGATTTGAACAGGTGAAAATGCTTGCAAACAGGCTGTTTCATAGACACCGCCAATGATTTGTTATCATATTATATTGGGGGAAATGGCCGTTCATGACAGGGGGCAAGCCCGGAAATGAATTTCTGAAATGGCCAGGCCCGCAGGGCGGGCGAGGAGGGAAAATAGTACTGCCCTGTGACGGATAAACATTTGGGATTTCGCATAGATTGCGGTAATGACTTCCTGAAATGCGGGGGTATTTGGATGGAAATTTACGTGGTAAAGCCGGGGGACAGTGTAGACAGCATTTCAGCGGCCCGGGAGGTTCCTGCAGAGCGGCTGATTTATGACAATCAGCTGGTGTATCCATACCAGCTTGCCATAGGGCAGGCTCTGCTCATTGACAGAAACGAAAGAAGCGCCGGGCGGGCTGTTTCGGTGGGAGGCTACGCCTATCCGTTTATCCGGCCCTGGGTGCTGGAGCAGACGCTTCCGTTTTTATCAGAGCTTATGGTGTTTTCTTATGGTTTTACGGAGGAGGGCGGACTGCTGCCTCCGGCCTATGGGGAAGATGGCTGGATGACGGAGGAGGCCCGCCGCTTTGGTGTCCGCCCGATTCTGACACTGACGCCCTTTGGCGCTGACGGAAATTTTAATAATCAGCTGATTCATTCTGTGGTCAATAACCTGAGCTATACAAACCGGCTGATCCGGGAACTTTTGCAGGTGATGCAGGAGAAAGGATATCGGGGCGTGGATATTGATTTTGAATTTATACTGGCGGAAGACAGAGATGCATTTACCTCTTTCGTGTGGCGCGTGCGGTCGGCTGTGAATCAGGCCGGTTATACCGCCTCCGTAGCCCTGGCTCCGAAGACAAGCTGGGACCAGAGAGGGCTTTTGTATGAGGGAAAAGACTATCAGGCGCTGGGGGAGGCGGCGGATTATGTGTTGTTGATGACGTACGAGTGGGGTTACACCTATGGCCCTCCGATGGCAGTTGCACCAATCGATCAGGTGCGCCGGGTGGTGGATTACGCGCTGACGGAAATTTCGGCGGAAAAGACCAATCTGGGCATTCCAAACTATGGATATGACTGGCCGCTGCCCTTTCAGCGGGGTGTGACGGCGGCGGCCACCATAGGCAATGTGGAGGCGGTGCGGATCGCCGTGGAACAGGGGGCGGAAATTCGGTTTGACGAATTGGCGCAGAGTCCCTGGTTTACTTACGGCGCCGCCGGGGCGGAGCATGAGGTGTGGTTTGAGGATGTGAGAAGCCTGCAGGCCAAGTTTGACCTGATGGAGGAATATGGTCTGCGGGGGTGCGGCTACTGGCAGATTATGCAGTGGTTCCGGGCGAACTGGCTGCTGCTGCAAAGCCGGTTTTATGTGTTAAAGTGAGAAACCGGGAGAATGTGGAACGGCTTTGCCTGTTTCCGAAAGAGATATTGTTTAAACTGTTCCGGAAAATCTGATTGAAAGGCCGGTCAGGTTTTGATATGATAGCAGCAGGAATTTATCATGCGAATGGCGGCAGGGATCATATCTGGCACGGCAAAGGCCAGGTTTTCTGTGGCTGCGGACAGATAAGGAGCAAAAGCTTATGGAATTTCGCCCATGTATCGACATACATAACGGAAAAATCAAACAGATCATAGGGGGAAGCCTGAGGGATGAAAAGAATCAGGCGGCGGAAAATTTTGTTTCCGATCAGGACGGCGCTTTTTTCGCGGAATTTTATAAAAAGGACGGGCTGAAAGGCGGGCATATTATTTTGCTGAATCCGGCAGGTTCCGAATATTATGAGGCGGACAGACGGCAGGCGGCGCTGGCGCTTTCCGCCTATCCCGGGGGACTGATGCTGGGCGGCGGCGTTAACGCGGAAAACGCGAAAGGGTTTCTTGACCAAGGCGCTTCTCATGTGATTGTGACTTCCTATGTATTTAAAGACGGGCGGCTGAATGAAAAGAATCTGGAACGGATGGTAAAAGCCGTAGGGAAGAAGAGACTGGCGCTGGATTTAAGCTGCAGGGCCAGGGAAGGAGCGTACTATATTGTTACGGACCGATGGCAGAAGTTTACGGATCTGCGGCTGGATATCCGGACCCTTGAGGAACTGTCCGGCTGCTGTGATGAATTTCTGATCCATGCGGCGGATGTGGAGGGGAAGCGCGGCGGCGTGGAAAAGCCGCTGCTGCGTATGCTGGGCGAATTTCGAGGGATTCCTGTCACCTATGCCGGCGGCGTGGGGAGCTTCGCGGATCTGGAAGAGGTGAAACGGCTGGGGCAGAACCGGGTGAATGTTACCGTCGGCAGTGCGCTGGATTTGTTTGGCGGCAATATGTCTTACCGTCAGGTATTGCGGATGGTCAGACAGGAAAAAGATAAGAGTGAACGGGAATAGTACGGGTTGAAGGGCGGCTGCATAAAGTAGCTAAAAAAGCCCCACAGAGCAAAATCTGCGAGACTTCTTCGTGCAGTTGGTGGGACTTGAACCCACACGAGCGTTATGCTCACATGAACCTGAATCATGCGCGTATGCCAATTCCGCCACAACTGCTTATAAAATTTTCCGTTATTTTCCGACCTTTTTCTCAAGTCATTCACAACGCTCATTTATAATAGCACAGCTTAAAAAGAATGTCAACAAATTTTTTTAAAAATTTCTTTTTTTTATGTATTTCCCATGGGTATGACGCTTTTAGCACTTTACAAAATAATTGTTTATGGATATACTTGTGGCAGAGAAGATACCCATGAGCCGGATCAGAATGCTCCGGAGCAGAATATAGAAGGGAATAGAAGGGAAAGGAACAGATTATTATGGCATTATTAGAACAGTGGCAGGAGTACGCGAACAGCTTTGGAACAGACCGTCAGCGGTATGATACATTCTGGAACGGCTATTTTCAGCAGGAGAAGGAGATTTATGAGAAGCTGCTGACGGAAAAAGAGGCCGTGACGGGAACCGTAAAGGAACTGGCGGACAAATACGGCGTGGACGTAAAAATCATGGCCGGATTTCTGGATGGCATCAACGACAGTCTGAAAGCGCCTAATCCGCTGGAAACGATGGAAGAGGATACGCAGGTCAGCCTGGATTATGATAAAGAAAAACTCTATTATAATATGGTAGGCGCGAAAGCGGACTGGCTCTATGAGCTGCCCCAGTGGGACGCGCATCTGACGCCGGAGCGGAGAAAGGAGCTGTATAAGGAGCGGAAATCTGCCGACACGATCGTAAAAGGCCCGAAGATCGGCAGAAACGATCCATGTCCCTGCGGCAGCGGTAAGAAATATAAGAAATGCTGCGGGAAGAACGCGTAAAGATGTCGGAGCAGTATGCGGAACAGCAATTCGAAAGAACCGAGCTGCTGCTTGGAGCAGACGGTGTGAACAGGCTGAAACATGCCCGTGTGGCCGTTTTCGGCATCGGGGGCGTAGGCGGTTATGTGTGTGAAGCGCTGGTCAGAAGCGGCGTGGGCGCCATGGACCTGATCGATCATGACCAGGTGTCCGTCTCCAATCTGAACCGGCAGATTATCGCCACCTGGAAAACCGTCGGCCGGGATAAGGTGGATGTGATGCGGGAGCGGATTCTCGAGGTTAATCCTGAGGTTAACGTCAGGGTCTATAAAAGCTTTTTTCTCCCGGAGAACGCGGATACGTTTCCTTTCGGGGAATATGATTATGTAGTGGACGCGGTGGATACGGTGACGGCGAAGATCGAGCTGGTTCTCCGGGCGCAGGAGGCCGGCGTGCCCATGATCAGCAGCATGGGTACCGGGAATAAACTGGACGGCAGCAGGCTGTGTGTTGGGGATATCTATGAGACCAGCGTCTGCCCGCTGGCCCGGGTGATGCGCCGGGAGCTGAAAAGGCGGGGCGTGGAGCGGTTAAAAGTGGTATATTCCGAAGAAATGCCGCTGCGTCCGGTTGTGAAGACAGACATTGCGGACGATAACGAAAAGGAAGAAAGAGAACCGGGACCGGGCCGCAAAAGAGCGCCGGGGAGCGTGGCTTTCGTCCCTCCGGCGGCAGGACTGATGATTGCCGGGGAAGTGGTGAAGGATTTAATAAAGGCTGCCGATTCATTCTGAATTAAAAATTCGGAATTTCATGCGGATATTGAAAATTTCTCCCGGATGTGATAGGATAGGGTAAACGTTTCATCAGTGGAAAGGATGCCACGGAAGATTTAGAATATAGGAGGTGCGAACATGTATATGGATCTTGTTGCAGTATCGATGGCGATGTCTGCCAGCCAGTTTCAGACTGACATGAGCTATGCCCTGATGTCCAAAACTCTTGAGATCGCGGAGATCAGCGGTGATGAGATCGCGAAAATGATGGAGGCTGCGGTGACAGGAATAGGCCAGAACATAGATGTGATGGCATAATCAGCACCGGGGCACGGTGGCGCTATAAACAGGAGGTGCATTATTATGGAATCTTATAATCTGAACGGTTACACAACTTACAGTGAGAGCAACGCGGAGCCGCTGTACCGCTACACGGCCAAAACCTTTGCCTGGATGTTCGCGGGACTGCTGCTTACGTTCCTGACGGCCATTGCGGGCTATGCCACAGGAGCGGTCTTTTATGTGTTCGCAGTTCCGTACGGTCATTTTATTTTGCTGCTGGCGGAGCTTGGCGTTGTGGTTTTTCTGTCCGCGCGGGTGCATAAGCTGTCGGTGGGAGCCGCCAGAACGCTGTTTTTTGCCTATGCGATTTTAAACGGCGTTACTTTTTCCGTGTATTTTCTGATTTATGATATGCTGAGCCTGGTGATGGTGTTTGGGCTGACTTCCGTATATTTCGGCCTGATGGCGATGATCGGTTACTTTGTGAAAGTCGACCTGTCCAGAATGCGCAACGTGCTGCTTGGCGGGGCCATCTTTCTGGCGGTGTTCTGGGTGTTGTCCATGTTCCTGAACCTGTCTGGCTTTGAGACCATCGCCTGCATGATCGGCATTGTGATTTTCCTGGCTTATACGGCATACGATACCCAGAAAATCAAAGCGTATTACGAATATTACGGCAACGACTCGGTTATGGCGTCAAAGGCTTCCGTATTTTCCGCGCTGGCGCTGTATCTGGATTTCATCAATATTTTCATTTACCTGCTGCGGATTCTGGGGAAGAGAAGAAACTGACGCGCCGCACGGGGCAAAAGATAATTATGAACAAAAGGGAGTTCTCCGTTTTGAGGAGTTCTCTCTTTTTTCATCCCTGCCGAAAATCAAATGGGTGTGCGGTATTGATTTCGGCGGGAATTTTGCTGTTATCAAAAGCAGCTGAAAAGGTTTAAACTGCCGGTATGTATAGATTTTTCGGTTTTACAGATAATGTATAAAAACTTTGTTGGAGAGCAGCGGATCGAATAAGTCCGAGGAGGCTTGAAAAGAGCGCTGCGGGCTGAAACAGGAGGAAAATCTATGCAAAAAGGCTTTTCAATCGCGGCAGTTTACGGAAGAGAAATACTGGATTCCCGGGGGAATCCGACGGTGGAGGCGGATGTGGTGCTGGAAAACGGCGTGATGGGCCGGGCCAGCGTGCCGTCGGGGGCTTCCACCGGGAAATTCGAGGCGGCGGAGCTTCGTGACGGGGAGAACCGTTACCACGGGAACGGGGTGAAGATCGCGGTCCACCATATTATGACAGAATTTTGCGAGCTGTTAAAAGGGCAGAATGTCCTGGACCAGGGCAATATCGACTATCTGCTGAACCGGGCCGACGGCACGGAGAATAAAGGGAACCTGGGGGCCAATGCCATACTGGGGGTTTCCCTGGCGTCGGCCAAAGCGGCGGCGGCAGCTTTAGGCGTCCCTCTTTACTTTTATCTGGGCGGATTCCGGGCCAGACAGCTTCCCGTGCCGATGATGAACGTGTTAAACGGCGGCAAGCATGCGGATAACACAGTGGACTTGCAGGAGTTTATGATTATGCCGGTAGGAGCGGACTGCATGTCTAATGGCATCCGTATGTGTACGGAGGTGTACCATACGCTGAAAGGCATCTTAAAGGAAAAAGGGCTTTCCACGGCAGTGGGCGACGAGGGCGGCTTCGCGCCGGATATGAAGGATGCCAAGGAAGTTTTTACCTGTCTGACGCAGGCAATTGAGAAGGCGGGCTACCGGCCCGGCCATGATATCTGTTTTGCTATGGACGCGGCTTCCAGCGAGCTGTATTCGGAGGAGGAAGGCGGTTATTATTTCCCCGGAGAGAGTAAGATGAAGGGGGAAAAGGTGGTTCGCGGCGCGGAGGAAATGGTTTCCTATCTGAACGGCCTGTGCAATGAGTTTCCGATTGTCTCCATTGAAGACGGGCTTCATGAGGAAGACTGGGAAGGCTGGAAAATGATGACGGAGCGGCTGGGGCAGAAAATACAGCTGGTGGGGGACGATCTGTTTGTCACCAACACAAAACGGCTGGCCCAGGGAATTAAGAATCACACGGCCAATGCCATTCTGGTCAAGGTGAATCAGATCGGAACGCTGACAGAAAGCTTTGAGGCGATCCAGATGGCTCAGAAAGCGGGCTACCGCTGTGTGATTTCCCACCGGTCCGGCGAGACGGAGGATGCCACAATCGCGGATATCGCCGTGGCGGTCAACGCAGGTCAGATCAAAACCGGCGCTCCCTGCCGCTCCGACAGAAACGCCAAATACAATCAGCTTTTGCGGATCGACGGCGCTCTGGGGCGGATGGCCATCTATCAGAATCCTTTTGAGGACTGGAAGATACCGGCGGGAAAATAAAAGATTTTGGAAGAAACTCGGCCAATAGACTTGAAATTTCGAATCTTTTATGGTACGATACCTGTGTTTGGCCATAGGAGGTGTGAAAAATGGGAGCATTAAAGATCGTTCTTACCGTTGTTTTTGTTTTGATTTGTATTGCATTGACCGTAATCGTAATGGCTCAGGAGGGAAAATCTGCCGGTCTGACCGGTTCCATCAGCGGCGCTGCCGAGTCCTTCTGGGAGAAGAATAAAGGACGTACCCTTGAAGGGAAGATCGAGAAAAGCACAAAGTATGTGGCAATCGCTTTTTTTGTGGTTGCGCTGCTTTTGAATATGATCTGACTTAAGAGAGACGAACTGAAAGACTACCGCTTACGATGAAAGATTGTAGGCGGTTTTTTTCATATTATCATGAATGTTCTGAGAGAATATGGGAGATTTGTTCCGGCGGAGCAGGGGTAAGGGAGTACGGAAGCTTTCGTGGAGGTGATTTATGGAAGAAAAAGAAAAAGAGACAGGTAAAGAGACGGCGATTCCCGAGGGCGCCCTGCAGGGCGTGTTCCGGGGCAGTCAGAAGCGTTTCGGCTTTGTGACGGCGGAAGGGGAAAAAGAAGATATTTATATAGCGGAAGAAAATACCATGGGCGCCATGAACAAAGATCAGGTGCTGGTAACGGTTGTGCGGCCCGGAGAGAAGGGGCGGCGGCCGGAGGGAAAGGTTCTGCGCGTTCTGACCAGGGAAATCCGGACCGTGGTGGGGACCTATCAGAAGACAAAAGGCGGCGGCTTTCTGGTGCCGGATCAGGGAAAAGTGGGAACAGACATTTATATTCCCGGAGGAAAAGAGCGGGGCGCCGTAACCGGCCATAAAGCCGTGGCCAGAATAAAAAAATACGGCGACGGAATCCACAGGCCGGAGGGAGAGATCACGGAGATTCTGGGGCATGTGGGAGATCCGGGCGTGGATATTCTGTCGATTGTACGGGCATATGACCTGAAAACGGAGTTTCCCGCCCGGGTGATGGCTCAGACGGAGCAGGTGCCGGACAGTGTATCGGAGGCGGAGCGGAAAGGTCGTACCGATCTGCGCCATTTGCTGACAGTTACGATAGACGGCGAGGATGCCAAAGATCTGGATGATGCCGTTACCCTTTCAAAGGAGGACGGTATCTGTCATCTGGGCGTTCATATCGCCGACGTGTCCCATTATGTCGCGGAGGGTTCGCCGCTGGACCGGGAGGCGCTGCGGCGGGGTACCAGCGTTTATCTGGTGGACCGGGTGATTCCCATGCTGCCCCACCGGCTGTCCAATGGGATCTGTTCTCTGAACGCCGGGGAGGACAGGCTGGCGCTCAGCTGCCTGATGGATGTGGATGAAAAGGGGACGGTAATCGGCCACAGCATCGAGGAGACGGTGATCCGGGTGGACAGGCGTATGTCTTATACGGAGGTGAACCGGATTCTCAGGGATCCGTCAGGGAATCAGGATGAATTTGGAGAGCTGGTTCCCATGCTGCTTTTGATGAATGAGCTGGCCGGCCGGATGCGGGAAAAGAGGAAGGCAAGAGGCGCTCTGGACTTTGATTTTCCGGAGAGCAAAATTGTGCTGGACGCAGAAGGGCACCCCATGGAGATCCATCCTTATGAGCGGAACGATGCCACAAAGATGATAGAGGATTTTATGCTGGCGGCCAATGAAACGATTGCCGAGGATTTCTTCTGGCAGGAGCTGCCATTTGTGTACCGTACCCATGAGGTGCCCGCCCCTGACCGGATTCGGAAGCTGGCGCTGTTTATCCGGAATTTCGGCTATGGGATGAAAGGGGTGAGATCAGAGATTCATCCCAAGGAGCTGCAAAAACTGCTGGCAAAGATTCAGGATTCCCCCGAAGAAGCGCTGATCAGCCGACTGACGCTGCGTTCGTTAAGGCAGGCAAAATATACGACGGAGTGTATCGGCCATTTTGGCCTGGCCGCCCAGTATTACTGCCATTTCACTTCGCCGATCCGCAGATATCCGGACCTGCAGATTCACCGGATTATCAAGGAAAATCTGCGGGGAGCGCTGAACGCGGAACGTCTGGAGCATTATGAGACACTGCTTCCCGGGGTGGCTGAGACATCCAGTGACCAGGAGCGGAAAGCCGACGAGGCGGAGCGGGAGACGGAGAAGGTTAAAAAAGCAGAATATATGGCAAGCCATGTGGGAGAGGTTTTCGATGGCGTAATCTCCGGCGTGACGGCCTGGGGTATCTTTGTGGAGCTGGAAAATACGGTAGAGGGCCTGGTGCATGTGACGGATCTGTCGGACGACTTCTATATATTCTTTGACGAAGCGTATGAGATGCGGGGAGAACAGACCGGAAAAACCTACAAACTGGGCCAGCGTGTCCGGGTGCGGGTGAAAGAAGCCGACTTGACGACAAAGACCGTGTGGTTTACAATGGAACTCAGTGAATCAAGCCCGCAGGGCGCAGATGAACGCGAAGTTCCATGTATGCGTAGCTAAATGGAACTCAGTGAATCAAGCCCGCAGGGCGCAGATGAACGCGAAGGAGAGTAAATATGTCCAAAGATCATTTTAAACTGGTGGCAAATAACAAAAAAGCCAGGTTTGATTATTTTATAGAAGATACCTATGAGGCGGGGATCACCCTGGCTGGAACCGAGGTGAAGTCCCTGCGCATGGGAAAGTGCAGCATTAAGGAATCGTTTATCCGCATCGACAGCAGAGGCGAGGTTATGATCTACGGGATGCATATCAGCCCTTATGAGAAGGGTAATATTTTCAATAAGGATCCGCTGCGCGTGCGCAAGCTTCTGCTGCACCGGAGCCAGATCAACAAGCTGGCCGGCGCCCTGGCCCAGAAAGGGTATACGCTGGTCCCTTTGCAGGTCTATTTCCGGGGCAGCCTGGCCAAGGTGGAGATCGGTCTGGCCCGGGGCAAGAAGCTGTATGACAAGCGGGAGGATATCGCGAAGAAGGACCAGCGCAGGGAGGCGGAGAAAGAGTTTAAGGTGAAAAATCTGTATTGACAAATCAAAAGAAACCTGATAGACTATAAATCCAATTGAATATGGGGCAGTACTGGTTTCGACAGGGGATTTGAAGTTGGAGAAGCTATCCGCAGTTATGCGTTAAATGACACCAATAAATATAAACGCTGAAGATAATTTAGCATACGCTGCCTAAGGCAGCTGTCAGCCCCGGCGCACTCACACGTCGGGTTCCTGGCATCGACTTATGTGAGAAACGACATATGCTAAGCTTTGCGCATATGGGCGTAAGATGAAGCTACCAGAAGACGAAAGGCTGCTGTTTGCCGTTCGTCCGCGGGAATCCAAAAAAGCAGCTATGATAGTAGAAGTACAATGAATGGTTTTCTGGACGCGGGTCCGATTCCCGCCTGCTCCACTTTTCTCCGGTAATACCTGCGCCAGATGAGTTGTCGGCATTTTTCCGCTGTTTCTGGAAAAACAGTCCGTCATCCGGCAGATTGGCATACGCCCGAATATTGAGGATCGCGAAAACGTCTGTGTTTGCGGTCCTTTTCAGTTCTCTGAAAAAAGATACGCAAATCAGAAGAAAATTTTCTCAGACTTTTCACACTCGGATTTTTCACAATATGAAGCATTTTGCAAAAATATAAAGACTCCTTTTTTATCACTGTAAATTCATCCTTTTCCATAACTGTTAAAATATGCGGAAATTCAGTACCATTATAAAAAAGGAGTGCTGAGTAATGCGTAAAAAACCAGATGTTGAACTTCCGGAAAATACGGTTGCGGACAGGCTGCTGAAGATGCGTGTGATGGCAGGACTGACGCAGGAAGAACTCTGTGACAGGATTGGGTATACGTCCAATTATTATGGACAGGCCGAGCGCGGCGCGATTCCGCTTTCGAGGAAACTGGCGGAAAAGCTGCGGGTGTTTTATCATACGACTTATGAGTATCTCTATTTTGGAATTCGTAATGGCCGCGTGTCGGAGGAAGGGGAGT
>CAJTTU010000022.1:20796-42779 GCA_910579325.1 uncultured Lachnospiraceae bacterium | reverse complement strand
ACTCGCGCATATTCTTTTTTGTGTTTGCTTTTGTGTTTCTCTTAAGTACATGTAAGATAATACTACAGGGTAAGAGAAATGTCAATAGTTTTTTTAAAAATTTTGAAATAAATTTTAAGGACTCGGGAAACCTGTATTTTCAGACTCGTTTCAGACCCTGTCGGTGCATTTGTCAAGGCCCAAAACTTTATTAAATTTTGTCCGCCGCGGTATATTCAAATCGGTTAATGAGAATCATTCTAGTAGACTATGATTCTAGGAGGATTCTTGCAATGGCTCTTAATAAGGTTGAAATATGCGGCGTGAATACGTCAAAGCTCCCGGTTCTTTCCAATGATGAAAAAGAAGTGCTGTTTTCAAGAATTCAACAGGGTGATGAAGAGGCCAGGGAGCTCTACATTAAAGGAAACTTAAGGCTGGTGCTCAGCGTGATCAAGCGGTTTTCCAACAGCAATGAAAATGTGGACGACCTGTTCCAGATCGGCTGTATCGGCCTGATTAAAGCGATTGATAATTTTGACGCTACGTTAAATGTGAAATTTTCCACCTATGCGGTGCCGATGATCGTGGGCGAGGTGCGCCGGTATCTGCGGGACAACAACAGCATCCGGGTCTCCCGCTCTCTGCGGGATACGGCCTATAAAGCGATTTATGCCAGGGAACATCTGGTGAAAAAGAATGCGAAAGACCCCACGATCTATGAGATTGCCAAGGAGGTGGGTTTAAGTAAGGAGGAAGTGGTATTTGCCCTGGATGCGATCCAGAGCCCGGTAAGCCTTTATGAGCCGGTGTATACCGACGGCGGCGACACCCTTTATGTGATGGATCAGATCGGTGACAAAAAAAACCGGGAGGAACGGTGGGTGGAGGAAATATCCCTGGGGGAAGCGATGAAGCGGCTGCCGGACAGGGAGCGGCATATTATCGACCTGCGGTTTTTCGAGGGAAAAACCCAGATGGAGGTGGCGGAGGAGATCAATATATCTCAGGCCCAGGTGTCCCGCCTTGAGAAGAACGCATTAAAGACGATGCGGAATTATCTGTCTTAAACCGAGTGGGAAGGATTGCGAAATGATCTTTAAAACGATTCGAAAAGGGATATCAAATAATATTTTGGTTCAACAGGATAAATAGAATAAGCGTAAACGGGGTAAAAGATAAAGACTGGATAAACTGTAAAAAAGGTGTACGGAACAAAAATTTTATGCTATACTGTGAAAGAATATTCGGCTTTCCGGTAAGACAGGGACCGTGAAAGCGTTTAAATATATTGTATATGTGAATTTTGGAGATAGACATACGATGAGTGAAGTTCTGTACATTGTAGTGCCCTGCTATAATGAGGAAGAGGTACTGCCTGAGACGGCGAAAAAGCTGGGGGACAAGCTGGATTCCCTGATTGAAAGAGGGATGGTCTCGCCGGCCAGCAGGATTTTGTTTGTAAATGACGGCTCCGGTGACGGGACTTGGTTGATCATCAAAGAATTGCACAGACGAAATCCTCATTTTTCCGGGATTTGTCTGACGAGAAACCGGGGTCATCAGAATGCGCTGATGGCAGGCATGATGGAGTGCCGGAAGCGGGCGGATCTGATGATTTCCATGGATGCGGATCTTCAGGACGATATAGATGCCGTAGACCGGATGGTGGAGGAATACCAGAAAGGCCATGATATCGTATACGGGGTCCGTTCCTCCCGGAAGACAGATACGTTTTTCAAACGTTTTACCGCCGAAGGCTTTTATAAGGTAATGAAGGCGCTGGGAGTGGAGCTGGTGTTTAATCATGCGGATTACCGGCTGTTAAGCCGCAGGGCTCTTGAGGATCTGGCGGAATACAGGGAAGTGAATCTGTTTCTGCGGGGAATTATCCCGCAGCTGGGGTATGATACGGCAGTGGTCGCCTATGAGAGAAGAGAGCGTTTTGCGGGAACGTCCAAATATCCGGTGAAGAAAATGCTGTCGTTGGCGTTTGACGGCATTACTTCGTTCAGCGTAAAACCGATGCGGCTGATTATCAATGTGGGGGTGCTGGTATTTTTAGTCAGTATTATAATGATGATCTATACGTTAAACGCTAAGATAGGCGGCCGGACGGTCAGCGGCTGGACTTCCCTGATGGGTTCCATCTGGATGATCGGCGGAATACAGCTGTTATGCCTGGGCGTGATCGGGGAATATATTGGAAAGATTTACAGCGAGTCCAAAAACAGACCGCGGTATCGAATCAGAGAGACGCTGGAGAAAGAGGAACCGGCTACCGAAGCGGGCGGGGACGAAGCTTTGCAGAAGGATGAATAAGAATCCTGCTTCGCAGGATTCTGCGCCGTTGATATAAAAAATTGCTGTGTACGCATTTCGTGCGGCGAGGTTTCGCGGATTCGGCACAATATGCATACACAGCAGCTTTGCGTTGTTAGCGGCCGGATTATCCCTCCACAGTGAACTGGTCTTTCCCGACGCCGCACAGAGGGCATTCCCATTCCTCGGGCAGGTCTTCAAAAGGGGTGCCGGGTTCGATGTCCTGATCAGGATCTCCGACTTCCGGGTCGTAAATGTAGCCGCATACGTCGCATACATACTTTTTCATGTTATAATCCTCCTTACCTTCATAGTATGGTATTCTTTGGGATAACTATTCAGCTGTTTGTCAGGTTTTTCTGATAAATCAGCAGGAGACCTTTTAACAGAAGAATGTCATCATAAATAATATGGTGCTTACAGCAGGGCGTGATAAAGCGGGCCAGCCCGCCGGTGGAAATCACCTTCACGGGACTTTTCAGTTCCTCCACAGCCCTGTCGATCATGCCGTCGATCATACAGGCGTTTCCGTAGATCGCGCCGCTTTTCATGCATTCGATGGTGTTGGTGCCGATAATGCGTTTCGGGCGGTCCAGGCCGATCCGGGGCAGCTGGGAGGCCCGGCTGCTTAAGGAGTCCAGGGAAACCTTGAGTCCGGGGATGATGGCGCCGCCGATATAATTGCCGGATTTGTCGATGGCGGACATGGTGGTGGCGGTGCCCAGATCAAAGATCAGCAACGGCGCGCCGTATTCATGGATGGCGGCTACCGCGTCAGTGACCAGGTCGCTGCCCAGCTGGGCCGGGTTGTCCATCTTGATGTTCAGGCCGGTTTTGATGCCGGGACCCACCACCAGCGGCGCGGTTCCGGTAATCCGTTCCAGCGCCTCCCGGATCGTATTGGTTAGGGGCGGAACGACGGAACAGATGATGGAGCCGGAGATGGAGCCGGCGTCGATCTGGTTCAGCTCCAGAATATGTTTAAAGCTGACGGCATATTCCAGCGAGGTCCTGTACAGGTTGGTGGACAGGCGTTCCACAAAATATGTTTTTTCCGGCGCAAGGCCGCCCGCCACAATGTTGGAGTTGCCGATATCTACTGTCAGGATCATAAAAGGAGACTCCTTTTTTATAAAGAGATTTAAGAACTTCTATAACAGTATACCAACCGCCGTAAGAAACGGCAAGAGGAGGTTTCAGCAATGTTAAAAGGAAAAACGATATTGCTTGGGGTGACGGGAAGTATCGCCGCCTATAAAATCGCCATTCTGGCCCGGATGCTGGTGAAGGCCGGGGCCCAGGTGCATGTGCTGATGACGGAGAATGCGGAGAATTTTATTAATCCCATCACCTTTGAAACTCTGACGGGCCATAAATGCCTGATCGATACCTTTGACCGGAATTTTCAGTACAGCGTGGAGCATGTGGCGCTGGCCAAGCAGGCGGACGTGGTGCTGGTGGCGCCGGCCTCCGGAAATGTGATCGGGAAGATTGCCTCCGGTATCGCGGACGACATGCTGACCACGACGGTGATGGCCTGTCCATGCAAAAAGATTATTTCCCCGGCCATGAACACGAATATGTTCTTTAATTCTATCGTTCAGGAGAATATCGAGAAGCTGAAACGCCACAGCTATGAGATCATCGAGCCGGCGGTGGGTATGCTGGCCAACCGGGATATCGGCGCCGGGAGAATGCCCGATGAGGACGTTTTGTTTGACTATGTGGTAAAAGAAGCGGCTTATCCGAAGGATTTGGAAGGGATGAAGGTGCTGGTCACTGCCGGTCCTACGGTGGAGGCCATCGACCCCGTCCGCTTTATCTCCAATCATTCCACAGGGAAGATGGGCTATGCGCTGGCGAAAGCGGCTTCTTTGCGGGGGGCGCAGGTGACGCTGGTGTCAGGGCCGGCCAGTCTGGAAAAACCCCGATTCGCGGCCTGCGTGGATATCGTGTCGGCGGAGGATATGTTCCGGGAGGTGACGAAGCGGGCGCCGGAGCAGGATGTGGTGATCAAAGCGGCGGCGGTGGCGGACTACCGGCCTGCCGAAGTCAGCCGGGAAAAGATGAAGAAAAAAGACGGGGAGCTGTCCATCCCTCTTGTCCGCACCAGGGATATTCTGGCATATCTGGGCCAGAATAAAAAGGAAGGCCAGTTTTTATGCGGCTTCTCCATGGAGACAGAGCATATGCTGGAAAATTCCAGAGCGAAGCTTGAAAAGAAAAATCTGGACATGATCGTGGCCAATAACCTGCGGCAGCAGGGCGCAGGCTTCGGCACGGATACAAATGTGGTGACGATCATCACAAAGGACGGGGAACTGTCTTTGCCACAGATGAGCAAGGACGAGGTGGCACACCGGATATTGGATCAGATTTTAGAAATAAGAAATAACCGCGTACTGTAGCGGAACTTTAATTAGCGGAAGTCTGGACGAACCCCGGAAGGATTTACAGACACTTTAGTGGCTGGAAATTTTTCCAGATCCAGGGGGCTTGGGAGGACTGTAGCGGAACTTGAATTGGAGGAAACTATTTTGACAGCAATCATTGAAGAAATAAACAAGCGGCGGACCTTTGCCATTATCTCGCATCCGGACGCCGGAAAAACCACGTTGACGGAGAAGCTTCTGCTGTACGGCGGGGCGATTAATCTGGCAGGGTCTGTGAAAGGAAAAAAGACCGCCCGCCATGCGGTGTCGGACTGGATGGAGATCGAGAAGGAAAGAGGAATTTCCGTTACCTCCTCGGTGCTTCAGTT
Organism: uncultured Lachnospiraceae bacterium; assembly: GCA_910579325.1. Taxonomy (GTDB): domain Bacteria; phylum Bacillota; class Clostridia; order Lachnospirales; family Lachnospiraceae; genus Paralachnospira_A. Next base: position 37,717 of record CAJTTU010000022.1, on the reverse strand, counting down.
TCATTATGACGGTTACTGTATCAATATCCTGGACACCCCGGGGCATCAGGATTTCTCGGAGGATACGTACCGGACGCTGATGGCGGCAGACTCCGCCGTGATGGTGATCGACGCATCGAAGGGCGTGGAGCCTCAGACCATCAAGCTGTTCAAGGTCTGTCTGCTGCGCCATATCCCCATCTTTACCTTTATCAATAAAATGGACCGGGAGGCCAACGATCCCGTTTCTCTGATGGATGAGATCGAGGAGGTACTGGGAATCAGCACCTGCCCGGTTAACTGGCCCATCGGCTGCGGAAAATCCTTTAAGGGCGTCTATGACCGTAACACCCGTCATATCGCCACGTTTACTGCCGAGGCCAACGGGACGAAAGAAATTGAATCCAGAGAGGTGCCTGTGGACAGTCCGGAGGCAAAGGAACTGACGGGAGACGACTATTACGGTCAGCTGTTGGACGACATCGAGCTGTTAGACGGCGCAGGCCAGGAATTTGACATGGAGCTGGTGAGCAAAGGAGAACTGTCGCCGGTATTTTTCGGCTCTGCGCTGACCAATTTTGGCGTGGAAACCTTTTTGCGCCATTTCCTGTCCATGACCACGCCGCCGCTGCCAAGGATGGCGGACTGCGGCGTGATCGATCCGGCAAAGGAAGAATTTTCCGCCTTTGTATTCAAGATTCAGGCCAATATGAACAAGGCCCATAGAGACAGAATCGCCTTTATGCGCATCTGCTCCGGAAAGTTTACGGCGGGCATGGAGGTCAATCATGTGCAGGGCGGCAAAAAAGTGAAGCTGGCCCAGCCCCAGCAGATGATGGCCCAGGAGCGGAAGATCATCGACGAGGCTTATGCAGGGGATATTATCGGCGTTTTCGACCCGGGTATTTTCTCCATTGGAGATACGCTTTGTCTGTCGGCCCGGAAATTTGCCTATGAAGGGATTCCTACCTTTGCGCCGGAGCATTTTGCCAGAGTCCGCCAGATGGATACGATGAAGCGGAAGCAGTTTGTTAAGGGCATCAGCCAGATTGCCCAGGAGGGCGCCATTCAGATTTTCCAGGAGTTTAATACCGGGATGGAGGAAATCATCGTGGGCGTGGTAGGCGTTTTGCAGTTCGACGTGCTGCTCTACCGGCTGGAAAATGAGTACGGCGTGGAGGTGAAGCTGGATAACCTTCCCTATGAGTATATCCGGTGGATTGAGAATAAGGAGATCGACGTCAATCAGATTCAGGGCACCTCGGATATGAAGCGGATCAAGGACCTGAAAGGAAATCCGCTCCTTCTGTTTGTCAACAGCTGGAGCGTGGGCATGGTGGAGGAGCGAAACCCGGATTTGAAGCTGGCGGAGTTCGGCCGGTGGTAGAAGCGTTATATTTCACGATATTTTTCATATGTCTCGCATACACTGTAAATAACAGTGTCTATGGGCGGGAATGAGATATGCGGATCTGTGAGATGAGGGACCGGGAGGTTATCAATATCTGTACATGCAGGCGGCTGGGTTATGTGGCCGATGTGGAATTTGACCCGGAGAAGGGGTGTATCACGGCATTTATCGTGCCGGGTCCGGCCAGAATCTGGGGGTGTCTGGGCCGGGATACGGAATATGTGATTCCTTTCTGCTGCGTGCGGCAGATCGGCGCGGATATTATCCTTGTGGAAGTAAACGAAGAAGAAGTGTTTGTAAAGTGCACATAGCAAAGCTCCTGGAGGGGAATTGCGGAACTAAAATTAGGAGAATGCGGAATGAAATGCCCTTATTGCGGAGTGGACAATACCCGGGTGATCGATTCCCGGCCGGCGGAGGAGAACAGCGCCATCAGACGGCGCCGACAGTGCGACGCCTGTGACCGCAGATTTACGACTTATGAGAAGGTGGAGACGCTGCCCCTGATGGTGGTGAAGAAGGATAACAGCAGGGAGACTTACAGCCGTTCCAAGCTGGAAAAGGGGATTATAAGCGCCTGCCACAAACGGCCTGTCTCCATCGACCGGATCAATGATATGATCGACGAGATCGAAGCCCAGGTATTCGGTATGGAAGAAAAAGAGGTGAAAAGCTCGGCGATCGGCGAGTGGGTGATGGAGAAGCTGAAGGATGTGGACGAGGTGGCCTATGTCCGTTTCGCCTCCGTTTACCGGGAATTTAAAGATGTGAATACGTTTTTACAGGAACTGGAAAAAATATACAAGAAGAAATAAGGACAGAGAGAGCATGTTTTTACGGCGTTTTTATCCGGATTACCGGGCGGAGTCCGTCTATCGGATGGATTTTCGGAAATTATATGAGGAGGGCGTCAGGGGGGTGCTGTTTGACATCGATAACACGCTGGTGCCCCACGGCGCTCCGGCTGACGGGGCGGCTGTGGAGCTTTTTGAGGCGCTGCATAAAATCGGCATGAAAACCTGTCTGATTTCCAATAATAAGCCGCCCCGAATTCTCCCCTTCGCGAAGGCGGTGGGGTCCGCGTATATCTGCGATGCCCACAAGCCCTCCCGGACAGGCTATCTGGAGGCGATGAAGCGGATGGGGACCACGGCGGCGGATACCGTTTTTGTGGGCGATCAGCTGTTTACCGACGTATATGGGGCGAAACGGGCGGGGATTCCCTCCTGGCTGGTGTCCCCGATTCACCCGAAGGAAGAGATTCAGATTGTGCTGAAACGGTATCTGGAGCGGATTGTACTTTATTTTTATGAGAAGGAACGTAAAAAGTGAAAGCGGGCCTTCCATATAGTTTCGAAAAGACCGGAGAAAGAAGGGGAGAAAGCGAAAAAAAGGTTGAAATTGGAGCCTGTTTATTATAAAATAAAAAAGCGTATGAAATGATTCAGTTAAAAAGTTTAAAACAGCAGAGGTTCGAAAGGTCCGGCGTGCCGGGAGGAATCTTTGTGAAACGAAAATCAGGAGGAATTAGAATATGATATCAGCAGGTGATTTCAGAAACGGCGTTACCATCGAATATGATAACAACGTATATCAGATCATTGAATTTCAGCATGTGAAGCCCGGCAAGGGCGCGGCGTTCGTAAGGACGAAACTGAAAAATATAAAGAGCGGCGGCGTGGTGGAGAAAACCTTCCGTCCCACTGAGAAGTGCCCGACGGCACATATTGACAGAGCGGACATGCAGTACTTATACTCTGACGGCGACCTGTTCCACTTTATGGATGTGAATACCTATGACCAGGTGGCTTTAAGCGCGGACCAGATCGGCGACGCTTTGAAATTTGTCAAGGAAAACGAGATGGTGAAGATCTGTTCTCACAAGGGAGACGTATTCTCCGTTGAGCCTCCTTTATTTGTGGAGCTGGAGATCACCGACACGGAGCCCGGCTTTAAGGGCGACACGGCTACGGGCGCGACAAAGCCGGCGGTTGTGGAGACCGGCGCTACCGTTAACGTGCCGTTGTTTGTGGACCGGGGAGACAGGATCAAGATCGATACGAGAACAGGCGAATATCTGTCCAGAGCGTAACCCGTCATTGTAAGTATGTAAAAAATACATCAGGATGCATATAATATATCCCCGCAGCAGGCTGCGGGGGTATATTATATGCACGCATCTGCGCAAAACAGGATGCAGTCCTGAACACAATAGGAATGAGGCTGAAATCAATTATAGCTTTTATCGAAGGGTTGCCAGAACAGCAGAGGGCCTGGGGGCGCCGGCCATGGGGAAACCACCGTGGAAAAAAGGGTTTCCTTCTGTGGGCGTTAGTCATTTGTCTGGTTTTGCCGCTGTCAGGCTGTCAGGAAAAAGAGCCTTCCGCCCGGGAAGTTCTGGAGCAGGTCTGCGCCAACATGGAGGGAATGTCGGAGTGGGTCTTTACGGCCCGGGTGGAGATGGTGATGTCCGTATATGAAGAGACGATGCAGCTGGAGGCAAGAAGCCGGGTGCAGGCGTCTTTTTTGGCTGGACGCGCATCTGAATCTGTGGAATTGTACAGAGATCAGAAGCAGGCGGAAGCTTTTACATACCAGTGGGAGGACGAAGAGATGCTTGCGGCCTTCCGGGACGCGGCGGACATCGGGCGGTTTTTGAAAGCTGCGGAGGTCTTCTTTATAGAGGGTGAAGAGGACGCCGGGACAATATATACGATAGAAGGTCTGGTGAACGGCAGTTCGCTGGGCGGCATGGAGGATATGAAGAGAATGGCTGCGTTCCTTCCGGTGCTGGAGCCTGCGGGCTTCGCGGAATGGGCGGGGGAGTATTCCTTTCCAGTGCGGATTAAGGTAGACCGGGAGACGTTACTGCCGGTACAGGTGGCGGTCAATGTCAGCGAAGCGGTGGAGGACCCGGTGAAAGAGGGAATCTGCGCGCTGGGGATTTCTGAAGAACAGGTGCAGGCAGGAAGCTGCGTGATCACTTATGATTATGAGGAAATCGGGACAGCCCAAAAAACCATTTTTCGAAGAAACCAATAACGCCTGTGATGCTCTGTCTGTCCGAACCGGCGAGAACAGGGCGGCATCAATAAATGAAAAAACAAGAGAAGACTATGAACAAGATTAAGATGATCGGTATTGACCACAGCAAGGCCAGCGTTGCCTACAGGGAACTGTTTTCCTTTACAAAGGCCAGCGCGACGGCGGCGATGGAAGAACTGAAAGTGACAAAAGGGGTGAACGGGTGCATTATTCTGTCCACCTGTAACCGGATGGAGCTTTGGATCAGCGCAGGCGAGGAGCTTGACAGCTCTCTCTATCATCTGTTGTGCCGGTTGAAAAATGTGGACCCGGCCCTTTACGAGCCATATTTTATTCAGCGGGAGGGGACGGAGGCAGTATGGCATCTGTTCGAGATGTCCTGCGGCCTGAAATCCAAGATTATCGGCGAGGATCAGATTATCACCCAGGTAAAGGACGCTCTGAACCTGGCCAGGGAAGCCTTCTGCACCGATAAGGTGCTGGAAATGCTGTTCCGCACGGCGGTGACGGCGGGAAAACGGGTAAAAACCGACGTAAAGATTTCCAATAAAGACACCTCAGCCATCGACGGCGCCGTCCAGGCGCTGAAACGGACCGGGTTTTCCCTGGAACGAAAGACCTGTATGGTCATTGGCAACGGGGAGATGGGACGTCTGACAGCCCTTGCCCTGGAGAAAGAAAAGGCTGACGTGACGGTGACGGTGCGCCAGTACCGCAGCGGCCAGGTCAGCATACCGGTGGGCTGCTCCCGGATTAATTACGGGAACCGGCTGGAATTTATGGAAAACTGCGATCTGGTGGTCAGCGCCACCGCCAGCCCTAACTTTACGTTAAAGACGGAGGATGTGGCCGGGGCAAAGCGGAAGGACCGGCTGATTATGATCGATCTGGCGGTGCCCAGGGATATCGAGCCCGGCGTGGGAGAGCTTCCGGGTATCACCCTGTATGATATCGACAGCTTTGAGCTTCACGAGGAGAATGAGCAGCTGAAAGCCGGCGTGGAGCAGGCCCGCGGGATTCTGACGGAGTATATTCAGGAATTTACCACCTGGTACGACTGCCGGGATCTGATCCCAGTGATTCAGGAGATCTGTGCCAATGCGGCAAAGGATGTGGGACTTCGAATCCATAAAGAGGTCAGCCACCTGGAAATCGCCGCGGAGGAAAAGGACAGGCTGGAGCAGTCTATCGATAAAGCGGCTTCCAAGGTGGTCAATAAGTTAATGTTTGACTTAAGGGAGAACCTGAACATGGATACCTGGCGGGAGTGCGTGGAGGCAATCGCGAAGATTTATCCGTAAGCGCGCGGTGAACGATATGGATAATGACTGCCTGTGTGTGGAGCGCTTTTGTCCTGCCGAAAGCGAATCAAGCCAAAATAGGATATATACAATCGGAAAGGACATCAGGATATATAAATGGAAGTACGGAAAACCAACCCCTGTGATTTCCCCCTTTTTATCTCCATTGCCGGAAAAAGCATCCTGGTATACGGCGGCGGCAATATCGCCCTGCGCCGGGTGAAGATGCTGCTTTCCTTCGGGGCGGCGGTGCGGGTAATCGCGCCGGGGGCCGGGGAAGAGATTTTGGAACTGGCGCGGGAAGAAAGGATCGCTTATGAAAAGCGTCCCTTCTCTGCCGGGGAGATTTCCGGCTATGCGGAGCCTCCTTTTCTGGTGCTGGCCGCTACGGACAGTCCCATGGTGAACGGACAGATTGTCAGCGAATGCCGGGAGAGAGGGATTCCTGTTAATAACAGCGGGGACAGGAGCCAGTGTGATTTTTATTTTCCGGCCATAGTGCGGGAGGATGAGCTGGTCATCGGGCTGACCGCCGGCGGCGCCGACCATAAGAAGGTGAGGCGGGCGGCGGCCTGGTTGAGAAACAATATCAGGGGATGTCTGGACTGAGCGATCTATTCAGGCAAAAGTATCAGAAAAGAGGATATTATGACAAAATCAGAACAACTGTTTCAGCGGGCCTGCGGCCTGATTCCCGGCGGCGTAAACAGCCCTGTCAGAGCCTTTGGCTCCGTGGGGGAGACGCCCCGTTTTATTAAAAAAGCTGACGGTCCTTATATGATCGATGCGGACGGAAACCAGTATCTGGATTATATCTGTTCCTGGGGTCCTATGATTTTGGGACACAATCATCCGCTGGTGCGGGAGAAGGTGACGGAGGCCTGCATGGACGGCTTAAGCTACGGTGCCCCCACCGAGGCGGAGGTCCGGATGGCGGAGCTGATCTGTGAGATCGTTCCTTCGGTGGAGATGGTGCGTATGGTCAATTCCGGCACCGAGGCCGTGATGAGCGCCATCCGTGCCGCCAGAGGGTTTACCGGGAGAAATAAGATTATTAAATTCGCCGGCTGCTACCACGGCCATTCCGACGCCCTTTTAGTGAAGGCCGGTTCCGGTGTGATGACGGCGGGTGTCCCCGACAGCTCCGGCGTGCCGGCAGGCTGCACCCAAGATACGCTGACAGCCGTTTACAATGACCTTAGCAGTGTGGAAGCACTGTTTGACAGCAGCAAAGACCAGATTGCCGCGGTGATCGTGGAGCCGGTGGCGGCCAATATGGGCGTGGTACCGCCGAAGGAAGGGTTCCTTGCGGGGCTGCGGGCTTTATGTGACCGTCATCAGAGCCTTCTGATTTTTGACGAGGTGATTACCGGCTTCCGGTTAGGTGCAGGCGGCGCCCAGGGGTACTATGGAATCAGGGCCGATCTGGTGACTTACGGAAAAATTATCGGCGGCGGCATGCCGGTGGGCGCTTACGGCGGCAGAAAAGACGTGATGGAGATGGTGGCCCCGGTGGGCGCGGTCTACCAGGCCGGGACTTTAAGCGGCAATCCCATCGCCATGGCGGCAGGCATCGCTCAGCTGACGATCCTGAAGGACCGGCCGGAGATTTATAAAAATATCAATGAACTGGGAGAAAAATTGTATGGCGGCATGGAACAGATCGTAAAGGAAACCGGAGCGCCCTGCACGGTGAACCATGTGGGTTCTCTGGGCTGTATGTTCTTTACTGGGCAGCAGGTGGAGAATTACGCTCAGGCCAAGACGGCGGACACAGAGCGCTTCGCCCGCTATTTCCGCTTTATGCTGTCCCACGGCGTCCATCTGGCCCCGTCCCAGTTCGAGGCCATGTTCCTGTCCAACGCACATACCGAGGACCATGTGGAGCTGACCCTTGACCTGGTAAGGCAGGCGCTGGCGTAACGGTATTCATATAAGTCGACGACCCCGCATGCTCAGGCAGCGGGGGTGTTGACTTCTGTTGTCGGGAATGGGTATAATACAAGTACAGGACGTGAGAAAACAGAGGGATTTTATGAGAAAGGAAGACGGGAAGTATGTTCTGGTATCCAATTACATTTTACAGAATGATAAGGATGAGGAAGATTATAACGGGGAGGATGTGATCAGCCTGAGAGCATTTCCCCATATAACGATGGAGCTGAGGGAGATTTTTGAAGGGGTCGATTAAAAGGAAATATGGCCACCCGCTGGCGGGTGGCCAAAGCTTTATCCCTTTTCCCTGATCTGCCCCTCTTTATAAGCCTGCAAAAGCTTCTCCAGATCCCTGATCGTTTCTTTGATCCGTTTGCCGTTGTCCGTATCCGCCACGGCCCGGCGTTTGATCCACTGCTCCACGTCGATGGTGACGGAGTTGACGTCGCTTTCGTTGCGGATGGCTTCCTCGGCGGATTTGAAGGGCTTGTGGGAAACCAGGGTGATGCCGTAGGAGTTGTATACCAGGGTATAGCCTGCGGTTCCGGTTTCCTTTTGGTAAGCTTTCGAGAAGCCGCCGTCGATAATCAGCAGCTTGCCGTCGCACTTGATCGGGGATTCGCCCCGGCTGCTTTTCACCGGCACATGGCCGTTGACGATATGGCCGGTATTGGGGTCCAGGCCGAACTCCGTTAAAATTTTATCGATTACATCCTCCCGGTCCAAAAGGCTGTAATAAGGATTCTTATGCTCGGCGTGAAGCTCCTTGTCGCTGACAAAATACCGCTCGAAGGTGGCCATTTTATCCTTGCCGAACAAAGGGGAATTTTTATTGCACCAGATAAACCACATCAGATCCTGGCCCAGCCGTTTTTCCGGGCCGCTCTCCTGATAGTAAGCCTTCCTCGCATAGCTTTCCAGCACGTCGTAGAGCGCCCGGCCGCTGTAGGTTTTTCCCGCCACCTTTACCTTGCAGAAATTCCCGTTTTCATCCAGGGGAATACAGCCGTGGTACAGCAGGTTGTTGTTGAATACCAGATACAGGCTGCCGTTGGTATAGAGGAAGCGGACATGCTCCTGCAGCCTTTGGCTGTTGATAAAAGCAGACTGCAGCCGTTCCATAATGGCTTCTTCCTCCGGCGACAGGGCATAGGGGTTCTTGGGGTCCACCGTGGGAAAGTCGGTGTCGGTCAGCGGATAGGTTTTGCCCTCGATGGTGATGGTTCCCTTTTCATAATCGATCTTATCTAACAGAAGCCGGTTCTGCATCTGGAATTCCGGATGGTTTTTGATGATCTGGCCCTCCAGCTTGAATTGGATAATGGCGATGGCTTTCTGCATCTTCTTATCCATATCGAAGTCCTGCATGTTGTAATTGTCGCTGTCGTAATGGATATTGAAGTTATCGCAGGGCGTTTTTTTGTAAGTCTCCACCACAAAGCGGAACAGAGGGATCAGGTTGATCCCGTAGGCGTCCTCGATAATGTCCAGCTCCCCGTAGCGGGCGGCGATACGGATGACATTGGCGATGCAGGCCATATGGCCGCTGGCAGCCGCCATCCAGGTGATGTCGTGGTTGCCCCACTGGATGTCCACCGAGTGATAATCTACCAGGGTGTCCATGATAATGTGCGGGCCGGGACCCCGGTCGTAAATATCCCCCAGCACATGTAGGTGGTCCACCACCAGGTTCTGGATCATATTGCAGAAAGCGATGATACAGGCCGGCGCGCGGCCGATGCGGATAATGGTCTGGATGATCTCATTGTAGTAAGCGTCCTTGTCGTGGAGGTCGTCCTTTTCGTGGATCAGCTCTTCGAATACATAGGCGAACTCGTCGGGCAGGGCCTTGCGGACTTTGGAGCTGGTATACTTAAAGGATACCCGGCGGCCCATCTTGATCAACCGGTGGAGGGTGATTTTATACCAGTCTTCCAGACATTCCTCTTCTTTCATAATCAGCGCCAGCTTCTGCTCCGGGTAATAGATGAGGGTGGCCAGCGCCCGCTTGTCCTTTACGCTCAGCGAGTTTCCGAATTCCTCTTCGATTTTCCGCTTGACGGAACCGGAACCGTTTTTCAGCACGTGAAGAAACTGTTCGTTTTCTCCGTGCAGGTCCGATACAAAGTGTTCCGTCCCTTTGGGCAGGTTTAAAATCGAGGACAGGTTAATGATCTCAGTAGATGCCTTCGCGATGTTGGGAAACTGCTTGGCAAGCTGAGCCAGATATTTTTTTTCCATAACGTCTCCTTGTTGGGTATACCCTCAGAGCATATTGATGACACAGATCCGGGAAAATATGCCGCATCGAAGGCGTACCTTGTGCCGCGGCGCATTTGATCGGATTTGGCTCATGGGCATATGTAGCATATCCGTTGTATTTATATATTAGTATAGCATAAAAAACGGATATACGCACGGCAAATTCGTCGGGGGTTACGACGAAGTATTTGCCATGTAAATATTTTGCGTATATAATGATTGTATGAAAGTGAAATTTCTGAATGAAGAATATTTACAATGATACGGAAAGGATCGTATGGGGAGGAATGAGATGTTTAACAAAAGATTAACGGACGGCGGCCGCAATGGCCTGCAATATCATACCGCGAAAGCCCGTCTGGCAGCGCTGATTTTGGCGGCCTGCCTGCTGTGTGCGGGCTGCGCGGGGCGTGCCGTGGCGTCGGTGATGAAGCTGATTAAGACGGAAGGGACGGTAGGCGTTTCGGATGAAGGCGGGAATACTGTTTCCCTGGTGGAGAACATGGGGCTTTACAGCGGTTATCAGATGGACACGGCGGAACAGAGCTATGCTTGGATTAATCTGGACAGCGTCAAGCTGACGAAGATGGACGCGGAGAGTGAGATCGAGATCCGGAAGGACGGAAAGAATTTGGCCATCGCGGTGAAGTCCGGCGGCTTTTATTTTCATGTGACGGAGCCTCTTGCAGAGGATGAGACGATGGATATCCGTACCTCCACGATGACGGTGGGCATCCGGGGGACATGCGGATGGGTGCGGGTCGTCGATGAGATGCATATGCAGGTGTGCATCCTGGAGGGAACCGTGCAGTGTACCGTGACGGAGCCGGAGTCCGGCCAGAGCGTGAGCGGCGAGGTGACGGCAGGCGAGAAAGCGGAGTTGGTTGTCAGCCCGGAGAAAGAAGAGAAATGCGAGATTATCAAAGAAGATTTGCTGCTGTATGAGATCCCGATGTTTGTGCTGACGGAACTGTTTGCCGATGATGCGCTCTGTGATAAAATCAACGAGGCTTCCGCACTGGATGCGTCCGGGGACGGCCTGCCGGAGAGATGTCTTGATATGGGCAGAGAGTGGATGGAGCAGGCGAATCAGGAAGATCAGGAGAACAAGGGGGATCAGGAGAACCAGGCGAATCAAGGGAATCAGGAAGACCAGGAGAATCAGGCAAATCAGGAACACCGGGAGCTGACCCCGGCCATCGGCTATTTCACAATGGCGGTGGAGCTTGACCCTGCGCTTACGGAAGCCTATGTTCTGCGGGGAAATGCCTATGCGTTCAGCGGCGATACCGAGGAAAATCTGGGTATGGCGCAGGTGGATTATGAAACGGCTATTGGGCAGGATGAAACGAATGCGCAGGCGTGGCTGGGACTGGCGGATATCAGCATACGGCGGGGAGAATACGATGAGGCGCTTCATGTGTTGCAGGAAGGCCTGGAAAAAACAGGGAATAATAGCGGGGTTGCGGACAAGATAGCCGAGCTTGAAAGCGGAACGGTCACGGACTCCCAGCATAAGACCCGGCGGCTGACCGGCTATGACGCCGCGGGCAGCAGGACCTGGTATCACGACTATTTTTATGATGCCCAGGGACGCAGAGAGCGCGTAGATGCTTACGACGGCGCCGGGAATCCGATGGGTGTGGGAGATTATTTGTATAATAATCAGGGGAAAGTTGTGCAGGACTGGTCCTATTCAGAAGGTACGGGCAGGTTGCGGAAGCGGATTGTTGCGTATGATGCGGCCGGGAACAGAAGCGGATATGATCATTATAACGAAGATGGCAATTTGTCCGCGCGTCTTGCGGAAGAACGTGATGATCAGGGAAGATTGATCCGCGTAAGCACGTATAGTCCGGACGGGGCGCTTAAGGGGTATGACGACAGGCAGTATGACGGAAACGGGAACATTGTCAGAATTGACTATTATGAGTCGGATGGGAGCCTGGATGCGTATCGCGTCAACGAGTATGATGAAAATGGAAATCAAATAAAGGTTACCCATTATTATGCGGATGGAACCGTGGGCTGGGTTTATATTTACGAGTACGATGAAAACGGGAACCGGGTATCCACACAGATGATTAAGGGCGAGGAGGAATAGAGGGGAGAAAAACCGTCTTCAAAAACCGGAACGGGGAATAGACGGCGCGGCCGTTAGCGAGGACACGGCTGATATCAGCCTCCGCATTGACATTTGCCCGAAAAACCCTTACTATATTACAGAAGGAAAACGAAAGGGCGTTTATAATGGATTTTTTTAAGAAAACACTGGAGATTATCTCGGATTCCTACGGCAATCCGGTTCTGACGACAAAGGTGATCCTGTCGGTTTTGCTGATGGTGCTGATTTTATGCGCCTATGAATTTGCCGTATACAGGCTGGTGTCCCACCGGACGTTTTATAATAAATCATTTAATATCTGCATTTCCGTATTGCCGTTTTTTATTTCGACGATCATTCTGTGTCTGCAGTCAAATATTGTGATCACGCTGGGCACGATCGGGGCGCTGGCGATTATCCGGTTTCGGACGGCGATCAAGGATCCTGTGGATATGCTGTATCTGCTCTGGTCCATACACATCGGTATCGTATGCGGATGTCAGCTGTATGAGGTGGCTGTTCTGACTTCCATTGTCGTGACGGTTGTACTGCTGGCCCTGGAGAATGTCAGTTTTGGAAAGCTTCCGCTGATTCTGGTGATCCACTGTGACGAGGAACAGGAGACGGAGCTGTTTCAGGCGATCGGTTCTCAGACGAAAAAATACCGGGTGAAAAGCAGAAATTACACAGGCCGGGGGATTGATTTTGTGTTGGAGATTTCCGTGAAGGATCCGTCCTTACTGGCGGCCGAGATCAAAAAGACGGGGATTGACAGACTTTCGCTTATTGAATATGACAGCGACAGCATACTGTAAAAGAATATGAAAAAAAGAACGGGACTCCTCTTTCTTTTTTTCTCCTTGTTAGCTGGAGCCTGCCTGCTGGTCCGTTCGGAGGGGACGATACGATATGGGGACTGCATCGTGGACGATGAATGCTTTGAGGCTGCGACGGCGGGGAAAACGGAGAAAGAGGATTTAATCAAACAGATTGTTTTTGAAGAGGAGACGCTGTTTTATGACAGCGTCAACCACGTCTACTATTATTCACTGATCGACGGAGACTCCCGGGCGTATAATCCTCATGTCAAAGTGAAAGCGGAAGAGGATGTAAAGATTGTTTTTCGAAACAGGCGTATCGATGAGGAAACCATACGGGGCAATCATACCGTTGCGTTTCTGGTTTATTCTGATCGATATTACTGTAAGGGCAGTTTGAAATGCACGACGCTTCCCATAATGAATATTTCCTGTGCAGGGCCGATCGATGAAATAACGGACGAATATGTGGATATGAAGCTGGAGCTGTTCGATAACCGGAGAAACGCGGCGAACCGTCTGACCGTTTCCGATGGCAGGATCCGGGTCAGAGGGGCTTCCACCAGACGTTTCCCCAAGAAAGGCTACCGGCTCTCTCTGACGACGGATTCGCCGGGAGGAGCCGTAAGGCCAAATCATCGTTCTCTGCTCGGGATGCGCCAGGATGACGACTGGCTTTTGTATGCCGCCTACAATGATCAGGAGAAGATCAGAAACGTATTCTGCTCCAACCTCTGGGAATTCACCTGTGCAAAGGATAACCGGTATCATGTGAATACGGGGATGGAATATAAATATACGGAGCTTTTCCTGGACGGCGAGTACTGGGGGCTGTATGCCCTGGGATATCCCATCGATGAAAAACAGCTGGAGCTTGGCGCAGATTTGGCGAAAAATGCCCTGTATCAGAAAGTAAACTGGTCGGACGAGTCCTGGCCGGCTTTTGGCGAGGATAGTATTTTTCAGGGCTACAAGTTGAAAAGTGTGTCCGAGAATGGGGACCCTTCCCTGATCGACGACAGCGGCTGGCTTCTTCTGATGGAGTATTACTGCCGCCTATCGGAGATTAACGGAGATATGGAGGCGCTGCGCAGGGGAATCGACCCGGACAATGCGGTAAGCTGCTATCTGTTTATTAATCTGATTCAGGGAATTGATAATTCAAACAGCTCTACGATAAAAAACATGTATCTGGCGATGAGAAAAGAAGCGGGAGATATTACGGCGCTGTATGCGCCCTGGGATATGGATTATTCGTTTGGAAATATATGGGTATCCGATTGGGATGTCAACCGGACGGCTCCATATGGAATGACGGCGGATGTCAATGTGTGGATGAAAAAGGGCTGTCTGAATCAGCTGATGACAGCCAGAGATCAGGAGTCGTGGCAGCTTATTTTTGAGAAATACAAAACCCTCCGGGCGGACGGATGGTCAGAGGAAAGTATCAGTGTGCTGCTGGACGAATATGAGCAGGATATTTATGGTTCAGGGGCTTATCTGCGGGAGATGGACCGCTGGCCAGGGGGAACCTATGGCGATCCGGCTGAGGGAATGAACCTGTTTCGGACTTATGTGATGGAGCGGCTTAAGGTCATGGACCGGTGCCTTGAACAGTATGAGGCGGATTTGGAGACGTTTGACTGCTGGGAGGACGAATTTCACGTAACGCCTCAGGTTGCCACTTTCCGGGATCTTAAACTGTATCTGAAAGCGCTGCCATATCTGGAAGGAACGGCAGTGATTGAGATTGCAGATTTGAACCTGTGGCGGGATCCGGCATACAGAGCTCTGGCAAAAGAACTGGGCATTGAAGGAGTCGACGGTTCCACGACACTGATTATCTATGACTGCGCCAGAAGAGCCGGCGCCGCGGTCGACAGCGTTTCGGAAGAACCGTCGTATGGTTTTCCGGACAATCCGGATGAGTGGACAGACATTGCAGATATGGATGTGAAGCTCTTTCTTTTTACCGCTGATTATTCCGAGTGTGTTGATGCGGCGGCTTGGAGATTTGACCTGGATGAGTCGTCGGGGCCGCCAAAGGTTTTATTGAGGGAATGTATCAGACCAACTGTTGAGGAAGGGGAGTGAACCCCTTCCTCATTATATTAGTTTCTCCTGGATTTCTAACATTTGCAGCAATTCTGTTTTGGTAAGCGCGGTTCCTGCGGTGTTCTGTGCGCCGATGACCTGCGTGGCCAGCTGTTCCTTTGCGGCCTGCAGTTTCAGAATGTTCTCTTCCACCGTATCTTTCGCGATGAGTTTGTAAACCGTCACGGTATGTTTCTGACCCAGCCGATGAGCCCGTCCGGTGGCCTGGTTCTGGGCGGCGGCGTTCCACCAGGGGTCATAGTGGATGACTACGTCAGCGGCGGCCAGATTCAGTCCCACACCGCCGGCTTTCAGAGAGATCAGGAATACCTGTACCTCATCGTGACCGAAACTGGCGGTAATCCGGGTCCGTTCTTCGGCAGAGGTATCTCCGGTCAGCATATAATAAGGAATGTCCAGTTCCTTTAATTTTCCTTCGATGATTCTCAGCATGGAGGAGAACTGGGAGAAGACCAGCAGTCTGTGTCCGCCGGCTATGGCGTTTTCCATTAATTCCAGGCAGGTCAAAAGCTTTGCCGATTTGCCTTCGTAATTTTCATAGCACAGCGACGGATCGCAGCAGATCTGCCGCAGTCTGGTGAGCTGAGCCAGGATCCGGAACCGGTTTGTTCGAAGACTGGCTTCATCTTCCTGTTCCAGTGCCGCTTTCAGCCGGAATGCCGCCGCAGTGTAGAGCTTTTTCTGTTCGCCGTCAAGAGGGGAATACAGGACGGTTTCCAGTTTTTCGGGCAGTTCCGTAAGCACCTCCTGTTTGAGCCGCCGCAGAATAAAAGGCCGTGTCAGCGCCAGAAGCCGGGACAGCGCCTCCTCATTTTCTTCTTTTGTCAGAGGATTTTCAAACAATTCCCTAAAACGACCGTAGGAAAACAGGAAGCCGGGCATCAGGTAATCGAATATACTCCACAGCTCGCCCAGTCGGTTTTCCACAGGCGTTCCGGTAAGGGCAAACCGTGTGACAGAGCTGATGGACTTTACTGCTTTTGCGCATTGGGTTTTTTTGTTTTTAATATATTGGGCTTCGTCGATGACCTGATAGCGAAACCGGAAAGGCTGATATAAAAGGGCGTCTCTTTTCAGCAGGTCATAGGAGGTGATCAGCAGATCATAGTCCCGGATATGGTCCGGGTTCAGCAAACGCTGCCGGTTCACGCTGTTTCCGGTGATGGCAAGCGTCTTCAGACAGGGTGCGAAGCGGCGGCATTCCTGTTCCCAGTTAAAAACCAGGGAGGAAGGACAGATCACCAGAGACAGCACAGGATCTTCGGGGCGGCGTTCTTTTTCGGATACCAGCAGCGCAAGAATCTGAATGGTTTTTCCGAGGCCCATATCGTCTGCCAGAATTCCGCCGAAGCCCAGCCGGTCCAGAGAAGCCAGCCAGCGAACCCCTGTTTTCTGGTAAGGGCGCAGAATATGGGCTAAAGAGTCCGGTACCGGTATTTGTGCGTCGTTTTCCAGAGCGTTTAAAAGACGGTCCACATAGCTGTCCGTGGTTTTTACGGCCCGATGATCCTGCTCCAGAAGCCAGTTTACATACCAGAGTCTACCGGCCGGAAGCTTAAAAGAATATCCGGCCCAGGTCTTGTCCTCCATACTCTGATACAGCGCCCAAAGGGTGTGCGCGCTTTCCTGGCTGACAGACAAAAATGCGCCGTCTTTTTTCCGGTAATAAGGCTTTTTCTGTTCATACTGTGCCAGAATGTTTCTGATATCTTCCTGGTTCAGGCCTTCCAGGTCAACTTCCAGCTGAAACCATTTTCCCTTTAACATTAAGTTTACGTGAACCGGCGGCAGAGGCCGGACCGTAAGAGCGGAGGCGGAGGAGGAGAGTTCTGTCTGTCCTTCTGCTTCCAGTTGGCGAAGGCCTTCGGACAGAAAGTGATAGAGCCGTCCGGCATCATTTTCGATCACGAACAGATCTGTGTTGAAGTAGCGCTCCGTAAAATATCGTTTG
>CAJTTU010000022.1:0-20766 GCA_910579325.1 uncultured Lachnospiraceae bacterium | reverse complement strand
CTGATTTTCAGTTCCCTGACCTCATCCCGGTAGTCTAATGCCGGGGGTTTCCGGGCAAGAGGAGAAAAACCGGTCTCTCCGTAACGGTAGGTGACGGATAATGTCAGAACATCCGGACCGGGACTGTCGATATAGAAATATGCTTTTAAGGGCGCGGGAACCAGCGCAGACAGAGGATCGCCGATCTGCGTTTGTCCGTCCGATACCGGTTTTGTCCAGTCCGCCTGCTCTACCTGGCAGTGACGCTGTAAAACAGGCAGTACCCTGGCCAGAAAAACAGGCAGCTCCCGCTTGCCGATCAGAGAGCAGTCTGTCAGCCGTTCGGTATCTCTGAGAGCAGGTACGCCTGCCATCGCGGCCAGGCGCATGTCTTCCTGCCTTTCGTTTTCGTTTCTGTTAATCAGATTGTCCAGAAAGATACCCATGTCGCCGGAATAGGGTTCGCTGCAGCAATATAAAGTTCTTTCATTTTCTATGAGCAGGAATATGCGTCGGTGTGATGCGAACATCCGCAGTCTGTCTCTGCCGCCGTTATCTCCGGCGTATGCTGTTTCCGGCCAGAGTGCCGCGCCGTTTCCCGGAAGCAGTCCGATTATGATTTTGATAACGGGGTCTGCGTTCCTGACTCTGAACAGTGAAACATCGCCTTTTATGCTTCTGATTGCTATCTGCCTGTCTGTAAACAGGTGAAGAAAGGCGTCTATGTGGCTTTTTCCAAGGGGAAGTTCACCGGGGGCGGCGCCGCTTTTATACCGGCGTTCAAAGGATCCGGAAGAAGATGGGACGGAAATAAGCTGTTCCTCATCGATCAGGTCCTTAACCATTGCGACCAGTTCCCGGCTGTCGGGAGAAAAAGCGTCGATTCCGTGATAAAAGCCCGCGTTCTTTCCGTAGGACAGCCAGGCGCCGGTTTTCACAGCGCGGACAAAGGCGGCCAGGTCTCTGACCGGATATTGTCTGCTGCTTATGTTCAGAGAGAAAGAGAGAAAACATTGACCGGATCTGATGGTAAGGCAGGGGGACAGGTGCAGCGGTTCCTCGTTTTCTGCGGACAGAATGCGGGATTTTTCCCGGTTCAGATAACCCTCCAGCACTTTGTGGATCTGGGATGAGGTAACGGCGGGCCGCTGTCCCTGTTCCCAGGTCTGTTCCAGATAGGTAAAGGCCGCGGCGACGCCGTGCCGGCACAGGCGGCCTTTCATTTCCTGTTTGCGGCAGCTGCACAGGCAGTTGTCGATGGCGTTGTTTTTCAGAAAGATTCTTGTCCGGTAAACGGATGCCCGTCCGGCGTCGCTTTCGTGGACGGAGGCGGTGATATAGACTTCGTTTTTCCAGAAACTGTCGATTTTGTCGACGACTGCTTTCTGTCGTTCGTACAGGTTTTTTCCGGCGGCAAAAGTATGTTCATCTTCTGCGGCCTGTCTGATGTTGTTCTGGGTTAATTTCATATGCGTGTTCCTCCGATATCCTTACATTATAATGTACCTTCTGAAAAAAATCCAGTTCGGGGCAAATTCTTTCTTGTTCGCGGCCGGCAAATGTATTATAATTGTCCCATTATCGGGAAAGGAATCATTATGCAATGAGTTTTAATTTTATTCAGAAACTGCCGGTTCCGGCGGAGATTAAAGAGCAGTTTCCCATGCCGGAGGAGCTGAAAAGGGTAAAGGCGGACCGGGATGAGGAAATCCGCAGGATATTTACGGGGGAGGACCGCCGCTTTCTGGTGATCATAGGTCCCTGTTCGGCGGACCGGGAGGACGCGGTCTGCGATTATATCGGCCGTCTGGCGAAGCTGCAGGAAAAGGTGAAGGACAAGCTGGTGTTGGTGCCCAGAATTTATACCAACAAGCCCCGTACCACGGGAGAGGGCTACAAGGGGATTCTGCACCAGCCGGACCCGGAGAAAAAGCCGGATCTGCTGGCAGGCGTTCTGGCGATCCGCAAGCTGCACATGCGGGCGATCAGAGAGTCCGGACTGCCGCCTGCGGACGAGATGCTGTACCCAGAGAATTTCTGGTATCTGGCCGACGTGCTGTCCTATGTGGCGGTGGGCGCCCGTTCCGTGGAGAATCAGCAGCACCGGCTGACGGCCAGCGGCATCGATGTGCCGGTGGGCATGAAGAATCCCACCAGCGGCGATCTGTCCGTTATGATGAATTCCGTGACGGCGGGCCAGCATGGGCATTCCTTTATCTTCCGGGGCTGGGAGGTGCACACCGACGGCAATGAGCTGGTGCACACGATCCTGCGGGGAGCTACCAATAAGCATGGACAGAATATTCCGAATTATCACTATGAGGACTTGATCCGGCTGGTGGAGATGTATCAGAAGAAAGAGTATCGGAATCCTGCCTGTATCGTGGACGCGAACCATTCCAATTCGGGAAAGCAGTATAAAGAGCAGATCCGTATCGTGAAAGAGGTGCTGCACAGCTGCCGGCACAGCCGGGATGTGGATCGGCTGATCAAAGGCGTGATGATTGAGAGCTACATCGAGGAAGGCTGCCAGAGAATCGGCGACCATATCTATGGAAAGTCCATCACAGACCCCTGTCTGGGCTGGGAGGACAGCGAGCGGCTTCTGTTTGATATGGCGGAGCTGCTGTAAAGTTTATGGGGTATATCTGTAAAGTATTCCCGCGTGTAACGAACCAGGTGGCCACGGCCCGGACCGTCAGTACAACAGCGGGGCGCTTTCAATACGACCGGAATCAATAGTTTAATATTTTCTTTCGATTTTGTTTTTTTCTGTCACTGTCAGGGAATGTATGGTATAATACCGGTAGGTATTATACTGGCCCGAAGCGAAGCGGAGTGGCCATCTGCCGGAGGCACATGACCGGAGAACATGATATAATATCAGTAGATTTGTAGGAGGAACTGTTTTGAATCCTGTTTATGAAAAGTTGCAGCGTTGTGATCAGGCGGTGAGAGACAGACTGCCCTTTACGCCCCGTGTGGCGCTGGTGCTGGGATCGGGGCTGGGGGATTTCGCAGGCCGGTTTCAGATGGAAGCGTCGATCCCCTATGAGGAGATCCCTGGTTTTCCCGTGTCTACGGTGCCGGGACATCAGGGGCGGTTTCTCTTTGCGTATGTGGACGGCGTTCCGACGGTGATGATGCAGGGCCGCGTCCATTATTATGAAGGCTATGACATGACAGATGTGGTTCTGCCCGTCCGGTTGATGAAGCTGATGGGGGCAGAGATTCTGTTTCTGACCAATGCGGCCGGCGGACTGCGCCCGGAATTTGCCGGGGGCGCCCTGATGATGATTACGGACCATATCGCTTCCTTTGTGCCCTCTCCGCTGCGGGGAGAAAACCTGGAGGAGCTGGGAACCCGTTTCCCGGATATGAGTCAGGTTTATGACCGGGAATTACAGGAGCTTTTGCGAAGGACTGCCAGGGAATCGGGCGTGCCGTTAGCGGAGGGCGTTTATCTCCAGTTTGGCGGTCCTGCCTATGAGACGCCCTATGAGGTGAAAATGGCCCGGCTTCTGGGAGCGGATGCGGTGGGTATGAGCACAGCCTGCGAGGCGATGGCGGCTAATCATATGGGGATGCGGGTCTGCGGCATATCCTGTATCACCAACCTGGGCTGCGGCATGACAGACCGGCCGCTGAACCATGAGGAAGTACAGCAGACTGCCGACCGGGTGTCCGGCCGCTTCGCAAAGCTGGTGACGGCGGCGATCGGGCAGATGGGAGAATAATCGTGACCGAAATGGCAGGGATTGCCCGGAAGGGATGCACCGGCAGCACATATTGCCGGCTGATGAAACCGTCTGACAGATAGGCAGAGATGTCAGGCTGACCGGTAATATATTGTAGAAAGCATATTCAACCTGGGAGACATGACGTATGAATTATGGACTGGCGGCAGCAGCGGCTTTGGCGGCGATTGCCCTGTACAGTTTCTGGCAGAAGAAAAAACGGCTGGCCGATCTGAAAATGCGGCTGCGGGCCGGATGGGGCAGCGTTCCCGCAAGAGAGTATAGCTGGGAGGAATTTGACCGCGTCTCCCATTATTTTAACCGCAGGCAGGAAGACTGTGAATTTTATATCGACGATATCACCTGGAATGACCTGGATATGGACGAGGTGTTCCGTCGGGTGAATCATACCTGGTCCTCCGTGGGGGAAGAGTACCTGTATTATCTGCTGCGCACGCCCTTTTTTGACAAGGGGGAGGCCGAACGGCGGAACCGTCTGATCAGCTGGTTTCAGCAAAATCAGGAAGGACGGGAGCGGATCGAGCTGGAATTCTGCAAGATGGGCCGTGTGCGCCGGATTGCCCTGGCGGACTATATTTTCCGGTTTGCCGAGCTGCCGGGCAGCAGCCCGGTAAGGCACTGGGTACAGGATTTTGCCCTGATCGGGGCGGCCGCCGGGATTTTATGGAATCCCTCGGTGTTTATTGTGGTTACAGTGGCGATGGTGACGCTGAACGTCTATACGTATTACAGCAAAAAAGCGGAGGTGGAAAGCTTTTTTTCCTGCATCGGCTATCTGCTGGCCATGGCGGAGGCTTCCAGAGCATTGAAACCTCTTTGCGGGGGAGAATTAAAAGAACTGGGCGAGCGGGCAGGTCAGGCAGGCGCCGTGTTTTTCAAAGTGAAAAAGTATGCCCGCCTGATTAAATATCAGGAGACCCTTGCCGGCTCCCTGGCGGATATGATCATGGATTATATACGGATTCTGTTCCATATCGACCTGATTGCCTTTGAGACGGTGCGCGGTTTTGTGGCGGCACATCAGCAGGAGGCCGAGGCGCTGTATGAATCGCTGGGCATGCTGGAAAGCTGTTCGGCAGTGGCGTCCTACCGGGAAAGCCTGGGCGCTTACGCCGTTCCGGCGTTTGTCACGGACGGTCCTTTGCAGTATCGCAGCCGGAATATGTATCATCCGCTGATCGCCGAGCCGGTGAAAAACAGCATCGATGAGGAAGCCTGTGTGCTGCTGACCGGTTCCAACGCCTCGGGAAAATCTACGTTTTTAAAGACGGCGGCCATCAACGCTCTGTTTGCCCAGACTATAGTGACCTGTCCGGCAGATTCCTATCAGGGCAGTTTTTATAAGATCTATTCCTCCATGGCGCTGCGGGACGATATTCAGGGAGCGGAGAGTTATTATATTGTGGAGATCCGGGCGTTAAAACGTATTCTGGATCAGGCCGGCACAGGCGCGCCGGTGCTCTGCTTCGTGGATGAGGTACTGCGGGGGACGAATACGGTGGAGCGGATCGCCGCCTCGGCCCAGATTCTGAAAAACCTGCCCGGCAGGCAGGTGATGTGCTTTGCGGCCACCCATGATATCGAGCTGACGCACCTGCTGGAAGGGATTTATCACAATTACCATTTTGAAGAAGAAGTGAACGAACAGGATATTTATTTTCCTTACAGACTGATGCCGGGGCGTGCCATGACCCGAAACGCCATTAAGCTTTTGCGGCTGATGGGGTATGACGGCCGGATTATTGAGGAGGCGGAACATGCCGCGGGCCACTTTGTGGAGACCGGGGAGTGGAGGCTGTGAAGCTGCTGCCGGAAACAGACGTTTTTACGACATGGGATGGCGGTAAAGGCAGCGCGGATTGATGATGCGGCGCTGCGTCAAGAAAGAGGAATAAATGAATGTGACGATCTATACGGACGGGGCTGCCAGAGGAAATCCGGATGGGCCCGGCGGCTACGGTACCGTGTTGCAGTATGTGGATTCCAAGGGCCAGCTTCACGAGCGGGAGCTGGCCGGAGGATATTATAAGACGACGAATAACCGGATGGAGCTGATGGCGGCGATCGCAGGGCTGGAGGCTCTGATTAAGCCCTGCCATGTGACGCTGTACTCGGATTCCGCCTATTTGGTCAATGCTTTTAATCAGAACTGGATTAGCGGCTGGGTGAAAAAAGGCTGGAAACGGGGAAAGAATGAGCCGGTGAAAAATGTGGATCTGTGGAAGCGGCTTTTGGAAGCGAAGAAAAACCATGAGGTGGAGTTTGTCTGGGTGAAGGGCCATGCCGGTCATCCGGAAAACGAGCGCTGCGACAGCCTGGCCACTCATGCGGCCGACTGCGGCCCGTGGGAGACGGACCCGGCGGCAGAGTGATCGGAATACCGGTATATGTATGAGACTGATAGCGCGCTTATGATGATGCGCCCGGGGAAGTGACCTGAAGGTGCAGGGCTTCGGGAAAGGGGGATGTCTGTGACTCCAAGAAGAATGAAAATAATCGGTGTAATCTGTGGGATTATCTGTGTGGGAACAGCCAGTACCCTCTGCCTGAAAGCCTATATGGATGCGAGTCTGGCTTCAAACAGTTATGATGCCGTACGGTATCAGGATAACCCGGTGGTGATCGTGGAGAATCCGACGGAGACGCTGCCGGGCGCCGGCGGCGGGCCGGAGGGCGCGTTCCCGGAAAAGGATGAGACTCAGGGCGATGACGACGGCGACAGTCCGCTACCGGGTATGGATGAGGCGATGGCCGGCATGTCAAAGCTTCTGGCGGAATATCCGATCAGGGAGCGGGCAAAGGCCCAGGCGGAGGCGGAAGAAACTTCCGTGACAAAAGAAACTGACGAGCAGAAGGCGGTGCTGGCCGCTGAGGACGCGGAGGAGGAAATGCTTGCGCAGCTTTTGTCAGAACGGGAACGTTATATGGAATACCTGGGTGATATCGAATTACAGGTGAGCCGGATCTACGGCAATATGGAAGGAACCCCCATCAAGGAAAAGCAGGAGGCCCAGGACAATGCCTATCGAATCTGGGATGATGAATTGAACCGGATCTATCCGCCGTTAAAGCGGAGTCTGCCTGAGGATGAGGGGGAGGCGTTAAAGCAGGAGGAGCTCCAGTGGATCAAGGACAGGGACGCGAAGGCCCAGCGGGATTCCGCGTCGGCCAGTTCGGAATCCAGCCGTCTGTTAAGCTATACCCGCTCGCTGACCGATACCACCAGAGAGAGGACTTATGTGCTGGTGGAGTGGTATTTTGAGGAGAATGGGAGTGAGTAGCGGGTTGCAAGGACATTAAATGAGAGAATCATGTTTTCATTTAAAAAGGAATCCGGCGTTTGGGTGAATGAAACCATACGCCGGATTCTTTTGAACATTACTTATTCAATCGGCTCCCCCGGCCCCATCATGGGAATAACCACTGCGGTGGCTTCTTCCAGGTGGAACATGGCCAGTTTGTAGCCGGTCTTTTCATTATAAACCTCTTTTAACTGAGGTAGAGCTTCCAGCATGGCGGCGGCATATTTGGGGTCGGTGTCGAATACGACTTTTCCGGTATAGCGCAGCCATTTGCCGTCCGGTTTGGCGGCGGAAATTTCAACCAGGGGATTCGCAACCATCTGTTTGTATACATCCTTGAAATCGCCTACGCCGAACAGCACTTTGCCGTCCATCTCAAAATGGGCGCCTAAAGGCCGCAGCTTGGGCTGACTGCCGTCGGTGGTGGCCAGAAAGAAAACTCCTGCTTCTGTTAAAAAATCATTTAATTTGCTCATCTCTTACTCTCTCCTTTGTGTTTATCCGGCATAGTATGTATTTTTGAGATTACACTATGCATATCATATGATATATGGTACAATAAGCATACCATGTCTGGAAAAAATAACAAGTAGGCAAAAAAATCTGACATGGTAAGATGGATCTGACCGTATTTTCCGCATATAATAGGCCCTTTCCGGCAGGCGATCTGAAGCCTTTCCGGGATATGCGGGATGGGAAAGAAACATTACGGAATTTGACATCGGTAACGGGTTTGAAATTGGTATCGGAAAAGAGGAAAGAATGGACGACGAAAGAAAGGGCTGTCTCATACACAATGCCCTGGCGGATTCGGAGGACCCGAATGTGGATGCGGGGCAGTGTCAGTGTCCTGTGAGCTGTCCGGTGACAAAAGCAATGTTTATTTTTGAGGGGAAGTGGAACGTACAGATTTTGTTTGCTCTGTTTACGTTCCATGCTTTGCGTTTCGGGGAGCTGCAGAAACATGTTCCCGGCATCTCCAAAACCATGCTGTCGTCAACGCTGCGAAAGCTGGAGGAATACGGGCTTGTCCACAGGGAGCAGTTCAACGAGATCCCGCCCCATGTGGAGTATTCCCTGACAGAGGGAGGGAACGCGCTGAAAGCTGTGTTTGCGGAAATTGCCAAGTGGAGCAGCGTGTATATGCAGCAATAGTGGCGCAGTCAATTGAAACTAGATTCTGTGGGGGCATTTCACTTTTTTAAGGGCGTAACTGAAAGCGTATATCCCAGTGGTTCGAGAATTTTGGGCCTTATCTTATTTGCTTTTTCCGCATTTACAATTATCCGTTTTGTGTTATAATAATAGAAAAGCGGGGAATGCGATAAGTTATGGCGCGTGGGCGCGGGAAAGAGGAAGCGATGGAAAAAGCGAAAAGAGTCCTTTTGAAGCTGAGCGGAGAAGCGCTGGCGGGAGAAAAGAAAACCGGGTTTGACGAGGAAGTGTGCCGTAAAGTGGCGAAGCAGGTGGCGGTTTCCGTGAAAGAAGGCGTCCAGGTCGGCGTTGTGATCGGCGGCGGGAATTTCTGGAGGGGACGTACCAGCGAGGCCATAGATCGGACGAAGGCGGATCAGATCGGGATGCTGGCTACGGTGATGAACGCGATCTATGTGTCGGAGATTTTCCGCAGTGAGGGCATGAAAACCCGGATTTTCACTCCATTTGCCTGCGGCTCCATGACGGAACTGTTTTCCAAAGATCAGGCCAATGAAGCTTTCGCGAAGGGCTGCGTGATTTTCTTTGCCGGCGGTACGGGGCATCCATATTTTTCCACGGATACCGGCGTGGCGCTTCGGGCAATCGAGATGGAGGCGGATGTGATTCTGCTTGCAAAGGCAGTGGACGGCGTCTATGACAGCGATCCGAAGGTGAATCCGAAGGCGAAAAAGTATGATACGGTGTCCATTCAGGAAGTGATCCATAAGCAGCTGGCCGTGGTGGACCTGACGGCTTCTGTTATGTGTATGGATAACCATATGCCCATGGCGGTGTTTGGTCTGGATGAGCCGGACAGTATCGTTCGCGCGATGAAAGGCGAGATCACGGGGACGAGGGTGACAGTACACTAGCAGGCTTTGGTATACGGTTTGGGCGGTATCCGCTAAATCTATGGGGGATGCCGGCCGGACAGCACACCGGCCTGGGGCGGTATATAAACTATATGAAATATGAAAAACGGAGGATGACGCAGATGGAAGAAAAATTATTGGAATTTGAGGAGAAGATGGAGAAGAGTCTGAACAATCTGATCCAGGAATATATGGGCATCAGGGCCGGCCGGGCGAATCCCCGGGTGCTGGACAAGATCAGGGTGGATTACTACGGCGTGCCCACACCGATTCAGCAGATGGCGAACGTGTCTGTACCGGAAGCCAGAATGCTGCTGATCCAGCCCTGGGACAAGTCGACGATGAAGGTGATCGAGAAGGCGATCCAGACCTCGGATTTGGGGATTAATCCGAATAACGACGGTTCCGTGATCCGCCTGGTGTTCCCGGAGCTGACGGAGGACCGGAGAAAGGAACTGGCCAAGGATGTGAAGAAAAAAGGAGACGCCATGAAGGTGGCCATCCGAAATATCCGCAGGGACGCCATGGAGGCGATCAAGAAGGCCCAGAAGGCAGGCGAGATCTCCGAGGACGAGCAGAAGATCGCGGAAGAAGATATGCAGAAGATGACGGATAAGTATGTGGCGAAGATCGATAAGGAAGTGGAAGAGAAAACCAAGGAGGTTATGACCGTATAAGCTGTCATACTGTGAAAAGGTTTTGGCTTTTGGCATGATAAGCTTCTGAAAGCATATTTTTTGAGCGTATATTTATGGAAATAGGGGGGACTGTTTTATGGCGTTTTTTGTGACGCCGTTATGAAGCAGTCCCCTTTATAGGATGTTAAATTTTGGCGGCATCTGCTGGCCGGATATGGAAGCGATGACTCCAGGGGTATTTCACTGAATAAATGGGAGGATCAAATAGTGTCTGAGGAAGAATTGAAAATTCCCGTCCATGTGGCGATTATATTGGACGGAAACGGCAGATGGGCGAAAAAGAGGGGGCTGCCCCGGAACATGGGCCATGCGGAGGGCTGTAAGGTGGTGGAGCGGACTGTGGAGGACGCCGCCCGTCTGGGCATCCGGTATCTGACGGTGTACGGTTTCTCTACGGAGAACTGGAAGCGCTCGGAGGACGAGGTGGGCGCGCTGATGCAGCTGTTTCGCTACTATATGAAACGGCTTCTGGGCATTGCCAAGAAAAATAATGTGCGGGTGAAAATGATTGGCGAGCGCAGCCGTTTCGCCCGGGATATCATAGAGGGAATAGGCCGTCTGGAGGATGAGACGGCGCAGAATACCGGCCTGACCTTTGTGATCGCCGTCAACTACGGCAGCCGGGACGAGATCGTCAGGGCCGCGCGGAAAATGCTTGCGGATGCCGGGGCGGGCAGACTGACGGCGGAGCAGCTTGACGAGCAGGCGTTTTCCGATTATCTGGACACGGCGGGTATTCCTGACCCGGATCTTCTGATCCGTACCAGCGGAGAGCAGCGGTTGTCCAATTATCTGCTGTGGCAGCTGGCTTACACGGAGTTTTATTTTACGGATGTACTGTGGCCGGATTTCAATAAAGACGAGCTGATCCGGGCCATCGAGAAATATAATAAAAGGGACAGGCGTTTTGGAGGCGTAAAATAGCATGTTTTGGATTAGATTGCGCAGCGGCATCATATTAGTAGTATTAGCGGTAATCTTCCTGGTGGCAGGCGGTCCCTGGCTGTGGGGCTGTCTGACGGTGGTTTCTCTCATTGGCCTGTATGAGCTGTACCGGGTTGTGGAGATCCATCATCAGCCCCTTGGGTGGATGGGCTATACGGCCGCCGTGCTGTACAGCCTGCGCCTTCTGTGGGTGGCCGGCGCAGACCGGGTTCCGGTTTATTTTTTCTGTCTGTTTTTGATCCTTTTTCTGGCAGTTTATGTGTTTTCGTTTCCCAAGTATCAGACAGAGCAGGTGATTATGGCCTTTTTCGGCCTGTTTTATGTACATGTGATGCTGATGTATGTCTATCTGACCCGGATGCTCGACGGCGGCGTCTATCTGGTCTGGCTGATTTTCCTTGGCTCCTGGGGCAGCGATACCTGCGCTTACTGTGTGGGAATGCTGTTTGGGAAGCATAAGATGGCGCCGGTGCTCAGTCCGAAAAAATCGGTGGAGGGGGCCGTGGGCGGCGCAGCCGGAGCCATGATTCTGGGTATGATTTACGGAGCTGTGTTCGCGGAGCAGATTCCGGTGGAGCACGCGGTATTTGGCTGCGGCATCGTCTGTCTGGTGGGAGCGGGGATTTCCCAGATCGGAGATCTGGCGGCCTCGGCCATCAAGCGGAATCATAATGTGAAGGACTATGGGAAGCTGATTCCCGGGCACGGAGGGATTCTGGATCGGTTCGACAGCGTGATTTTTGTGGCGCCGGCCGTCTATGTGACGATCCGGTGCGTGCAGTATGGGGAGATGTATTTTCCGGCGCTTTTCCGGTGAGAAATCGGGCGGAAGCATAGGGAAACCTGACCTGATTCCCGCGTAATAACCTTGGAAAAAAGGAAAAATCGAAAAAGTTTCGGGCAGGGTTTTCGGAATTGCCTGGGGCAGACTTTAGAAAAAAGTGTCCGGATAAACAGCTTTTGGGAAAACAGAAGGAAATTTAGAAAGGCAGAAGGAACATTGCATGAAAAATATCGTCGTATTGGGTTCGACGGGTTCCATCGGGACCCAAACTTTGGAAATTGTACGTTATCATAAAGATATCCGGGTGCTGGCGCTGGCGGCCGGAAGCAATATTGTCCTGCTGGAGGCCCAGGCCCGGGAGTTTTTGCCGGACCTGGTCTGTGTCTGGGATCAGGAGAAGGCCCGGGAGCTGGCGGGAAGGCTGAAAGATGTGCCGGTAAAGGTATGCGCCGGTATGGATGGGCTTTTAGAGGCCGCGTCCATGGAGCAGGCGGATATGGTGGTGACTGCCGTGGTGGGCATGATCGGTATCCGCCCCACCATTGCGGCCATACGGGCGGGCAAGGATATCGCTTTGGCAAACAAGGAAACGCTGGTGACGGCTGGGCATCTGATTATGCCGCTGGCGAAGGAAAAGGGCGTAAAGATCTATCCGGTGGACAGCGAGCACAGCGCCATCTTCCAGTCTTTGAAGGAAGAGGATTCCGCCCGGATTTCCAGAATTCTTCTGACGGCCTCCGGCGGTCCGTTCCGGGGATGGACCAGAGAACAGATGAAGGATATGAAGCCGGAGGATGCTTTGAAGCATCCCAACTGGTCTATGGGAAGAAAGATCACCATCGATTCCGCCACCATGGTGAACAAGGGGCTGGAGGTGATGGAGGCCAGGTGGCTGTTCGACGTGGATTTTGACCGGATCGAGGTGGTGGTGCAGCCCCAGAGCGTGATTCACTCCATGGTGGAATTTTTGGACGGCGGCATTATCGCCCAGCTTGGTACGCCGGATATGAAGCTGCCGATTCAGTATGCCCTTTATGAAAAAGAACGAAAAAGTCTGCCGGGAGATAGATTAGACTTTAAAACATTGGGGAAAATAACCTTTGAAACGCCGGATTTTGCGAATTTCCCCGGCTTGGCGCTTGCCTTTCAGGTGGGCCGGACAGGCGGCACGGCGCCCACTGTGTTTAACGCGGCCAATGAATGGGCGGTAGGGCGATTCTTAGAGCGGAAGATCGGATTTCTGACGATTACGGACTTGATCGCAGAGGCGGTGGAACGCCATAAAGTGATCGAAAACCCTGCGGTGGAGCAGATTCTTGACTGTGAGGCGGAAACTTATGAATTCTTGAATGGAAAAGCATTTTGATATAGAAAGCAGGTGGAAGCATTGAGTATCCTGTTGCCGATTCTGGTATTTGGGATGATTGTATTTGTACATGAGATGGGGCATTTTCTGCTGGCGAAGAAGCATGGCATCGGCGTCATAGAGTTTTCCCTGGGCTTTGGTCCAAAGCTGTTCAGCTTTCAAAAAGGGGAGACGACCTATGCGCTGAAACTGTTTCCGCTTGGCGGCTCCTGTATGATGATGGATGAGCTGGCGGAGGAGGAATATGATATTATTCCGGAGAAAAGCTTTCGGAATAAGTCGATTGGCGCAAGGATCGCCGTGATCGCGGCAGGACCGGTTTTCAATTTTCTGCTTGCGTTTGTGCTGGCGGTGATTGTGATTGGCACCGTGGGCATCGACCGGCCGGTGCTGTCCGGCGTGATGGAAGGATTTCCCGCCGAGGAAGCCGGAATGCAGGCCGGCGACCGGATTACCAGGATCAACGGGCAGGATATTGTGATTTACCGGGAGGTCAGCCTGTATCTGGCGCTGCACCAGAAGGAAGACCTGGCGGTTACTTTTGAGCGGGACGGAGAGAAGCATCAGGTGCTTTTGACGCCCAAATATTATGAAGAGACGGGAACCTATATGATGGGGATTCAGGTGTCCGGTCAGCGGGATAAAACCACGGTTCTGGAGACATTGGGGTACAGCGCATATGAGGTGAAGTACTGGATCAGCTATACGCTGACCTCCCTGCGCATGCTGATTCAGGGCAAGATCGGCGCAGAGTCCATGACCGGACCGGTGGGACTGGTGAGCACGATGTCGGATATGGTGGAGGACAGCAAGCCGGACGGCATGCTTTATGTGTTCCTGAACCTGATTAATTTCGGCATTCTGTTAAGCGCCAACCTGGGCGTGGTCAATCTTCTGCCCCTTCCGGCTCTGGACGGCGGAAGAATCTTCTTTTTCCTGATCGAGCTGGTGCGGGGAAAGCCCATCGACCCGGAGAAAGAAGGAATGGTCCATATGGCGGGGATGGTGCTGTTGATGGCGCTGATGGTGTTTGTGCTGTATCATGATATTGTGAGGCTGTTGTGAGAAAGTAAAAGAGGATAAACGGGAAGGATGTAATCACCTATGAGCCGAAATCATACAAAGCAAATCAAAATCGGAAACCGCACAATCGGCGGAGGAAATCCGGTGCTGATTCAGTCGATGTGCAATACGAAGACGGAGGACGCGGCGGCTACCGTGGAGCAGATCAAAAGGCTTGCGGACGCAGGCTGCGAGATTGTGCGGGTAGCGGTGCCGACGATGGAGGCAGCCCGGGCGTTAGAGCAGATCAAAAACCAGATCGACATTCCGCTGGTGGCGGACATTCATTTTAATTATAAGCTGGCCATCGCCGCAATGGAGTACGGGGCGGATAAGATCCGTATCAATCCGGGAAATATCGGCGAAGAAGAGCGGGTTCAGGCCGTGGTGGAAAAGGCGAAAAGCCTGAATATTCCGATCCGGGTGGGCGTAAACAGCGGGTCTCTGGAAGAAAAATATATTGAGAAATACGGCAGGGTGACGGCGGAGGGGCTAGTGGAAAGCGCCCTTGAGAAGACGGCTCTGATCGAGTCCATGGGCTATGATAATCTGGTGATCAGCATCAAATCCTCGGATGTGCTGATGTGTGTCCGGGCTCATGAGCTGATTGACCGACAGACCTGTTATCCCCTCCATGTGGGCATTACCGAGGCCGGAACCCTTTACAGCGGCAATATCAAGTCCTCCGTTGGGCTGGGCATTATTCTGTATCAGGGCATCGGCGATACGATCCGGGTATCTTTAACCGGCGACCCGGTGGAGGAAGTGAAGACGGCCAAACGGATATTAAAGACGCTGGGCCTGCGCAAAGGCGGCGTAGAGGTAGTGTCCTGCCCGACCTGCGGCAGAACCAAAATCGATTTGATCGGTTTGGCGAACCGGGTGGAGACACTGGCGGCAGGTTATGACGATTTGGATATCAAGGTGGCGGTGATGGGCTGCATCGTCAACGGGCCGGGGGAGGCCAAGGAGGCAGATCTAGGTATTGCCGGAGGAGCCGGAGAGGGTATTTTGTTTAAGAAGGGCGAGAAAGACCGGAAGATGCCGGAGGGGGAACTGCTGGAAGCATTGAGGGCAGAGCTGGATGGTATGAGACAGGGTTGAGACAAAGTATGAGACAAGGTGTCAGCAGAGCATTTTGGATCGAGTGTGCTGCGTCAAAAGCATGTTTAACGTAGAGACGCATCTTGAACATATTGTAGTGAAGGCTTACGGAACAGATTTTAAAAACTTAGAAACAGATTTAAATGTTGATTATAAAGCCCCAAGGGGGCAGTTGCAGAACAATACTAGCAGGTGTATACATATGGCAAAAAGTTTTATGGAGGCGATCCCGAATCTCCAGGTGACGGAGGATTTGCAGGAAGCGCTGAAAACGGTGGAGGTAGAGAAGGTGGTTTTGTCCAGGGACAGGACCGCCCTTCGTATTTATATCCTGTCGAAGCGGCTGATTCCGAAGAAAAATATCTATATATTGGAAGCGAATATCAAAAAGCAGATGTTTCCCCACAAGGAGATTGTCATAAAGATTGTGGAGAAATACCAGCTTTCCAGCCAGTATACGCCGGAAAAGCTGTTAGAGGCTTATCGAGACAGCATTCTGCTGGAGCTGAAGCATTACAGTATGCTGGACTATCAGATGTTCCGGAAAGCAGAGGTGACATTCCCGGAGCCGGAGCTTCTGGAGATGACGATCACGGAAGGGCTGGTACAGCACCGGTGCGGCGACGAGCTGAAGCGGGTGCTGGAAAAGGTGTTCAATGAGCGGTGCGGCTTCGGCATCGAGGTACAGTGTCTGTATAGAGAAGCCGAGAAGCGAAAAGAGGAAGAGGACCCCTGGCTGCAGCCTGTGCCCGCGGACATAGATGCCGGCGCAGGCGCCTGTCAGGGCTGGGAAGGCGGCCAGGTGTTGATGGCGGCCGATGACGAACCTCTGCCCTGGAACGACGCTTCCGGTGCGGACGGCGGGCAGGCTGCGGCAAAGCAATCCCGGGAAAAAGCCCAGGGAGGGTCGAACCAAGGAACACAGGGAGGATCGAACCAGGGAACAAAAGGACGTGCGAACCAGGGAACGAAAGCCGGGTCCGGCCAGAAGAAATCCGGCTGGGAGGGCGGAAAGAAAAAATGGCAGCCGAAGGGCGGTTTTTCCCGGAAAAAATCGGACAATCCCGACGTGCTGTTCGGCCGGGATTTCGACGCCGATCCCATCAGGCTGTCTGAGCTTGTGGGAGAGATGGGCGAGGTGACGGTCGGCGGCCAGATCATCGCCATGGAGGAGCGGGAGCTGCGCACCGGCAATTTCATGGTTTTATTCGACGTCTATGACGGCACGGACACCATCACCGTGAAAATGTTTTCCAGAGCGGACCGGATCGACGAGATCAGAGGTGTGATCAGCAAGGGGATGCATGTCTATGTAAAAGGCATCGCCATACTGGACCGGTTCGACGGCGAACTGTCTATCTCATCGGTGAGCGGCATCAAAAAAGGGCAGGCCGACAGCGGCGGCAAACGAAGGGACCGCAGCGAGAAAAAGCGGGTGGAGCTCCACTGCCACACCAAGATGAGCGAGATGGACGCGGTGGGCAGTGTGGAGGATATTCTGAAGCGGGCCATGGAGTGGGGCCACACGGCGCTGGCCCTCACCGACCACGGCGTGGTGCAGGGCTTTACAGAAGCCTATCATATGGTGGGGGATAAGGACCCTTTCAAGGTGATTTACGGCATGGAAGGGTATCTGGTGGACGACAAAAAGGAGATGGTGGTCCGCTGTGCAGGCCAGAGCCTGGAGGACGATTACGTGGTGTTCGATCTGGAAACCACGGGCCTGACGCCCCTGCGTCATGAGATTATCGAAATCGGCGCGGTTAAGGTGCGGGAGGGAAAAATCATAGATCGGTTTTCCACTTTCGTAAACCCCCGGACGCCCATCTCCTATGAGATCGAGAATCTCACCGGTATCAATGACGACATGGTGATCGACGCGCCGGGCGTGGAGGAGGCGCTGCCGGAATTCTTAAATTTCTGCCAGGGCTGCGCCGTCGTGGCCCACAATGCGGATTTCGACGTGGGCTTTGTCTCTCATAAGGCTCAGAACCTTGGGATGGAGTTTACTCCAACCGTGGTGGATACCGTAAGCCTGGCCCGGCTTTTGATGCCCTCCTTAAAACGGTTTAAGCTGGACACCATCGCCAAGCATCTGAATATTTCTCTGGAGAATCATCACCGGGCGGTGGACGACGCCGAATGTACGGCGCTGATTTTTCTGGAATTTATCAAAATGCTGAAAAAGGGGGGGATCAAAAATCTGGACCAGCTGAACGAGGCGGGACAGCCGGACCCGGAGCTGATTAAAAAGCTGCCCATGTATCATGTGATCATTCTGGCGAAAAACGACACAGGGCGGATTAACCTGTACCGGTTGGTTTCCGAATCCCATATCACCTATTACGCCAGACGGCCCAGAATCCCGAAAACCCTTCTGGAACAGTACCGGGAGGGGCTGATCATCGGCTCGGCCTGCGAGGCCGGGGAGCTGTTCCAGGCGGTGCGAAGCGGCGCCGACGACGCGGAAATTTCCCGGCTGGTGAAATTTTACGACTATCTGGAAATTCAGCCCATCGGCAACAACCAGTTTATGCTGCGGGACGAGAAATACGGCCTGCATTCCGAGGAGGATCTCCGGGATCTGAACCGAAAGATCGTGGCGCTGGGAGAGCAGTTTCAGAAGCCGGTGGTGGCCACCTGCGACGTTCATTTTATCGACCCGGAGGATGAGATTTACCGGAGGATTATTCTGGCTGGCAAAGGCTTTGCCGACGCGGAAAATCAGCCGCCGCTGTTTTTTCGGACCACCGAGGAAATGCTGGAGGAATTCCAGTATCTGGGCAGCGAGAAGGCGGAGGAGGTGGTGATCACCAATTCCAATCTGATCGCCGATCAGTGCGAGAAGATCGCCCCGGTGCGCCCGGATAAATGTCCGCCGGTGATCCCCAATTCCGACAAGGACCTGCGGGATATCTGTTATGGCACGGCCAGAAAAAAATACGGGGACGACCTGCCGAGGATTGTGGTGGAACGGCTTGAGCGGGAGCTGAATTCCATTATCAGCAACGGCTTTGCCGTCATGTATATTATCGCCCAGAAGCTGGTGGATAAATCCAATGCGGACGGATACCTGGTAGGCTCCCGGGGTTCGGTGGGTTCCTCCTTTGTGGCCACGATGGCCAATATCACGGAGGTAAATCCATTGTCGCCCCACTATTACTGTCCTTCCTGCCATTACTATGATTTTGATTCGGAGGAAGTGAAAAGCTTTTCTGGGATGGGCGGCTGCGATATGCCGGACAAAAACTGCCCGGTCTGCGGGGAGAAGCTGAAAAAGGACGGCTTTGACATTCCCTTCGAGACGTTCCTGGGCTTTAAGGGAAACAAGGAGCCGGATATCGACCTGAATTTCTCCGGCGAATACCAGAGCCAGGCCCACGACTATACGGAGGTGATTTTCGGCAAAGGGCATACCTTCCGGGCGGGCACCATCGGCACGCTGGCGGATAAAACCGCCTTCGGCTATGTGAAAAACTATTTTGAGGAAAAGGGGCAGCACAAGCGGAAATGTGAGATCAGCCGGATCGTTCAGGGCTGCGTGGGCGTAAAAAGGACCACCGGGCAGCATCCCGGCGGCATTATCGTGATGCCCCACGGGGAGGAAATCTACTCCTTTACTCCGATTCAGCATCCGGCCAACGATATGAACACGAAGATTGTCACCACCCATTTTGACTATCACTCCATCGACCACAACCTGTTGAAGCTGGATATTCTGGGACACGATGATCCGACGATGATTCGTATGTTGGAGGACATCACGGGGCTTGACGCCAAGGACATTCCGCTGGACTCTCCGGAGGTGATGAGCCTGTTTCAGAATACGTCGGCCCTCGGCATTACGCCGGATGATATCGGCGGCTGTCAGCTGGGGGCCCTTGGCGTGCCGGAGTTCGGCACGGATTTCGCCATGCAGATGCTTCTGGACACGAAGCCCAAATATTTCTCCGATCTGGTGCGGATCGCCGGGCTGGCCCACGGCACCGACGTGTGGCTGGGAAATGCCCAGACGCTGATATTGGAGGGAACGGCCACGATTCAGACGGCCATCTGTACCAGGGATGACATTATGACCTATCTGATTCATAAGGGGATGGAGTCGGAGCTTTCTTTTACGATTATGGAGAGCGTAAGAAAGGGCAAAGGGCTGAAGCCGGAGTGGGAGGAGGCCATGAGGGCGGCTGATGTGCCGGACTGGTATATCGGCTCCTGTAAAAAGATTAAGTATATGTTCCCCAAAGCCCATGCGGCGGCTTACGTGATGATGGCCTGGCGGATCGCCTACTGCAAGATTTTCTATCCGCTGGCTTACTATGCGGCCTTTTTCAGCATCCGGGCTTCCGGCTTTTCCTATGAGCTGATGTGTCAGGGAAGATCCCAGCTGGAACGGAACCTGGAAAATTACAGGCGGAACCAGGACAAGCTGACGAAGAAGGAGCAGGACTCTCTGCGGGATATGCGGATTGTCCAGGAAATGTATGCCAGAGGCTATGAATTTATGCCCATCGACATTTACCGGGCCAAAGCCAGCCGGTTCCAGGTCATCGACGGGAAGATTATGCCCTCCTTAAGCAGCATCGACGGCCTGGGAGACAAGGCCGCCGACGCCGTAGTGGAGGCCGTGCAGGACGGGTCCTTTTTGTCCAAGGAGGATTTCTGGCAGCGGACCAAGGTGCCGAAGTCCGTGATTGATTTGATGTCGGATATGGGGCTGTTCGGGGATCTGCCGAATACGAATCAGATATCGCTGTTTGATTTTGAGCTGGAGTGAGGAAAAGAATCGCGATAATATTTGCATAATCCGGGATATCATTTCAGGCGAAACGATTTTCATTGACGGCACAAAAATCGAAGCGGCCGCAAACAAATACACTTTTGTCTGGAAGAAAGCCGTAACCCAAAATCAGACAAAGCTTTTGATAAAACTTGCTGATTTTGTGTAAGCGTCAAATAAGATAGTGGATAGAAAAATAACCACCAACCCTCTATACTAAAAGGGCAGTGGTTATCGGCAACGTTCCTGTACCATGGGGTCCCATGGTAGATAGTCATCCAGATATTCTGGGTTTTCAAGGAATGTACTCCCTGGCATATCTGATCTGACAGGATATATTTGATGTATTTCACTGCATCCAGACCATTAGCCTTCGCTGTTTCGACCAGGGTGTAGATTCCCGCACTTGCGGCAGCACCCTTCGGGCTTACGGCAAACAGCCAGTTCTTCCGACCGATCACAAACGGTCGGATACAGTTCTTTGCAAGAGAGTTGCTGATGGAACAGTTCCCATCCTCAAGATAGTTGAAGAACTCCTGCCGGTTGTTCAGGGCATAGTGGATAGCTGTATGGAGTTTCGACTTTGGCAGTTCCCCGGCAGAGCTTATCTCTGCCCACGGCCAAAAAGCCTCGAGAAGCGTTTTCTCGCGGGTAAGCCGTTCTTTTTTCTTCTGCTCCGGGGGAAGGGTGTCCAGTTCCTTTTCTATCTCAAACAGCTTGTTCAGCTGCAGGACTGCTTCCGCGGGTTTGGAAGCTTTCGGGTCATGGATGTCTTTTGGCAGCGCGTCCACGAAAGCGCGTCGCAAGTGGGTGTAGCACAGGCATCTTGTAACCTCCCTGACTCCATTGTATCCGGAATAAGCATCCGTATGGATATATCCGGTATAGCCTTTTAAAAACGCTTCTGGATATTTTCCGCCCC
>CAJTTU010000021.1 GCA_910579325.1 uncultured Lachnospiraceae bacterium | reverse complement strand
AAAGGCACGCTTAATCACACTGCGAAGACTCTGCTCACTGTTGTAGAAAAGGACCGCTTCTTCCTCATGAAGCTTCTCAATCTGAGCTGCCACAGCCTCCTCATCCATATGAATAACATCCCTGATCAGCTGATCGCTCTCCCGCAGCCGTCTGATCGTCTCATCCCTTTTAACCCCGCGGACTGCTTTCGCGAACTCCATACGTATCTCCTCGTTGGGGATACGTACGCTTTTTTTCCTTTCATCATATGCCAGATAACCCAGATGGGTCAGAAGGGTCAATACATCGTCTCGACTGTTAAAGGTCTCCAGGTCATTGGCGAAGCCCAGCGTATTCACCTCTGCTTCACCGCCGCCGATTAGTTCCGCGACAGTTTTCGATAAACCGTCGTAATCCATGCTGATATAGTCAAGAAGGCTTTCGGAGGCAGAAGTTTCTGTCCAATAGGAATCAAAATCCGCATTGTCGATGGCCTGCATCACCGAATTAGGATTGTATACGGAACCTACCTCCCGGAAAGAATATCCGTCATACCACTGCTTCATTTTCTGAAAATCCGCGTCATATTCTTCGCAAAGAGACTCCACCTCTTTTTGGGTAAATCCCACATATTCCCCAAATTTTCTCGGCTTAATCATTGAATATTCCTTAAAATCTGAGATT
This sequence comes from uncultured Lachnospiraceae bacterium, assembly GCA_910579325.1. Taxonomy (GTDB): domain Bacteria; phylum Bacillota; class Clostridia; order Lachnospirales; family Lachnospiraceae; genus Paralachnospira_A. The sequence goes on along the minus strand of CAJTTU010000021.1, from coordinate 42,430 downwards.
GCAGACTGCGACCCGCCTTTTTTGATGGGAAGAATCCCTGTCATATAGACCGCGGCAATCACATCCGGCGTGAAATTATTATTCTTGAACCATTCTCTTAACAAGCTCAGATACTTTTCCTGCGTCTCAGGCTCATTCCTGGCCTCACGTATCATGCCGTCCCACTCGTCGATTACAAAAATAAATTTTCTTCCTGTCAGCTCCACACACTTTTTTAAGCTTTCCGTCAGCAAAGAAACATCGGAAAGCTCCGGATATGCCTCTCTGATCTCTTTTTTCAGAGCATCGACAATTTCATTCGGAACCGTATCGATCCCCAGGCCATTTCTTTTAGCCCGGGATATAAAACCGGAGATATCCAGACTGACCACATGGTATTGATTCAGATGGATTTTATATTCCACATCCTTTGAGATCGCCAGTCCGTCAAACAGGCCGCTGGAATCACAGGAACAGTCATAATACGCGCACAGCATCTGCGCCGCGTAAGATTTCCCAAAACGGCGCGGCCGGCTGATGCAGGTCAGCTTCTGCCTTGTTTGAATTGTCCGGTTTATCAGACTGATCAGACCTGTTTTGTCCACATAAATACTGTTCAGTATCTCCGCGAATCCGCCGTTACCCGGGTTCAGATAAGTTCCCAAATAATTACCTCCGTTTTTACAGTATGGATGGCCATACGGCCGCTGCCCTTATACGCAACCATATAATGCAGGTTACTTTACATACTACCATATCGCCTGACCGTCTGCAAGCATTTCGCCGGTTCTTTCCCAATACGGTCCCCTTACTCATACCGTAGCGCTTCAATCGGATCCATCTTCGCCGCCTTATTGGCCGGATAATACCCGAAGAACACGCCGATGGACATGGAGAATACCAGCGCGATAATGATGCTGGAAACCGACGCCCTGGCGGGATAGCCAAGGGCGTTTGCCGCCGCCGAGCCGCCGCCCACGCCCACGGCCACGCCGATGGCGCCGCCGATCAGGCAGATAATCATGGCTTCGATGATAAACTGCATCCGGATCGACTGATTTGTCGCCCCCAGCGCCTTCCTGGTCCCGATCTCCCGGGTCCGCTCCGTGATGGATACCAGCATAATGTTCATCACGCCGATGCCGCCCACCAGCAGGGAGATGCCTGCGATCACGGAGATGGCCACCTGCACCGTGGACAGCATGGAGGAAAAGGCGCTTACCATGGATTCCATACTGAAGGCCATCACCTGAAAATCAGGATTCGTGCGGTAAAACACGTTCAGAAACTGCTGCACGGTTCCGCTCAGCTCCGTGGAATTGACGCCCTGGGCCGTCACCAGCGTCACCATCTGGTAGCCGCCGGAGGAGTGGAGCTGAGACTGGGCTGTCTTGATGGGGATATACAGGGTTGTGTTGATATCCTTTTCCGCGGAAAGGGAAAAATTCATGGAATTCTGTTCGTATTTGTAAACGCCTACGATGGTGTATGTATAATAATCATTTCCCACCTGGGCCTCTACCGAAGCGCCCACCGCCCGGTCGTTTTTTCCGCCGAACATATTGTTGACCAGCTTGTCGGAGACAAGGGCTACCCGCTTTCCGCCCTCATAATCTCTGGCGGACAGGCTCCTCCCTGCCAGGATCTCCGTATTGCTGGCGAGAAAATAGCCGGGATTCACGCCGGTCACTGTTACATTGGCGTAAAGCCGCCCGTCCTTTACCTGGCCGCTGCCCACATTTTCCGACAGGGACACGGCCTGTATGGAATCCTGGTAGGTGCTTTTCAGCTGGTCCAGCATTTCCTCCGTGATATAGTCCTCCTCCGTGGGCTGGGCAATGGCGGTATCGCCGGTAAATGCCATGTCGTTTTCCGCGTCAGCCTCCTCGTCGCCGGTTTTCTGCTGCAGGGACACGATGATATTGTTCGCCCCCATGGACTGCATGGAGTCATTAACCGAGTTGGTCAGGGAATCTCCCACTGTCATAATGGCGATGACGGAGCCGATGCCGATGATAATGCCAAGCATCGTCAGGAATGCCCGCATTTTATTGGAAAGAAGGCCGGTTATGGCCATCACGATATTCTCGCCGATCAGCGTAGGTCCTCACTCCCCTTTCTCTCCCCCACGATCATGCCGTCGTGAAGGGTCACAATCCGCTGTGTCTCCTCCGCCAGCTCAGTAGAATGGGTAATCAGGACAATCGTCTTTCCCTGCTCCCTGTTCAGCCGGTGGAAAATGTCCATAATCAGCCGCCCGGTCTTGGAATCCAGGGCGCCGGTGGGCTCGTCGGCCAGCAAAATCGCCGGGTCATTTGCCATGGCTCTGGCGATGGCTACCCGCTGTTTCTGGCCGCCGGACAGTTCATCCGGCTTGTGGTGCATCCGTTCCTCCATCTCCACCACGGCCAGCAGCTCTTTTGCCCTCCTGGCCCGCTCCGATCTTCTGGTTCCCGCGTAAAGCATGGGCAGCTCCACATTTTTCAGGGCGGTTGTCCGGGGAATCAGGTTATAGGTCTGGAACACGAAGCCAATCTTCTCATTGCGGATATGGGACAGCTCCCAGTCGTCGGCGCCGCCCACCTCCACACCGTCCAGCACGTATTCCCCGGCCGTCGGCCGGTCCAGCACGCCGATAATATTCATCAGCGTGCTTTTCCCTGAGCCTGACGCGCCCACGATGGAGATAAATTCTCCCTCGTATACCTTTAAATCGATGCCATGGAGGATTTCCAGCTCATTGGGGGTTCCGATATAGAAGCTCTTCACTATTTTTTGCAGGTCTATGATACATCTTCTGTCTTCCACAAGTTACTCCTTATTACAGTTTTGCAGCTTACGGTTTTATGATCTGATCCGATGCCGGTTACGATTTTGAAACTCCTTTACGGCGTCATCATCAGTTCCATCAGATCGACGGCTTCCTCTTTGGGAATCGCCACTTTCATGCCTTCTTCCAGGCCGTCGCCGCTCACTTCCACATAGTAATCGCCCTCGGTGCCCACGGTCACGGCAACCGGGCGCTGCTCCTGGGTGGTTTTGCCTTCGGCGTCCGTCGTCTGCTCCAGCACATACACTACCGTGTCTCCGTTTTCATCGGTCTGCACCGCATCGTAGGGAACGGTCAGCACATGCTCCACCTCGTTTAGCACGATATTCATCTTCGCCGTCATACCCAGGCGCAGACGGTCGGTAGCCGTGCGGATAGCCACCTTGATCTGATAGGTCGCCTTGCCTCCGCCCGTGGTCAGGGATGTGGCGGAGCCGGAACCCATGGCGGAGGAAGATGCCGCGGCGGAAGTGGGCACCGGAGATACAAAAGTCACCTCGCCCTCTAACTGTTCCTCTCTGGTGGCGTCAGTCTTAAACAGCACCTTCATGCCCTCTTTGATATCGCTGATATCGTACTCGTCGATTTCCGCCTCCACGATAAAGTCCTCGCAGTCCTGAATCGTAACAATCACGCCGCCGCCGTAGGTATCACCCTCTTTCACATTGACCGCCGTCACCGTTCCGTTGATGGGGGAGGTGAGAATGCCTTTTTCCAGCTGTTTTTCATAGGTTTCCACCTGGTTTTCCTGGGCCTGGCTGCCGATGCTGGCGGAGAGCCGGGAATTGGTCAGGGAATCCTGGCTGCCGGCCACGGCGCTGTCCTGCATCCGCACCGTATTGTTAAAAGTGTCCGCTGCCCGGTCATAAGTTCTGTAATTGGCGTCCATGGCCGTTTTCTTTGCGTCTACGGAAGATTCCAGCGCCTCCCGCTCGGCTTTGGCTTTTTCATAATCGGCGGAAACGGAAGAATACTCGGCCTGGGCTGCCTGGTATTCTGCCTGGGCCGCCTGATACGCGGCGTTGGCCGCGTCGGCTGCGTTCTTCAGCTCCAGCCCCTCGTCTACCTTGTTGCCGCTTAAGGTTAAATTCCCGTCGCTGCCGACACCGATATTCACGCCGTCCAGCCCGCTTCCCAGTATATTCTGCTGGGCGGCTGAGGCTTCGGCATATTCTTTTGCTTTTTTCTCCATCCGGTCTTTTGCCCGGTCCATATCTTTTTCTTTGTCATCCCGCTCCCGCTTTTTATCTTCTTCTTCCTTTTTCTTGTCTTCCAGCTCTTTAACCGTGTCATTATAATCGGCCACGGCCTCCTCCCAGGTGGTTTTGGAATAATCCAGGTCTTTTAAGGCGCTGGTAACCTGATAATCCCGGGAGCCTACCGCATCGTTCAGGCTTCTCTGGGCGCCCTGCACCGACAAACCGCCCTGGGCCTGGGACACATTCAGGCTTTCCCTGGCATCGGCCAGATTTTTTTCAATATCCTCTGTGTCAAAGCTAACCAGAGCCTGCCCGGCGCTTACCTTGTCCCCTACTTCCACGTTCACGCCCGTCACCTCTAAGTTCATCAGCGTGGTGGTCAGAGAACGGCTGTTATCGCTGCGGACGTATCCGGTGGCATTGACCGTGCTGGTGATATCCCGGTAGGAAACCTCCCCGGTCTCGAAAGCCATCTGGCTTAAAGCCTCCGCCATCTCCTGGCCGGCCCGCTGCAACCGGAAGTAAATACCGATGACTACTGCCGCCAGGACCAGAAAGACTGTCAGCACCTTGTGTTTTTTGATCCATTTCCTTACTTTTTTAAAGCCGTTTTTCAGTTTTGTTTTCACTTTGTGCCTCCATTATGTAAGCTTTATTTCCGCAAGCAACCGGTCAGGTGACCATGCTTATATGGTCATTTTTCTATCATATCAAAAAGTCCGACCGTGTCAATTCCGGTCCGGAAGATTTTATGTAAAGTTTATATTTGCTCATACTGAGAACGACTTATTCTTCCGGTTTTATAACTTTAACTCGAATGTCACTTTATATTGATATCATTTTGATATCAATATAATAATGCCATAAATCTGGGATTTGTCAAGAGGTTTTGTGAAAATTGTGCGACGGGTTGAAAGCAGGGATTCAAAATCAGGACAGCCTCTGCGATCAGCGAAGCCCATTGCACATTTCTTTCAACGGTGATAAAATAAACCTAATCAGAGGGAATTTCATAGAATTATTCTATAGATATTAAAGAAAGCACTTGAGAGGAGAAACGCCATGAAACACCATGACTTCAAAGACTACATCTGCATCGGACTCACCGCCTTCTGTGTTCTGGCGGCGGGAATCGCATTCTTTTTCTGTTTATATGAAATGGATGCCATCCGAAGCGGCATCGACAATCTGTTCCGCATTTTAACACCGATTATTTACGGCGTCGTGTTTGCTTACCTGATGTCTCCATTATACAATCATTTTACCAGAAAGCTTTATCCCTTCCTTTTCAAAAAAACGAAAAAGGAAAAAAAGGCGCTCTCCTATGCGAAGGGCCTGAGCACGCTGCTCACCCTTTCCCTGGCCCTGCTGCTGGTATTCGGCCTGATCGCCATGGTGCTTCCCCAGGTGATCCAGAGCATTACCGGCATCGTGGAAACCATGCCCCGGAACCTGCAGAACCTGTCTGTCTGGATCGAAAACCTGCTGGCGGACAATCCGGATGTGGAACAGGTGATTATGAGCTACTACAACGACGGGGTGAAATGGCTGGAGAACTGGGCGAAGCAGTCCCTGCTCCCCAATGTCCAGGTGTTAGTAACCGGTATCTCCCTAAGCGTCATGAACGTAATTAATATCGTGAAAAATCTGCTGATCGGGCTGATCGTGGCGATCTACGTTGTCAATTCAAAGGAGACCTTTATCTCCCAGGCCAAAAAGATCACCTACAGCATCCTGCCGGAGCCGAACGCCGCTTTTATCATCGACCAGTTCCGGCTGGCCCATAAAATGTTCGGCGGTTTTATTATCGGAAAAATGATCGATTCCCTGATTATCGGCGTGATCTGCTTTGTGGGAATGAGTATTCTGAACATGCCCTATGTGATGCTGGTCAGCGTGATTATCGGCGTGACCAATATCATCCCCTTTTTCGGGCCCTTTATCGGCGCCATTCCAAGCGCTTTGCTGATCCTTCTGGCCAATCCGTTAAAGAGTCTTTATTTCCTGGTTTTCGTCCTGGTTCTTCAGCAGTTCGACGGAAATATCCTGGGGCCGAAGATCTTAGGAGACTCCACCGGGCTTTCAAGCTTCTGGGTACTGTTCTCCATCCTGCTGTTCGGCGGACTGTGGGGCTTCATCGGCATGGTCATCGGCGTGCCGCTGTTCGCGGTGATTTATCATCTGGTACGGCTGACCGTGAATCATTTTTTGAAGAAAAAGGAATTGAGTACGGTGACGGAGGAGTATTTGGATAAATAAAAACACTTCCTGCTTATCACAAAATTTATTCAAATGTATCAACGGAGCGGTTTACCGGATACCTCGGATACCTTATCAGATAAAGGGTTCGAAAAGGACTTTGTTACATATCCCTTTTCGAACCCTTTATTTATTTTATATTACTTCATATATTGTATCATCTGCCCGTTCTTTTCAGACTCTTCCGCTGTATTTCAATCTGTTTAAAATTATGACAGGCTCTCCAAAAACCGCCTGAAATACTTCCGGCCTTCCTCTGTCCTTTTATACACCCCGGCGTCCTCCAGCACCTTCATAAAGACGATGCCGATCTCGTCCCGGAGGATTTTCTCCGTGTTTTCTTCGGTGAAAGCAGGATACTTATCCCTGAAACCATCCACCCAGTCGGCATGCTTTTCCAGGCTTTCCTCGCTGCGCACATCTTTTCCCTGAACCAGATATTCCTTTAGCAGCTCCATCTCATCTTTAAGCCGGGCAGGAAGAACCGCCAGCCCCATTACTTCGATCAGGCCGATGTTTTCCTTCTTGATATGGTGCAGCTCGTCATGGGGATGGTAAACGCCCAGCGGACATTCCTCGGTGGTGATATTGTTGCGCAGCACCAGATCCATCTCATACAGCTCACCGTTCCTTCTGGCAATCGGGGTGATGGTGTTGTGGGGCTCGCCGTCGGTATAGGCGAAAATAAAAGCCTCCTCGTCCGTATACTCCCTCCACGCCTTCAAAATATGGTCTGCCAGCTCCACAATCCGGTCAGAGTCGGCCGCCTTAAGGCGGATCACCGACATCGGCCATTTCACAATGCCGGCTTCCACGTCCTCGAAGCCCTTCACCTGAAACGCCTCTTCCACCTCTGCCTTTTCCATGGCGAAAGTATAATGCCCTCCCTGGAAATGGTCATGGCTTAAGATGGAACCGCCCACAATGGGCAGGTCCGCATTGGAACCCACGAAATAATGGGGGAACTGACGGACGAAATCAAACAGCTTCCGGAACGTATCCCGCTCAATTTTCATCGGGATATGGTTTTTATTAAATACGATACAATGCTCATTGTAATAAACATAAGGAGAATACTGGAATCCCCACTCCTGGCCATTGATGGTCACGGGGATTACCCGGTGGTTCTGTCTGGCCGGGTGGTTGATTCTTCCTGCGTATCCCACGTTCTCCATGCACAGAAGGCATTTGGGATAACCGCTCTGCTTCGCCAGCTTGGCCGCCGCGATCGCCTTGGGATCTTTCTCCGGCTTGGACAGGTTGATCGTAATGTCCAGATCCCCGTATTCCGTGGGCGCTGTCCATTTCTGATCTTTTTTAATCCGGTAACGGCGGATATAGTCGGTATCCTGGCTGAACTGATAATAATAATCCGTCGCTTTCCGGGGAGACTCCTGATACAGCTCCCGGAATTTTTTGATCACTTCACCGGGACGTCCGGTCAGCGCCCCCATCAGCTTCGTGTCAAAGAGATCCCGGTATACAACGCCGTCCTCTTTCATCACGCCCGCTTCTACCGCGTAATCTAACAGCGCCTTTAAAATATCCTCAAGCTCCGCCTCCGGAGCAGGTCTGTCCTCATATTCTTCTATTTCCAGCAGCTCCAGCAGACGGTTAACGGTATAAATCTCGTCTTCCTTTCCCACCAGCCCTGTGTGCAGGCCGTAATCCACCAGCTGCCTGATCGCCTGGTCTATCATCATAATCAACCCCCTTTTTCTATTAATGTACTCTCGGAATCTCACAAAATCAGGGACTGCGAAACTCCGAGAGTACGTATTAAGTTCCTCAACTATCCTCAGATTTCCGACGGCCCGTCTCCGATATCCACTACATAAAAGTCTGCGTCATACCCAATCTTTTTCCGGTAAGCGTCGCCCACCTGACGGATAAAGGCATCCACCGCCTCGTCTTTCACGATGCTGACGGTACAGCCGCCGAAGCCTGCTCCGGTCATACGGGAGCCGATGACGCCCTCGGTTTTCCAGGCTTCCTCCACCAGCGTATCCAGCTCAATGCCAGTCACCTCGTAATCGTCCCGCAGGGAAACATGGGAATCGTTCATCAGGCGGCCAAACTGTTCCACATCATTTGCCTTTAAAGCCTCCACTGCTTTCAGGGTGCGCTGATTTTCATATACGGCATGCTTCGCCCGCCGTCTGCACACCTCTCTCTTGATGGCATCCTGATAGCGGTCAAACTGTTCTTCATCCAATTCTCCCAGAGACTGAATGCCCGCCACAGTTTGCAGCTGTGCCAACGCCTCCTCACACTCCGAACGGCGTTCATTGTATTTCGAATCTCCCAGCCCTCTTTTTTTATTGCTGCAGGAAATCACGATCTTTGCATTTTCCAGACGGATCGGCGCATATTCATAGGACAGGTCGCTGGTATCCAGAAAAATCGCGTTTTCCTTCTTTCCCATGGCAATGGCAAACTGATCCATAATGCCGCAGTTAACGCCGTTAAAATTATTTTCCGCATACTGGCCGATCAGCGCGATATCCTGAAGCGTCACGTCAAAACCGAACAGGCATTTCAGGATATATCCGGTCATCACTTCCACCGAGGCCGATGAAGAAAGGCCGGAGCCGTTGGGAATATTGCCGTACAGCATCAGGTCAAGGCCGCAGGGAATCGAAAACCCTTTCTGCTCAAACGCCCACATCACACCTTTGGGATAGTTGGTCCATCCGGCTTCTTTTGCCGGTTTCAAGTCATCCAGACTCGACTCATACACACCGGACGTCTCAAAATTCATCGAATAAAACCTGAGTTTTCTGTCTTCCCGCCTGCGAACGGCAGCATAAGTACCGATGGTCAGCGCACAGGGGAATACATGGCCGCCATTGTAATCCGTATGCTCCCCGATCAGGTTCACCCGGCCGGGGGCAAAAAAGGTTTTGATGTCTCCCTCCGCTCCAAAAACTTCTTTAAAACGCTTTATAATTTTTTCTTTCATACGGCGAAAACCACCTTTCTTTATTATAAGTATATTTTAAAGCTTTACGGCTTTTTCATTCATTCTCATAATATATCTTTCCATCTTCCGCCAGCGTCATCTGCCCGTCCCGTACCCGGATCAGGGAAACGGCGCAATTTTTATGCACGCCGCCATGCCAGAAATCTTTGAGATCGGTGGGATAAAGGCTGCTCAGCATCCCCTTGATCGCCGCGCCGTGGCTGGCCACCAGCACATTTTTTCCTTCCAGCTCTTTACGGGCAGCCAGTTCTTTCAGAAACCGTGTTGTACGGTCGCATACCTGCTGAAAGGTCTCTCCGCCCTCGGGGGCTATGTACTGATCGGGGGCGATGAAGAAATTCATAAAGCCGTTGCCCTGCAACCGGGGATTCTCCGGCTTCATCTCTTCCCCCTCAAAAACCCCGAAACTGATCTCCATCAGCCGGCGATCCTGTATAATGGGAATATCTCTGTCTCCCAAAATCATTTTCGCTGTCTCCATAGCCCTGACAAGGGGGCTGGAATATGCCGCCGCAAAAGGAATATCCTTCATGGCCTCCGCCGTCACGGCCGCCAGCCACCGCCCTTTCTCGTTCAGCGGAATATCCGCCTGTCCCTGCAGCTTTCTCAACGCGTTCCAGTCCGTCTCACCATGACGGATGATATAGATATCCATACCGATCACTCTCGTCTTTCCTAAAATAGTTTTTTCTTCACGACAGGCCCGGCGCACAGCGAAACCCTCCGGTCATCATAGTCTCATCTGTTCTATGCTGCCGGAGGATTCGTCCGAAAATCAGTTATTTCCATTCCTTCATGATGCCTATGATCTCATCCTCATAATCGCCGTAAAATTCCTCATGCCAGCCGCCGCTGCGCACGTTGCTTTCCGCGCCCCGCTCTTCCGGAGGAAATTCCCAGATATGGTAAAAAATTCCTCTGTATTCAAAATCGATACTGCCGCTCTCATCCTCTTCCGTATACTGGTACTTAAACCCCTTGGACGAAAGATATTCCTGTGTCTTTTCCAACCTCATATCCTGTTCCTTAATTCAGTTCCGCAGCTCCCATCCCAAGCCTCCCGGGGCTTGTCCGGTCCGTTGCTGTTTTTACAGACTTCCTAACACTACCGCATACCTGCCGTCAGCTCATCCGGCAGAAATGCTCGATGGCCCTGGCAAACTCGTCCATCGTCTTCTCCGGATCCCCGTGCTCGATGCCGTCCCGGACACAGTGCTTCACATGTCCCTCCAGCACCACCTGACCCACTTTGTGCAGCGCGCTTTTCGCCGCGTTAATCTGCATCAGGATGTCCTCGCAGGGCACGTCCTCATCCACCATCCGGTCGATGGCGTTTAACTGCCCGATAATTTTCTTCAGTCTTCTGTGCAGATTATCCGCATCCATACATTGTCTCAAACAACCATCCTCCATAAATATCATTATATCGGCAAAGCCAAAAGCTGTCAATCGCGTAACAGCCGCTTAATGATAATCAGTGATGAAACAGCCGGATCCCTGTAAACGCCATAGCCATTCCGTACCGGTCGCAGGCTTCGATCACCGCGTCGTCCCTGATAGAGCCGCCGGGCTGTGCAATATACCGAACGCCGCTGCGGTGTGCCCGGTCGATATTGTCCCCAAAGGGAAAGAATGCGTCCGATCCAAGGGCAACGCCGGTCAGCCGGTCAAGCCAGGCCCGCTTTTCCTCTCTGGTAAACACCGGCGGCTTCTCGGCAAAAATATTCTGCCAGATTCCGTCGGCCAGCACGTCCTGGGCGTCGTCGCCCATGTACACATCAATGGCATTGTCCCGCTCGGGGCGACCTACCGTGTCCAGGAACTTTAAGCCCAGCACCTGGGGAGACTGGCGCAGATACCAGTTGTCCGCCTTGGAGCCTGCCAGCCGGGTACAGTGGACCCGTGACTGCTGCCCCGCGCCGATGCCGATGGCCTGTCCGTCTTTCACATAGCAGACCGAATTGGACTGGGTATATTTCAGCACGATCAGAGAGATCATCAGGTCGATCATGGCCTGACCGGGAATCTCCTTATTTTTTGTTACGATATTGGACAGCAGCGCCCGGTCGATTTTTAATTCATTGCGGCCCTGCTCAAAGGTCACGCCGTACACCTGCTTTTTTTCCTGGGGCGCAGGCCGATAGGAGGGATCGATTCGAATAATATTATAATTTCCTTTTTTCTTCGTCTTTAAAATATCCAGCGCCTCATCGGTATAACCGGGGGCGATCACACCGTCAGACACCTCCCGCTTGATCAGACTGGCCGTATCGGCATCGCAGACGTCGGACAGCGCCACAAAGTCGCCGAAAGAGGACATCCGGTCCGCCCCTCTGGCTCTGGCATAGGCACAGGCCAGCGGCGACAGTTCTCCCAGATCCTCCACCCAGTAGATCTTCGCCAGCGTCTCCGTAAGGGGCAGTCCCGCTGCCGCTCCGGCCGGGGATACATGCTTAAAGGAGGTTGCCGCGGGCAGTCCCGTGGCTTCTCTGATCTCCTTTACCAGCTGCCATCCGTTCAGGGCGTCAAGAAAATTAATATAGCCGGGACGGCCGTTCAGCACTTCTACAGGCAGTTTTCCGCCCTCTTCCATATAAATTTTCGAAGGCTTCTGATTGGGGTTACAGCCGTATTTTAATTCTAATTCTTTCATCGTGATTCACCACTCCTCCGTCACTGTCCTGCTCACTGATTCTTGTTCACAATCCTTGTCACATATGTGCCATCCACGATATTAATATATCGCACAAACAAAGAAACCTTGTTTTCCTGATTCAGGCTGTCCCAGAGCATCTTTGTAAAAGTGTCGATGTCATCGAAGATCGCCACCAGTTTCGGCTCTCCCTCAAAACTGGGCAGCGGATCGCCGTCCTGCATGTATGTATGGATAAAATGCCCTTCCCCGGCCGCAGGGTTTTCATAGGCAAAGGTAAAACGATTACAGGAAGAAGGATTCCCGTTATTGCTCTTTAAAATAGACATGGCATAATTAAACCCGCCCTTTTCCGTGTGCAGAATCCCGGAAATACGGGGCGTGTAATTCGGGCCGTCCGGCTCAAACACTCTGGACCTTAAAGACTGCTCAAAGGTCAGCTGCCGGTCCATTCCCTCATAGATGGTATCGGTCTGATCGCCGTTGGTGACAATGGTCTTATTGCCCAGCACCCGCACCGGCACATAAATAATCAGGCTTGGGTCTGTCAGCTTCGAAGGGTCAAAAGCCTGGGTGCGGATGCCCTCCCCGTCTTCCACGAAAATCCGATTCCTGCTGTTCTCGCTGCGTCCCATAATAAAATAAGCAGCCACCGCCTTTTTGCCGTCCGCCGACTTTCCGATAATAATTCCTCTGCCGGGATATGAATTTCCCGCAAGCTCCTTCTGTAAATCAATCATTTTCATCCTGATCTCTCCTGTTATAATTCTACGACTTCCTTTACGTTATTTTAAATATCTCCCAAGAATAGCGATAAACACATCCACATTGATCGGTTTCGCAATATGGTCATCCATGCCGCTTTTCAGCGCGGCTTCCTTATCCTCGTCCATCGCGTTTGCCGTCATGGCGATAATCGGCATATTTTTGACGTCCTTCCTGGGCAGCGAGCGAATCTCCCTGGTTGCCTCATACCCGTTCATAATCGGCATCTGCACATCCATCAGAACCGCGTCGTAATAGTTCTCCTCCGCCTGTCTTACCATGTCCACCGCATCGGTTCCGTCCGGCGCGGTCTCCACAACAAACCCTGTCTCGTTCAGGATTTCTTCCGCGATCTCCCGGTTCAGCTCATTGTCTTCCACCACAAGAATGCGCTTTCCGCCGAAATCGGCCTGCCGCCACTCTTCGATTTCCTCTTCTTTTTCTATTAGATGATTGGCGGCAAGCAGCGCCGACCGCAGATCAGACATAAACAGCGGCTTTGCGCAAAAAGCCGTGATGCCGGAAGCTTTCGCCTCCTCCTCGATATCCGACCAGTCATATGCCGTCAGGATAATAATCGGCGCATCCTTCCCCACCGCGCCGCGGATTCTCTTGGCAGTCTCGATTCCGCTGGTTTCCGGCATCTGCCAGTCGATGATATAGGTGTGGTAGGAATCTCCCTCGTCATGGGCCTTTTTCGCCCGGTAAATTGCCTCCCTTCCGGAAGTCGTCCACTCGGCCCGCATGCCGATCTGCATCAGCATCTTGCTCACGCCGTCGCAGGAATCAAAATCATCGTCCACCACCAGGGCCCGCAGTCCTGCAAGCTCATCGATCTTAGAGGCGTTCTTTTCCATATCATGCAGCTTTAAGCTCAGCTCCACCGTAAATTCGGAGCCCTTTCCTTTCTCGCTCTGAACGGTGATCTTTCCTCCCATCATATCCACGATATTTTTGGTGATGGCCATGCCAAGTCCCGTGCCCTGGATTCCGCTCTGGGTGGCGCTGGCTTCCCGCTCAAAAGGCTCAAAGATATGTTTGACAAACTCCGCTTCCATGCCGATGCCATTATCCTTGATAATAAAGATATAATCGCCGTAGCCTCTGCGGAAAGTGGTTTTCTGAATAATCCGGAAGCTGATCACCCCTCCCGCGGGCGTATACTTGACGGCATTGCTCATCAGATTTACAAATACCTGATTCAGCTTCAGCGAGTCGGCGATCACGTCCTCATTGGTCACGTCAAAGGTATCGATAAACAGCTCCAGCTGCTTCGCCTTCACCTGGGGCTGGATAATATTTACCAGGTTGTGCATCAGCTCGGAGATATTGCATTCCTGCTCCTTGATCTGCACCTTTCCGCTCTCGATCCGGCTCATATCCAGGATATCGTTGATCAGACTCAGCAGATGATTGCTGGAAGCCAGCACCTTCTGTAAGCAGTCCCGCACCTGCTCCTTGCGGTCGATATGGCTAATCGCGATTGTGGTGAAGCCGATAATCGCGTTCATGGGCGTACGGATATCATGGGACATATTGGAGAGGAAGGTGGTTTTGGCATTGTTGGCATGCTGGGCCTGCATCAGCGCTTCCTGAAGGGCCAGCGTCTGCTCTTTCTGCTGCCGCACCTGCTCCGTGATGTCCCTGGTTACTACCATAACCAGAATATCCCCCGCATTGACATCTTCCTCGTTATCCTCCTGGGTCATAATAAAGGACTGGCGTACGCACATCCTGACGCCTTCCTTATCTACGCTCCAGTATTCCGCATGCACTTCCGCCTCGCCCCGTCGGAAGCACTCTTTCAGATATTCTACATCCAACGCGTTTCCATAGTCGTCCTGGGACTCTTCCGCAATATAGTTTTTACACTCCTCAAACCAGTCGGAAGCCCTGCAGGGCGCTTTCAGCCCTACCGCCTCCAGAATGGACAGGCTCCTTCCGTCCGGCATAGTCCGGATAATATCCTGCTCCACCCTGTCTTCTGTCAGGTTAAACTCATAAGTGCAGATCGAATTTGAGGTTATGGCGATCCGATACTGCCGCTCCTTCCGGTTCGCCAGAGATATCTCCGCCTGAATCCGCAGCTCCCGCTCCTTCACCTCCGTAATATTCTGCCGGATAAACAGGATTTTGCTGGCCCGATTCTCTTTTCTCTCCAGACAGATCACATTCATATGCTCCCACTCTGTCCGGCCGTTTCTCGTCACCTGGTATTCATAGCGCACATCCATACCGTTTTCTCCCAGCTGGGAAATCACGGCGGCGCTGTCTAACTGTCTGGCAAACTCTTCTTTTTCCGCTTCGCTGGTTAAAAAGGAAGACAGATAGCCGATAAAGTCCTCATACGCTCCGCTCCGGGCAAATTCTTCCCGCTCCGGACTGGTTCCCACCAGATACTGATAGGTATTCTTTTCCAGATCAATCATGACAAAGCGGGAAAACAGCGTACTGATTCCGTTGATGACATACCCCATCTCCCGGTTCGCGCGGGCCAGCGTCTTTTTTTCTCTTCGCTCCCGAAGAATCAGCGTAACGATGTATACGGCAAACAGACCGATCAGCATTGCCTCCAGAATAATGCCCGTCCGGTTCGCGTTTCTGATCATGTTCTGCGTAATGCTCTGGGGAAATGACTGGACAAGAACAAATTCACTTTCTTCAGTATGTATGACACAGACATTGTCCGTTCTGCCGTTTTCCTTGCAGATAAAAGTCTGACTGCCCCCATGTTCAAAGATATCTTTGGCCTCCGCCAGCATGGCCTCGTCGAAAGCTCCGATCTTCTGAAAATCATCCGGCATCTTCCCATCGTATTTCTCCCCATTGGAATTCGCCAGCACCGTTCCGTCCTGCATGCACAGATAGACGTCCGCGTATTCCCCAAAATAAACGGTGGAAAGAATGTGCTGCAGATACTTGTTGGCCGAATACATGCCGATGAGCACGCCGATAATCTCTCCCCTGTAATAGACCGGCGCATAGAAACTGACCGAAGGTTCGCCCGTAATTCTGGAACTCTGGGTGACAAATATCCCCGTTTCCCCCTTCATTCCGTTGATATAATACTCCCGGTCCGAGACATCCGCGAGGGTTCCGTCCGCCGTCAGATACGTGCCGTCCGCATAGGCGAACCGGAACGCATCAAACAGGGAATTCTTCGTCATACCGGCCAGCATCCGGGACGTGACCACCGGCTCCGAAAGGCTTTCGCCCGTAAAATAGGCATATGTGCTGATTCTGCTCAGCGCATTCCGAAATTCATCATTGACCCGATTGGAGGTCTGCAAGGCGGAATCCCCCGCATAGGTTCTGTTCTGCGCCTCGATACGCTTATTATTCTCCGCCGAATACCAGTAAAATATGACAATCACGATGATCAGAAGGATCAGAACGCTTGCCATATTCCATAATGATTTCTTACTCCGCTTCATGCATGGACCTCCAAATGTATAAGGGTGTGAATCACTATAGTAATATTATTATGAAAAAGGAACTTTGTCAATCATGCAGTGTATCTGGAATTTGATCCCTGTACCGTATTGTCTATTCCAGCCTCATCTCCTCATAATAGCTTTTCAGTTTCTCGCAGGACTCATCCAGCTTCTTCTGTTCTTCCGCATTCAGCGGCAGATCCAGCACCCTGGCAATACCGTTAGAGCCGATAATGGCGGGAACTCCGGTGAAAACCCGGTTCTGTCCGTATTCCCCCCGCAGCATGGCAGAAACGGTGAGTACGCTGTTCTCATTGCCAAAAATGGCCCGGGTAATCCGGGTCATGGCCATTCCGATGCCGTAATAGGTGGCGTCTTTCGCCTCGATAATCCGGTAGGCGGCGTTTCGCACCTCATCCTCGATGGCCAGCAGATCCTGCAGCTGGCAGGAAATCGGCCCGCTGTCGGGACCGCCTGTTCTTCCCGGCGCAGCGGTTTCAGTTTTGTTCTCTGATGTCTGTTTACTGATTTGCTGTCCGCACAGCTCCAGCACCGGCCTTGACGCCATCATAGCCAGACTCCAGGGAACGAATTCCGAATCGCCGTGCTCGCCCATCACATAGGCGTGCATATTTCTCGGGTCCACGCCGAAATGCCGTCCCAGCAGATACCGGAGTCTGGCCGTGTCCAGCGTGGTTCCGGTGCCGATGACCCTCCGGGGATTGAAGCCGGATAACGTACAGGTAATCCTGGTCATAATATCCACCGGGTTGGTGGCCACCAGAAACAGACCGTTAAAGCCGGACTCCGTCACCGGATTTACGATGGAGCGAAACACCTGGGCATTCCGCAGAAGCAGGTCTGTCCGGGATTCCCCCGGCTTCTGGGCCACTCCCGCGCAGATGCAGACAATGTCTGCGTTCGCACAGTCCGGGTAATCCCCTGCGGAAATCTTCATGTTGGAGCCGGAAAATGCCAGGCCATGGTTTAAATCCATAGCCTCTCCCATGGCCCGCTTTTTATCGATATCGATCAACACCAGCTCGTCGCACACATTCTGGTTCAGCAGCGCATAGGCATAGCTCATGCCCACCATACCCGTGCCGATTAAAACGATTTTTCTGTTTTCTCCCTGATACATAAAAGCCTCCGTTCTGTCTGGCAGAAGCCGATGTCTAAAGACATCTTACCTCTGAAACACATCAGTTTATGGCTTTTAGTATTTCCAGCTTGCACGGAAATCATCAAGTTATTATAAAAGATTATTTAGCAGGCTGTTTTTTTGCTTTCCCCTGAGACTGCTTCCCCGTCTGTCCGCCCGTCTGCTTTCCTGTCTGTCCGTCCGCCTGCTTCCCCGCCTTATAAAACTGCCGGACCACACCAAAATTATGTAAAAGATGCTGGCGGTAATCCACCCCGGTCACACTGCTGGTTCTTCTTCTGATAAACCCTTCCAGCTTATCCATATATTCCTTCGGCGTAATCTCCCCGTTTGCCACGTAGGTCAGACCCTTTTCCCAGCTGGCGGTCAGCTCCGGATTCAGAAGCTGGCTGACGGAAGCCTTCACCACCTCATACACCAGCTCCCCGAAAAGGGTGGGGGTGATGGCCTGGGTCTTTTTATTCAGGTCCAGATATTTGATATTCACCAGCTTTTTCAAAATCTCCGCCCTGGTGGCGGAGGTGCCGATGCCGCTGCCCTTGATCTGGGTCCTCAGCTCCTCATCCTCGATCAGCTGACCCGCGTTCTCCATGGCCAGGATCATGGAACCGGAGGTATACCGTTTTGGCGGGGAGGTCTCTCCCTCCTTCACCTCCAGCTTCTCCACCGGCAGCTCCATCCCTTTTTTCAGCTTCTTCAGCGCCTCGAACAGCTCCGGACTTTTGCAGTCCTCCTGCTCCTGCTTTTTCGATACCCCGGCCACCTTCAGATAGCCTTCCTCCGCCAGCACCTTAACGCCGGCAAAAAAATGTTCTTCTTTAACAGACAGTTCCAGCGATACCTTCTCATACACTGCCGCCGCAAAGAAAATGCTTAAAAACCGGCGGACGATCCGCTCGTACACCTTCACCGACAGCTCCGGCAGCCTGCCAAGGACATTGATGCCCTGCCCCGTGGGAATGATGGCATAATGATCCGTGATCTGCTTGTCGTTCACATAGCGGGTCTTTGCCAGTCCCTGGTGACGGTTCTGATTCAGAATCTCCTCCGCCGCCCATTTGACGCCGGGAATCTGTAAAAGCCCCCGGATATTTTTATCAATTTCCTTGGATACCGCCGTGGACAGTACCCTGGCGTCGGTTCGGGGATAAGTTACCAGCTTTTTCTCATAAAGCTCCTGGACAACCCGCAGCGTCTCGTCCGGGCTCAGCTTAAAGAGCCTGGAGCACTCATTCTGCAGCTCGGCCAGATTAAACAAAAGGGGCGGATTCTTTTTCTCTTTTTTCTTCTCCATGGATAACAGCTTTGCCGTCACCGGCTCCGGCTGGCTTAACGCCTGAATCAGCTCCTCGGCGGCCTCCCGTTTCAGGAAGCCGTTGTCCTTGTATAAAAGAGGGCTGTTTTCATAGCGGCTGCCCTTGACGGCTTTCCATTCGCTGTCGAAAACTATTGACAGGCTTTCTTCCTGGGGTTCGGGCCGGCCACTTTGCTGCGTCTCCTGCAGGCTTTTTGGGCCATTGTCTTGCTGTCCTTCCCTGCTGCCACTTGTTTCCTTTTTCTCTGCAACGATCACGCCATTCACCTTATAAAACGGCGTCTTCACAAAAGCCCTGATCTCCCGCTCCCGGCTGACCACCATGCCCAGAACGCAGGTCATCACCCGCCCCACCGCCAGGACGCTTCTGTCCTGCCCCATAAACTGAGAGACGGTATTCCCGTATTTCAAAGTCAGCAGGCGGGAGAAATTGATTCCCATCAGATAGTCCTCCTTCGCCCGCAGATAGGCGGAATCAGACAGATGGTCATACTCCGACAGATCCTTTGCCTCCCGGATTCCCCGCAGAATCTCCTCCTCCGTCTGAGAATCGATCCACACCCGGCGCCGATCCTTGCCGGACACCCCCGCCATCTGCTCTACCAGGCGGTATATGTACTCTCCCTCACGCCCGGAGTCGGTGCAGACATAGATCACATCCACATCCTTGCGTTTCAGCAGGCCGCTGACGATTCCATACTGCTTTTTCACGCTGTCGATCACCTCATACCGGAACTCCTCCGGCAGAAAAGGCAGGGTAGCGAGACTCCATCTTTTTAAAGAAGGATCGTAAGCTTCCGGATAGCTCATCGTAATCAGATGACCCACACACCAGGTAACTACCGACTGCGCCGACTCCAAACAGCCGTCCCTGCGGGTAAAATTTTCTTTCAGCGCCTTGGCAAATTCCTGCGCCACGCTGGGCTTTTCCGCGATATACAGCGATTTTGACATGTTATTTCCCACTCCTAACCTGTGATCAATCAATTCAACAAAATGTGTCGCTGACGCAAGATACAAAGGCTGCCTCCAAATATGAAGACAGCCAACGCCGAATCTTCCGCAACCGCCGCCAAATATCCGCACAAACACGTTTACCCGGCTCACCGAATGCGGGAAACACACTTTTTTATCCTATATTACAGGATACCTTCAGACACAGGCAATCGTCTCCTCTGACAATCTCCCTCAAGAAACAAAAGCATCAGACATTAATCACCCGCATCACATTCGTCTCGATCCGGGCTCCCGGCTCCGTGTCCACGGTGCCGATACCGGCGGTGATCACCACCATATCGCCGGACTCCACCAGCTCCGCGTTTTTCACCACCTCCACCGCATTGTACATCACGTCGTCAGAGACAGACTCAAAGCCGGTCTTAAGAGGATTGATTCCCCACATCAGCTGCATTTTCCGCAGCACGCCGGCGTAAGGGGATGTGGAAATCACCCGTGTATGGGGGCGGAACTTGGACACCAGCCTGGCCGTATAGCCTGACATGGTGGGAATCAGGATCGCCTTCGCGTTCATATGGTAAGCCGTGGCCACAGCCGCATAGCTTACGGCGCTGGAGATGCCCCGCTTCCGGTAGCTGCGCTTCTCATTCAGAACCGCGTCATAATCCAGATGGGACTCGGCCTCCACGGCAATCTTGTGCATCATTTTCAGGGCTTCCACCGGATATTTTCCCATGGCGGTCTCCCCCGACAGCATCACGGCGTCGGTCCCGTCATAGATGGCATTGGCCACGTCCGTCACCTCGGCTCTGGTGGGCCGGGGATTGCGGATCATGGAATCCAGCATCTGGGTGGCGGTGATCACCGGCTTAAAGGCGTCGTTGCACTTCTTAATCATGGTCTTCTGGATATAGGGCACTTCCTCGGCGGGAATCTCCACGCCCAAGTCGCCCCTGGCCACCATAATGCCGTCGGAGGCTTTCAGAATCGCGTCCAGATTCTCCACGCCCTCCCGGTTCTCGATCTTGGCGATCACCTGAAGATCCGCGTGATTCTCCCACAGGATATGCTTGATCTCCATAATGGCGTCCGCGTTTCTCACAAAAGAAGCGGCGATAAAATCAAAGCCCTGCTTAATGCCGAACAAAATATCCTCTCTGTCCTTCTCCGTAATCGGGGGCAGGCCAATCTTCACGTTGGGCACATTGACGCCCTTTCGCATGCCCAGCTCTCCGCCGTTTAACACCTTGCAGGTAATATCGGTGTCCGTTAAGCCCGTCACCTCCAGCTCCAGCAGTCCGTCGTCGATCAGAATCGTAGACCCGATCTCCAGATCCTTCGGCAGCCCGGGATAATTCACATACCCTCTGTGCTGGTCCCCTGTAATCTCCTCTGTGGTCAGCACATAGATATCTCCCTCCCGAAGAGTCACGCTCTTGTTATCCTTTAACAGACCGGTACGAATCTCAGGCCCTTTTGTATCCAGCAGCGCCGCCACCGGAATGCCCAGCTCCTCTCTCAGCTCCTTCAGCATATTCAGCCGGTTTTTCTGCTCCTCGTAAGTGCCGTGGGAAAAATTAAACCTGGCAATGTTCATGCCGCCCAAAATCAGCGCCCGCATCACTTCTCTGTCGTCGGAATTCGGTCCCAGCGTGCAGATAATTTTCGTCTTTCTCATAATCAAGATCCTTTCGTCACATGTTTATGCGTATATAAATGCTCCTGGCAGTACTCATACATGCCGTCGCATTTTGAACAAAATCTGAACTCCAAATCTTCCCCATCCTGCTCCGTTTTTCCGCAGATCGCACACTTATGCCTGGCGGCGCCCGCCTTCGGCATCGCCCGTTTCACCCTGGACTGGTAAATGATTTTCCGCTTCACCTGCTTCGGCGACAGATGACGCATACTTCTCATACTAAGGAAAAACAGCAGGAAATTGCCCATGGACACCAGGGCCGATATGGCGGATACCAAAGAGGCCGGGATACCAAAGCCCGCCAGGGTCAGAATCATCCTTACCGACATCACCGGCGACAACAGACCCGCCAGGATTACAAGCCCGAAATAGGCGCCCTCGATCATGGCAATCCATTTCACCTTGACCGGGATAATCCAGAACAGCAATATCTGCATATCCGGATATTCCGCCGCGAAGGCAAAAAACAAAGACAGATTCAGATAGGCGGTTCCCATAGAAATATTGATTCCGAAAAGCAGGTAGACAAGCAGAGCCGCCGCCACATGCAGCAGGACGCCTACCAGGAAATAGAGATTAAACATAAAAGCGCCCCACCGGGCCTCCAGATTGCTGCCGATCATATAATAGAACAGCAGAGAGATCAAAAGCGTCAGCACATTTCCGGCCGGCGGCATCAGGATAAAGGTAAAAATCCGCCAGATCTGCCCGTGGAGAATCGCCTGGGCATTCAGGGACAGCCAGTTTTCATAAATACCGCTGCCGGAGGCCATCAGGACAAAGCCAGCGGCATAGAGGGCAATAATATAACGCATCAGATTGGGAATGGCGTATTTGCCGAATTTCCGCTCCAGTTTTGAGATCCAGTTCATTGCATCTACCTCTTATCATACTAAAACATATTCGCCCGGAACAAAATCCAGACGACAACCAGCGACACGACAAAGGAAAACAGCACCACGCCGCCGAATCCGTAGGGACTGCCGGCAAAAGGCATCCCGGCCAGATTCACATTCATGCCGTAAAAGCTGGCGACAATGGTGGGGATGGACATCACGATAGTCACCGAGGCCAGAAACTTCATCATCGTGTTCTGATTATTGGAAATAATCGAGGCGAAAGCGTCTCTCGTGCCGCTTAAAATGCCGCTGTAAATATTCGCCATCTCAATCGCCTGCTTATTCTCGATAATAACGTCCTCCAGAAGCTCCTCGTCCTCCGGATACTTCTTAATCTTCTCAGACCGCAGAAGCTTCTCTAACACTACCTCGTTGGAGCGCAGAGAGGTGGTAAAGTAAACCAGACTCTTTTCCAGCTCCAGAACCTCGATCAGTTCTTCATTTTTCGAAGATTTGTTCAGCCTGGTCTCCACTTCCTCGCTCTTTTTATCGATAATACGAAGATAGTGTAAATACCAGGAGGCATTTTTATACAGAATCTGTAGAATAAAGCGGGTTTTCCAGTAGGTGTTAAAGCCTCTGACCCGCCCCTCCATAAACGCGGTAAGGATCGGCGTCTCCATCAGGCAGACGGTAATCATAATGTCTTCCCGCATGATAATGCCCATGGGAATCGTTCCGTACCAGTCTTTTTCGTTCCGTTCCTCAATAATCGGGATATCCACCAGGATCAGCGTATAATGATCCTCCATCTCGATACGGGAACGTTCCTCTTCATCCAAAGGGGCTTTCAGATCGTCGATATCAATCTCATAGCGGGCCGAAACCTCCAGGATCTCCGCCGCCGTGGGATTCGTCAGCGCGATCCAGCCGCCGGTTTCCGGCTCCATCCTCTCCCTGATTTTTCCATCCTCTGATCTAAAATACTTTACCATAAGCACCCCTTCGCTCCTTGCTCTTACCGACTATTATATTGATAATCCGCTCCTTTGTCAAATCACAGGCTTTCAAACCCGTTTAAGGAAAACAAGAGAACTGCCGCCAGCGACTGGCACAGCACTTCTCTTGCCTTTTCAAACCGCCCAACAGGCTCCTCTTTTCTGTTCAGCATGCCGCCTCACTCACATCAGATCAAAACCGACGCAAGACAATACACGGTCTTAAGACCGTACCTGCCCGTTTCCGTAAATAATATATTTCGTAGTCGTCAGCGCCTCAAGCCCCATAGGCCCCCTGGCATGGAGCTTCTGGGTGCTGATGCCGATCTCCGCGCCGAAACCGAACTCAAAGCCGTCGGTGAACCGGGTGGAGGCATTGACATAGACGGCCGCCGCATCCACCTCGTCCAGAAACCGCTGGGCATTCTTATAGCTTTCAGTGATAATCGCCTCAGAATGACCGGTGTTATACCGGTTGATATGGTCGATGGCCTCGTCCAGGGAAGCTACCGTCTTGATCGAAATCATATAGTCCAGATATTCCTTCCCCCAGTCCTCCTCCGTGGCCGGCTGCGCAAAGGAAATCGCCTGACACACTGTCCCATCGCCTCTAATCTCCACATGGGCCTGGCACAGCTTCTCTCCCAGCACCTCCATCAGAGGATCGGCCGCGTTTTTATGAATCAGCAGGGATTCGCAGGCGTTGCACACGCCCACCCGCTGGGTTTTGGCATTCATAATGATATCCACAGCCATGGCAAGGTCTGCGGATTCATCCACATAAATATGGCAGTTGCCGGTTCCGGTCTCGATCACCGGGATCGTGCTGTTGTTCACCACCGCCTGAATCAGCCCCGCGCCCCCTCTGGGAATCAGCACGTCGATATATTGGTTCAGCTTCATAAGACGGTTCGTGGTCTCCCGGTCAGTAGACTCTAAAAGCTGTACGCTGTCCGGATTCAGGCCGCACCGGGAAAGGGCGTCCCGGATCACCTTTGTAATCGCCATATTGGAATGGATGGCGTCGCTGCCGCCTTTTAAGATCACAGCGTTACCGGTTTTAAAACAGAGGCCGAAAGCGTCTGCCGTCACATTCGGGCGGGACTCATAGATGATACCCACCACGCCGAGGGGCACCCGTTTTTTTCCGACCATCAGGCCGTTGGGCCGCTTTTTCATGAAAAGCACCTCGCCCACCGGATCGTCAAGGGCCACGATCTTCATAAGGCCCTCGGCCATCCCCTCGATGCGCTCCTTCGTCAGCTGCAAACGGTCCAGCAGCCCCTGACTCATACCGTTTTCCCGGCCTGCCGCCATGTCGGTTTCATTTTCCCCCAGCAGATAGCCTGACTCCCGGATTAACGCCTGGGCTACGGCCTCCAGTCCTTTATTCTTTTCCGTCACGCCGGCCCCGTTTAACTGCCGGGCTGCCTCTTTGGCTCTGCGGCCCATTTCTTCTAAATTCATCTTCCGGCCTCCAATTTCGTTCCGCTACAGTCCTGCTACAATAAAAATATCAATAACTGGTACTCTCCGTCACCAGCAGGTCGATCAAAATATCATGTGGCTCATAAGGCACCTTCTCCAGCACCTGGAAATCAAAGGCCAGCGCCACCTTGTAATGGGTGTTGGGCTTTTCCAGGTATCTGTCATAGAAGCCTCCGCCGTAGCCCACTCTGTGATGGGTCTTGTCAAAGGCCACGCCCGGCATAATAAACAGCGCATCTTTTTCATTCGCCACTTTGCAGGACTGCTTGGGCTCCCGGATACCGAAATAACCGGATTCCAGATCGTCAAGCCCGTCCAGATAACAGAAAATCAGATCCTTGCCCTCTACTCTCGGCACTGCCACCCGTTTTCCGTCCTCCAACGCTTTGAAGATAATGCTGTCCGTCATCACCTCATGGTTGTAGTCGATATAGGCATACACGCAAGCGGCCTGGCCGTACTGGGGCAGCTTCGCCACCGCCTCCGCGATTTTCTCGCTGTTCTGCGCCACCTGCTCGTCGGTCGCCGCGTCCCTCTGTTCTTTAATGTAGCGTCTTACTTCTTTTTTTGTATCCATTCTTACTACCCCTCCTAAAATGATTTCATAGATTTATGTCAATCGTATCGATTGATTTCCACATGCGGTAACCCAATAGATTTACCAGGCATCTTAAACAGGCCGGTATATCTGGCATCAATATTTTAAATCTGATCCGCTTTTATGATGTTTAATGATTTTTCATCCGTTCGTCATGCCGTTTTTTCACATCAGTTACCGTTCCGTCCGGATTCTGAATCTTCATGGACTCCAGCGCGCCTTTCAGATTCCCTCTGATTGCCGCGATGTATTCCTTCCTGAGCCGGTCCTGCTCCGCCTTCTCCTCCGGCGTCAGCCCCGGCCCCTTGGATTTATGATAAAGTTCGTTTATTCTGGCAATGGTTTTTTCGTCCATCTTTTAATACCTCTCCACATACCGGTACAAATCAAAATTTTTATTCTTGTGGGCGAGAAACAATGTCCCGCATGGTTCCCCTTCAATAATCCGGTAGATATTCTCCACATCCGCCCCGTTGCCGATCACCATGTCGGCCCCTGCGTCGGTGGCCATGCGGGCAGCCATCAGCTTGGCCTGCATGCCCCCCGTGCCCAGGGAGCTGCCGCTGCTCTCCTTGCCCATCGCCAGCAGGTCCTCCGTAATTTCCGAGACAATATGAATCATCATCGCCTCTTGGTTCCGGTTCGGGTCGTCGGTGTAAAGCCCATCGATATCCGACAATAAAATCAGCAGATCCGCCCCCACCAGTCCGGCCACAATGGCGGATAGCCTGTCATTGTCCCCAAATTCAATCTCATGGGTGGCCACCGTGTCATTCTCATTCACCACGGGAACCACGCCCAGCTTTAACAATTCCTCAAATGTATTTTTCGCGTTCAGCCTGCTTAAGCCGTCCAGAATGCTGTACTTGGTCAGAAGCACCTGGGCCGCCGTCTGGTTGTACTCCGCAAAAAGCCGCTGATAGGTCATCATCAGCCTGGCCTGGCCCACTGCCGCCAGCGCCTGCTTTTCAGAGGTCTTCTCCGGCTTCTGTTCCACGCCGAGCGCCTGCCGCCCCACAGCGATGGCGCCGGAGGATACCAGAACCACGTCTTTTCCTTCCCCCCGCAGCTGGCAGATCACCCGCACCAGCTTCTCAATCTTCCGCAGGTCCAGATGGCCGCTTTCTTTAATCGTCAGGGAAGATGAGCCGATCTTGATCACGATTCGTCTTTTGTTTTTTAACTGTTCTCTGCCGTCCAACTTTGCTGTCTCCCGGCCGTCATGCGCCGGCCTTTTTCCGTATCATTTTCTTTCACAGACAATTCTACACCATTCAATGCAAATAGTAAACCTCATTTTAAAATCTGCTCCGCTACCCTAAGCCCGTCCATAGCCGCAGACATAATCCCGCCGGCATAACCCGCCCCCTCTCCGCAGGGGTAAAGCCCTTCGATGCCGCTCTCGCACCGGTCGTTGCGCAAGATTCTCACCGGAGAGCTGGTACGGGACTCCACGCCGGAAAATATGGCGTCCGGACGGGCAAAACCGGGCACCTGGCGGTCAAACGCATAGACGCTCTCGACTAAAGCGCTGCCGATGCTATCCGGCAGGATGCTGCGCAGATTTCCAAAATCATAACCGCCTTTCGTCTGCGGTGTCACCGTCCCCAGCCCGGTACTCTGCCGCCCGGCCTCAAAATCCTGAAACAACTGCACTGGAATCTTCCCCTGGCACAGCTGATATGCCCGGGTTTCCAGATGTCTCTGAAATTCCATGCCCGACAGCACCGGACATTCGGGATATTCTTTTACAAAATCCTCCGGCGTTACGGTCACGATCAATGCGCTGTTGGCATTCTCCCCGTCCCTGGCCCGGTTGCTCATACCGTTCACTGCCAGCCGCCTAGGCTCAGAGGACGCATTGACTACATAACCGCCCGGACACATGCAGAAGGAATAAACCCCTCTGCCGTTTGCCGCCCGGTGGGTTACTTTGTAATCAGCCACCGGCAGCAAGTCCCCGTAAGGATGGATGCCGTACCTCGCCTGTTCGATCACCGGCTGGGGATGCTCCATGCGCAGCCCCACCGCAAAAGCCTTGGCCTCCATGGGCACCCGCTTCCGGTATAAGGTCTCAAAGGTATCCCTGGCGCTGTGGCCGATGGCAAGGACCACAGTCTGCGCCCGCACTTCCTCCTCACCATTCACAATCACTCCGGTCAGCCTGGCCTCCGCAGCCCGGCCAGGTATGTCGGCGTGACTATCCGGATACTTCGTAATGAGAAAATCGGTAACGCAGGACTGAAAACGGATTTCCCCGCCCAGGCACAGGATCTCTTCCCGCAGATTTTTTACTACCCGGCGCAGCACATCCGTGCCGATATGGGGCTTTTGCATATACACAATATCCGGGTCCGCCCCCGCCTCCACAAAGCACTGCAGCACAAACCGCCCCCTGCCTTTCGGATCCTTTACCAGCGTGTTTAGTTTCCCATCGGAGAAAGTCCCTGCGCCGCCCTCGCCGAACTGAACGTTGGATTCCGGGTTCAAGGGACCTCCCTGCCAGAATGCCTCCACATCCCGCACCCGTTTCTCCACCGCCTTCCCCCGCTCCAAAATCAACGGACGAAGCCCGTGGCGGGCCAGCAGAAGACCGCAGAACAGCCCGGCCGGGCCGCTGCCGATGATCACTGGCCTGTCCGCGCCCTGCCCCCGGATACCGCGGCCGTTAAACCCTTCTTCGGAATTTATGCCGGAAAATTCATATGCGGCCGGCCGGAACAGCGTGACATTCTTATTCTTAGCCTTTTTTACCACGGCAGATTCATTCTTTACTTTGACCCACACCGTATAAACAAAATAAATCTCCGGCTTTTTTCTGGCGTCCACGGACTTTTTTACCACCTCGAAATGGACGACAGCCTCCCGGGGCAGCTTCAAAAGCTTTGCAATCTTCCGCTCCATATCCTCCCTGGTATGGTCAGGCGGCAGCTTCATCTGCGAAATCTGAATCACGTCAGTTTCCTTTCTCATCATACTAATATTTTTGTTTTACACCATTGGCTTTTACACCATCCCTGTGACTTATAAAAGCCGCCGCACTCCTCCCTGCCACGTATCCGCTGCTCCAGGCCCACTGCAGGTTATAACCGCCGCAGCTTCCGTCCACATCGATCAGCTCCCCGGCAAAATACAGCCCGGGAACAATCTTAGACATCATCGTACAGGGATCGATCTGCCGGGTGTCCACGCCGCCTGCCGTTACCTGGGCGTTTTCATAGGAATTTACCGCCTTGATCCGGGTGCGGAAGGTTTTCACGCCTGCCGCCAGCCTCCCCGGCTCTCTGCCGTACCGTTTCAACAGCAGCGCCAGCAGCTTTTTATTTAGCAGTCCGCCGTAGCATTCCGGCGAAAAGGAACAAAAATATGCTTCCAGCTCCCCCTGGGACATGGAAGGCATCAGATCCAGCTCCGCTTCCACCCTCCGCCTTGCCTGCAAAGCCAGCCCTGCAAACCGGCTGACCTGGAATACCGGAATTCCGGAGATACCGTAAGCGGTCAGCTGCAGCTCTCCCTGATCCTCCGCCGCCAGCCGCCCATCCACATAAAGCCGGACAGCCCCGTCTGTCCTGACGCCGGACAACTGCTTATAAAAATCCTCCTGGCATTTCAGCTGCACCAGCGCCGGGGACAATGGCGTAACGGAATGGCCCAGATTTTTTGCCAGCGTATAACCGCTCCCATCCGAACCGGTACCGGGCGCCGCCTTGCCGCCGCAGGCCAGGATTACACGATCCGCAGACATCGAAGAAGTTCCATCCGGCCCCGTGCCTTCCAGCACAAATTCCGATGCTCCCAAAGCAGAAAGACCGCCTGCCTGAAATTTATTTGCACAGCAATTCTTTTTTCGGGGTTTTCCTGTATAAAAATCATTTGACCGGATCTCTTTCATCCGAACATCTCTGATATCAATCTCCTTTGCCTGCGCATCTCCAATACAAATATCTTTTACCCGCAGGCCACAGCTTTTAATCTTCATGGAACAGATCACTTTCACATCCTGCCGCAAAAGCTCCAGCCGCAGAAGATCCAGCACCGCAGAAGCCTGTCCCCCCGCCGGATAAATTCCCCCGTTCCTTTCTTTCGGCACCACGCCCAGGCTTTTAAAAAAATCAATGGTTTCCCTGTAGCCGAACCGTTCCAGTACCCGCGCCGGAAAGGAGAGATCGTTGCTGTGAAAGGTTTCGTCTTTCACAGCATGGATGGTCATGCGGTCACTGTCCGCAGGAATGATCGCATGGTGAAGGTTACTGGGAAAATACGCCCGTTCCGATTTACCAACCGACACAGCGTCGCCGCCCGGCTCAGATCCCTGTAATCGGGTTCTGCCGACATGGCAAACATGTTCCGCAATCCTCTCTACATTCCGATTGGTGAAATTACACTTCCCATTCCCCGTTGACAGCAGTTTCTTCCCCACTCTGTCGTTCCCCTCGATCAAAAACACCTCCGCCCCGGCTCTTGCCGCCGCTATGGCCGCCACCATGCCGGAAGCGCCGCCTCCCACCACTGCCACCCGTATCTTCTTCATCTCAAAATCAACAGCCTTTCTTTTATCATAAAGTCCGTTTTCGAACCCTTTCCTCTCCAAAGCTTCTCCGATTATTGTATCATCCGCCCGTTCTTTTGCAAGCACTTTCATAACAGGATTTTGCATAAATGAATCTTTTTGGAACACACTAACAACAGGTTTATAGGTTTCCTGGCTCGCCGCCTGCAAATAACCTAAATTCAGTCCATAAGGAGTAGTTCAGATGAATCATCTATTTTCCGGAAATTTACAGGATACTATGGATTACTTTAACAAAGCCCTGTCCATAGACCGGAATTTTGATATCGTATACCGAGTCCTGCGCATCGGCGGAAAAAATGCCTGCATGTACACCGTGGACGGCTTCGTCAAAGACGAAGTGCTGGAAAAAATACTGTCCTTTTTGTTTACCAAAAAACCTGAGGACATGCCTTCCAATGCTCACGATTTCTCTAAAGAACTGATCGCCTACACCGAGGTAGGGCTTGCACGGGATGCCGACGCCGTGATTACCCAGCTTCTGTCCGGCATCACCTGCCTGTTTATCGACGGCTATCAGGACTGCATCACCATCGAATGCCGGACCTACCCGGTAAGAAGCGTGGAAGAGCCGGAAAAAGACCGGGTGCTGCGGGGTTCCCGGGACGGCTTTGTGGAGACGCTGGTCTTTAACACCGCCCTGATCCGGCGCCGCATCCGGGACCCCCACCTGATCAACGAAATCACCCAGGTGGGCAATAAATCGAAAACGGACGTCGCCATCTGCTATATCGACGACAGGGTAGACCAGGATCTGCTGGAACGGATTAAAACCCGCATCAAAAATATCGAGGTGGACGCCCTGACCATGAACCAGGAGAGTTTGGCCGAATGCCTGTATCAGTACAAATGGATCAATCCTTTCCCGAAGTTCAAATTTTCCGAGCGGCCCGACACGGCGGCGGCCTGCCTGCTGGAGGGAAATATCATTATCCTGGTGGACAATTCCCCTGCGGCCATGATTCTTCCCTCCAGTATTTTTGACATTATCGAGGAAGCGGACGATTATTATTTCCCGCCGCTGACCGGGACCTACCTGCGGCTGACCCGTTTCGGCACCAGCCTGATCGCCCTGCTTTTAACCCCCATTTTCCTGCTGCTGATGCAGAATCCCCAGTGGATTCCCGACTGGCTGGCCTTTATCCAGTTTAAGGAAACCGTGTCCGTCCCGCTGATTTTACAGCTTCTGATTCTGGAATTTGCCATCGACGGACTGAAGCTGGCCTCCCTGAACACGCCCTCCATGCTGACCACGCCCTTAAGCGTTATCGCCGCCCTGGTGGTCGGCGACTTTTCCGTCAGCTCCGGGTGGTTCAACGCCGAGACCATGCTGTATATGGCTTTCGTCGTCCTGTCCAACTATACCCAGTCCAGCCTGGAGCTGGGCTATGCCCTGAAATTCCTGCGGATCATTCTGCTGGTTCTCACCGCCCTGTTTAACGTCTGGGGCTTTGCCGCCGGCATCCTGATCTGCCTTATCGCTTTGTTTGGCAATAAGACGATCGCAGGAAAAAGCTACCTGTATCCGCTGTTTCCGTTCGACGGCAAAAAAATTGGAGAACGGTTTTTCCGGGCGCGGATTCCTCATTCGTCAGCCGGGGAGCATGAGAAAAACAATATGTAAAAATAATTATATTTACAGAACCTGACAAAGTATATCACCGACACGTTTTGCCGGATTATTTTTAACCAGAAAAGGGAGCCATGGCATACCAGCCGCAGCTCCCTTTATTACATCGGCAAAATATCATCTTTCATCGCTCTGCCAATTTTTGAACGTTTCTTTTCCCTTCCTCAATACCCGTAAAAAATCTGCGCAATCGGCGATGACTCGTCGATAATCAAAGTCTTGTTATCCCCGGTCATCGTCGCCTTGGCCGCGTCCAGGGAACGCAGGAACAGGTAGAAATCTGCTTTCTCCTCGTCATTATAGGCTTCGCTTAAAATCCGCATGTACTCCGCTTCGCCCTTTGCGATAATCTCCGCCGCCTGAGCATCCGCTTTGGACTGCATGACGATGATTTCAGCTTTCGTCTTATTGGCGATCTCCTGAGCCTCCTCCTGGCCTTCCGCCTGGTAGGTGGCCGCAATATTGTTCCGCTCCGAGATCATTCTCTCATATACCGCATCCTTGTTCTCGTCCGGCAAATCCAGAGACTTCGTCTCCACTGCCAGCAGCTCAATGCCATACTGGGAGAGGGTGTCGCCGATATTGTCCTTGATGGCCTGGGCCAGCTCGCCGTCACGGCCGCTGATCACTTCCTCCTGGCTGAGACTGCTGATCACATTTTTCAGACTGTTATAAATAATCGTATCAATACGGAACTCCGCATTGCTTTTCTGTGCGCTCAGCGTCTGGGTGTACTTTTGGGGGTCCGAAATCCGCCAGAGAGCAAAACAGTCGGCAATCATGGATTTTTTGTCCTTGGTCATCACATCGCTGACCGCCAGGTCGTATAAAAGGACTTCATTTTCGATTTTTTCAGCGCTCTGGATAAAAGGAATTTTATAACTCAAGCCAGGATTTTCCCGGATGTCCACAATCTTTCCAAACTGCTTGATCACCGTAAATTCATTGGGATAAGTAACCACCACACCAGAACTTAGAATGAGTAGTGCCAATACGGCAATAATCGGTATTAAAATTTTTTTCTTCATATTCTTTTCCTTTCTAATAGAGTTCCGCAACTGCCCTTCCAAGCCCCCGGACTGGGAGAATTTCCAGCTACTAAAGTGTCTGTAAATCCTCCCGGGGCTACGGTCTGTTGCTGTTTAGAGTTCTGCAGCTCTCCTCACATTGCGATGAGCATTTAGGGTCTGTTTTTTAGTCCCTGACTGCTTTTTATTCTTCACTGTCGCCGGCATCGACCTCGTCGCTGCCATTGTTCCCGCCAGCCTCCGTGCCGCTGCTGCCGTTCCCGCCGGCCTCTGTCCTGCCAGCGCCCTGGTTATTCATAATGTTTTCCACATTCGCAAAGGACTCCAAAGGCAGCATGGTCTGGGTAGTTCCGTCGCTCTTTTCGATAATCAGCTTCATATCCGGAAGGATTTCTTCCATCGTCTCATAAAACATTCTCTGCTTGGTGATCAGGGGGTATTTCTGATATTCCGCATAGAGCTCGTTGAGTCTTGCCGTCTGACCAATCGCCTCGTTCACCCGCTCCTCGGCCTGTGCTTCCGCCGTCTTAATGGTCTGGTCTGCCGCCGCTCTGGCTGCGGGGATGTCCTCGTTTCGTTTCTGATTTGCCTTGTTGATCGACGTTTCTTTTCCCTGCTTTGCATTTTCCACGTTCTTGAAGGCGTCGATTACCTCCGTTGTGGGCGGCTCGGCATCCTGAATCGTGATGTTCATCAGCTGGATTCCGATATCCTCGCCCTCCAGTCTGGTGACAATCTTCTCTTTGATGGACGCCTGAATTTCATTCTTTCCCGTGGTGATTACGCTGTCCACATCATAGAGGCCAATGGTATCTCTGATATAGCTCTGGGTCAGGTTTTTCAAAATTCCTACCGGGTCCTCTGACGCGTACAGATATTTCACCGGGTCAGTCACCCGGTACTCCACATAGAAATCCACATTCACAAAGTTGTAATCCCTGGTGATCATAAAAGATTCCGCTTCCATCGATTCATCCGTATCCATACTGAAACCGATCGGAAATCCGTTAATGGTTTTCGGCACCTTCTTTAACATCTGTACATAAGGTATTTTCAGATGGATGCCCGATTCCTCCACCACCTTTGGCACGCCGAAGGTAGTGATCACCGCATATTCATTTTCTTTTAGTGAATAGATACTTCCGGCAAACAGATACAGCGCAAGCAGTAAAACCACCACAGCCACCGCTCCTTTTCCGGCTTTTGAGGCCACATCCTTCACATTCACGCCGGACGGGTCGTACTCCAGTTTTGATTTTCTTCTTCTTAGCATAGCTTTCCTCCTAAATTTAGTTCCACTGTTTCCAGTTTCTCCACCGCTTCCGGGCTGCTGTTATATATAGAAAAAAAGACTTCCATTGCAGCCCTCTGCCGTGCTACAATAAAAGTCTTGCTACAGTTGTTCTGATCCGAAACGGATGTTTCCATCGTCCTGACGATTCGGATATACCAAAATCCGGATAATTCAAAGATTTATGGTACTAGCTACTCCCTTTTATTTGTTGACAATAGCATACCATATTGTCAAATATTTGTCAAGCCTTTGTCCCAGAAATTTGTCAATTATCATCACTATTTTATAAATTTTTCATTTTTTATCAACGCATCAACTCGCGAAATCCCCTGGATAGAAAACAAAAACTATGTTATACTGTGAAAATGAAAATTTTAAATGAATTGTTTTTCCGCGGACTGCTGCCTGCCGCGCTGGTTTCCGGAATCCTGATCGCCTGCGACCGCCGGCTGATTGTACGACATTATACGGAAATATCCCCGAAGGTTACAGGACCGGTCCGCCTTGCGCTGCTGACAGACCTGCACAACACGTTATACGGAAAAAAACAGCATAAATTAATCGATGCCATCCAAAGGCAGCATCCGGACGCCGTTTTGTTTACGGGAGATATGTCTGACGGACAGATGGACATGGAACAGGCCAGGCTTTTATTTTTCCTGATCGGAAAGCAGTTTCCCTGTTATTATGTGTCGGGTAATCACGAATTCTGGGCCGGTAACGGGGCCGCTCTCAAAACAATTATTTCCTCCTACGGAATCACCGTACTGGAAGGAGAAAACCGCCTGTTTCAGGCGAACGGTCAGACAATCCGTATCTGCGGCGTGGACGACCCGGCCCGGTTCCGGCAGGGCCGCTACTGGGGTCCGGAACTGATGGCCGGCTGGAAAAAACAGCTGTCCGCCTGCAAATCCTCCCTGGATGACGTCCACTATTCCGTCCTGCTGTCCCATCGGCCCGAATTAACAGCGTATTACACCCACCTTCCCTCAGACCCTGCAAAAGGCTTCGATCTGGTGCTGACCGGTCATGCCCACGGCGGACAGGTGCGGATTCCCGGTTTTGCCAACGGCCTGTTCGCCCCGAATCAGGGTGTTCTTCCCCCATACGCCGGCGGCCGCTATAAGCTGGGCGATACGGTGATGATCGTCAGCCGGGGACTGTGCAAAAACGTTCTGCCCAGAATATTCAACCGCCCGGAGCTGGTAATCATAAACATAAAGCCGGAGCATCCGGCCCCGGCTTTATAGTTTTACCTTTATAAATTACTTTTTCAGTTCTACTCCGTAAACGTATATTTCACAAAATTACCGCTGCCGTCCCCGGTTGTAATGATAACGCTGCCGTCCTCGGTTTCCGTCGTCTCCATGATAGGAAAATTACCGTTTTCCTTCACATAAGCCTCCGGACTTTCCGCCTGTACTTCGATCAGTTTCTTCTTCGCATGTCTGGCTCCGCCGCAGGGATTGATATCCTCCACAAACACTTCGTAATCTTTCATTACTTCTTTCTCCTCCAAATATGGTTCCGCAACACCTCTCCCAGGCTCCCCTGGCTCCGGAAGAGACGCTGCTGTTTTTCATACGCTGCCAGATTTTATGGCAATTCCACAATCAATCCGCAATTCGGCTCATCCACAGAAATGGGCACCTGATTCATCACAATCAGCCCCTTTTCATAGTTCACCGTGAAAAAGGTAAGGGAACCGGATTCATGATTCACGGAATACAAATGCTTGTCATCGGGAAACAGACCGATATCTTTGGGATAATCCCCGCTGATCGGAAGAATCCGCATCACGGACAGACGTCCTGTTTCCACATCCCGCTTGAAAATGCACACACTGTTATCCCCTGCGTTGGAACAGAACAGATAACGGTTATCCGACGTCATCTCAATGGCACAGGCAGCGCTGACACTGCTGGCATTCCTGCGGACGGTAAAAATACGCTGTACCAGTTCAAACTCCGGCGTATCCCCGCTCCCGTCATAGGAATAAACGCAGATATGATTTTTCAGCTCGCACACCACATACATAAAACGACCGTCATTGCTGAACAGAATATGGTGAGGAGCCGACTCCAGATCCGCCCGGACGATATCCGCAAGAGTCAGCTTTCCGGTCTCATAATTAAAACTGTATACTTTGATCTGATCGATCCCCGAATCCACCGCGCACACATATTTACAGTCAGGCGTCATCATAACGCAACTGATATGAGGCTGGTGGGTCTTTTCCGCCACGCTTCCGATTCCTTTGTGGAACACAAAATCCGTAATGCTTCCCAGACTCCCGTTCTCATGAATCCTTAAAACCGTCAGTTTCCCATCGTGATAACCACTGATAAAGATATACCGGTCAGTGGGATCGATAAACAGATAACAGCCCCGCATCCCCTGGGCGGAAACAATGTTCATCTGTTCCAATCCGCCATCCTCCAGGATCCGGAAGCTGGCAATCCCTTCATCCACCACGGAATATAAATACTTGCGGCTGTGAGAGACTGCCAGATAAGAGGAATTATTGATCTCCACCTCATCACGTCTGGTAAAGCGGCCGGCCTCCACATCTACGTCATAGACTGTGATTCCTTTACTTTTTCCGATAAATGTATAAGAGCCTACATAGGCTACATACCGTTTGCCCATTTTCAGTCCTCCTGTCCTCTTTCCTAAACCTCCGCAACTCCCCATTGCTATGAGCACTCAGAGCCTGTATTCTGGGCTCTTACGTGCGATGCATGCTCTCCTTACTCATACTCATGATACCATAAAAGAATGGATTTGTTAAGAGGCGGGAATTTATATGTTCACTTCCGAATATACATAATCATACCCGGTCCCAGATTCTCCGTAGGGCGGGACAAAAAACCGTGGCTCTCATAAAAGAGCTCCCGTCCCTTGGCGCACATCAGGTCCAGCATCATCTCCGTTCCCTCCTCGGTAATCCCTTTCACATAAGAGATCAGCGCCTCCATCAGCATTACCCCCGCACCCATACCCTGGGCATTGGGATGGATAATCAAATCCTGAATATAACAGATCACGCTGCCGTCCCCGACAATTCTTCCCATGCCGATGGGCTGACCGGCCAGCGTCACACACATGGTACACAGACTGTTCCTAAGCGCCTTTTCGGCCTGGCTTCTGCTCAGCTTTTTCCAGCCCACCGCATCCCGCAGCTTCAGATACATATCCACCGTTATGATATCCTGCTCCAGCTTGAGAACTTCATCCATCTTCGGACTCACCTACCATGAAAAACGATATTCTGTCACCGACCGGAAAGACTCGCCTTTTTTCAGCACCGGAGACGGGAACGACGGAACATTGATACTGTTGGGGAAATACTGGGTTTCGAAGCAGACTCCCGAATATTTGCCGTAGGCCGCATGATTCTTTCCCTCGGCCTCTAAAAAGTTAGCGGTATAAATCTGCATTCCGGGAAGATCGGTATAGACCTCCATCCTGCGCCCGTATGCCTGATATACGGCCGCCAGAGCAAATTTTCCATTATTGTCCAGCACGTAATTATGGTCGTAGCCGCCTGCCAGTTTCAGCGCCGGATAATCTGCCCCGATATCCCGGCCGATTTCTTTCATAACATTAAAATCCATCGGCGTTCCGTCAACTGATACCAGTTCACCGGTTGGAATCAGACTTCCATCCGTCGGGGTAAACTGACGGGCATACACCTGGAGCTGATGCGGGAGAACGCTCTTTCCCTCCGCCCCTTCCAGATTAAAATAACTGTGATTGGTCAGATTCATCACCGTATCCTGATCACAGATTCCATGGTAGGTCAGACGGACGCCCCGTTCCTCTGTCAATGTATAATCTACAGTAATTCTCGCGTTGCCGGGATGTCCCTGGTCCCCGTCAGGACTGCTGAGTGCAAAACGGACACCGTCATTCAGCAGCTCTGTCTCCCAGAAACGCTTTCCATAATAATTGAGACCGCTGTGCAGATTATTCTCCCCGTTATTCTGGTCCAACTGACAGACTTTTCCGTTCAGCGTATACCGTCCTCCCGCGATACGGTTTGCGCTCCGTCCCACCGTGGCGCCCAGATGTCCGCCATTGTTTTCATAGCCTGCGGCACAGTCATAGCCAAGAATCACATCCGAAACAGCTTCTTCCGGCCCCGGAATCCACAGAGATACCAGCGTCGCGCCAAAATCACTGACTGAGAAGCCCATGCCGTTGGAACCACGCACCTCGTAGAGAGAGGCCTCACTCCCATCCTTCACTTTGCCAAAAGATTTCTTTTCAATTGTACATACTAGACTCATCCTGTTTCTCCTGAATTCTTCATTGTTTCTGTTTTGCGGATACATATAAAAACTGCCGCGCAGCCTGTCATCATACGGACTGTGCGGCAAATACACTGTCCTGCAGAAAAGCTTTTACATTTTTGCAGTGATATATTTCTGTGCCGTCAGAAGCTCCGCGATCAGCACGCCGCCGCCGGCCGCGCCCCGAATCGTGTTGTGGGACAGGCCCACAAATTTATAATCGTATACCGTATCCTCTCTCAGCCGGCCCACGCATACGCCCATTCCATTCTCATAATTTCTGTCCAGCGCTGTCTGCGGACGGTTATCCTCCTCAAAATATCTGATAAACTGCGCCGGCGCGCTGGGCAGTTTTAGCTCCTGAGGCAACCCCCGGAAAGTATTCCACCGCCGGATGATCTCCTCTCTGGCCGGCTTTCTCTCAAAATCCACGAATACCGCTGCCGTATGTCCGTCAGATACCGGCACACGGATACACTGGGTGGTAATCACCGGACCTTCCGCCTTTACGATCTGTCCGTTCTCCACCCGGCCCCAGATACGCAGAGGCTCCTGCTCGCTTTTCTCTTCCTCACCACCAATATACGGAATCACATTATCCGCCATCTCCGGCCAGTCCTTAAAAGTCTTTCCGGCGCCGGAAATCGCCTGGTAAGTGGTGGCTACCACAGTTTTAATTCCAAAATCTCTCAACGCATGCAGCGCCGGCGTATAACTCTGAATCGAACAGTTCGGCTTCACGGCGATAAAGCCTCTCGTGGTTCCCAGACGCTTTCTCTGATCAGCGATCACGGTAAGATGCTCCGGGTTCAGCTCCGGAACCACCATAGGTACATCCGGTGTCCAGCGATGAGCGCTGTTATTGGATACGACGGGGGTTTCCGTTTTCGCATAAGCCTCCTCAATGGCTTTGATTTCTTCTTTGCTCATATCCACCGCGCTGAATACAAAATCAACGTCGGGAGCGACCGCATTCACGTCGTTCACATCTTTCACAATCAGCCCTTTAACGGCTTCCGGCATAGGAGCAGTCATCTTCCAGCGCCCTTTCGCGGCCTCCTCATAAGTTTTTCCCGCAGACCGGGGGCTGGCCGCCAGGGTCACCACCTCAAACCAGGGATGATTCTCCAGCAGCGTAATAAATCTCTGCCCCACCATACCCGTCGCGCCAAGAATACCAACTCTCAATTTTTTGTTCATCGTAAACAGTCACTCCTTTTTGATGATAAATATAGTAGAATAATAAATGATAAATATATACCTTGCGAAAATCCAAAAACGTTCTGTTCCTTAATCTTATATCAACCCAATCAAACACATCGGAAAAAGGAAAAAACAAAAACAAAAAAAGCTCCCTGCCGGACTTGAACCGGCGACCCCTTCATTACGAGTGAAGTGCACTACCAACTGTGCTAAGGAAGCTTATGGCCCGTATATTTGGGCTCGCTTCATTATTATACTAGATTTTAAAAAAAATGCAATAGTTTCTTTACATTTATTTTGAATTTATTTTTACTTTTTTTGATTTTACCCTTGTAAGAATTCGGATAACATAATATAATGAGATAGCCCAAGTGCTTGTCCCGGGTAAAATCCGGCCCAAAGGCACCTCTGGAATCACATGAGGTATCGCATGAGAGTAATCGCAGGAAGCGCGCGAAGCCTTCCTTTAAAAACGCTGGATACGTTAGACACACGTCCCACACAGGACCGTATCAAGGAAACTCTGTTTAATATTTTACATACGGATTTACCCGGCTCTCATTTTCTGGATTTGTTTGCGGGAAGTGGAGCGATCGGAATCGAAGCGCTGAGCCGCGGAGCAAAAAAAGCCTGGTTCATCGAAAACAACCCGAAGGCGGCCGCTATTATCCGGCAAAATCTTGATTTCACTCATCTTTCAGAAAAAGCCGAAGTGATGACGAGCGACGTAATACATGGGCTGTCCGCACTGGAATCGCTGGAGTATCCTGTCGATTTCATTTTTATGGATCCTCCATACGGACAGAACCAGGAAAAACGGGTGCTGGAATATTTAATTGCCCGCATTCAAAACGGCGTCTGCAAGTATGTGGACCCTTATACCAGAATCATAGTGGAGGCTGCCTTAGACACAGACTTTGGCTATCTGCCTCAGTTAGGCTTTGAGCTGGACAGACAAAAACGTTATAAAACGAATCAACACGTTTTCATACGCCTGTTACGCCCATAAGTCAGATCATTCGCAGGTATGCTCCCGTTATTATTAAAAGAAAATACGATCCAAAATACACCGGATGACGCTGCAGATACCTCTGGTGAATCGTCTGAGGTTTATATCGAATATCAGCCGGACGGTTCACCGGCATATTAACCGCGTCAGAAAGAGGAATCCATGAAAACCGCTATTTATCCGGGCAGTTTCGACCCGATCACCTTCGGACACATTGATATTATAGAGAGAGCGTCAAAAATATTTGACCGGCTGGTTGTCGGCGTATTGAATAACCAGTCAAAAAAACCTCTGTTCACCGTAGACGAACGGGTATCGATGCTGAATACCGTTACGAAAAATTTACCGAATGTAGAAATCACCTCATTTTGCGGGCTCCTGGTCGACTTTGCGAAAGCATATGGCAGTCACGTAGTTGTAAGGGGGCTTCGAGCCATTACGGATTTTGAATATGAGCTGCAGATGTCACAGACCAATCATATTCTGGCTCCGGAGCTGGATACGGTCTTTTTAACTACGGATTTAAAATACTCTTATTTAAGTTCCACCACTGTCCGGGAAGTCGCCAGTTTCCATGGCGACATCAGCGCATTCGTGCCGGAATTCGTGGAAAGGGAAATGCGAAAGAAATTCTTATAGCAACCCCTTTATCGTATATTATTATGTCATTCAGTCAGATTGAAGGAGAATCATCATGAGTAAAATTGAAGAGCTGATCAGCGAAATAGAAGATTACATAGATTCCTGTAAAGCCCAGCCCTTTTCCAACAACAAAAAAATTATCGTGGATAAGGATATTATTGATGATCTGCTGGTAGATTTACGTCTGCGTGTTCCCGATGAAATCAAAAAATACCAGAAAATTATCAGCAGCAGAGATTCCATTCTCTCAGATGCCAAGGCAAAAGCCGACAGCCTGTTAAACGCTGCCAACAAGCAGACCGACGAACTGATCAATGAGCACGAAATCATGCGCCGCGCGCTGGAGCAGGCTAACCAGTTGATCGAACAGGCTAACGCCCAGGCCCAGACCATCGTGGACAATGCCACAAACGACGCAAACGGTATCCGGGAAGCTTCGGTCCGTTATACGGATGAGATGCTGAAAAGCTTACAGACCATCATTAGCCATTCCATGGAAAATACACAGAATAAATTCGCCGCTTTCATGACCTCTATGCAGAGCAATTATGATATTGTCATGGCGAACCGCAGAGAGCTGAGACCAGATGATCCGCAGATCGCCCAATTAAATGAGAATTCCCAGGGAGAGGCACAGTAATGACCCATTGGATTGATCTTCATGTTCATTCCTGTTTCTCAGACGGAACCTGTACACCCGGTCAGCTGATCCGGCTTGCCGGGGCGAAAGGACTATCCGCTATTGCCCTGACAGACCATGATACGGTAGCAGGTATCCCTGAAGCCATCAGCGCTGCATCCGGTTCCGGTATTGAACTGGTTCCCGGTATCGAGATGTCCTGTCTCTATTATGAAAAAGACATTCATATCGTCGGGTTGCTGATTGATTATAAAAATCCTTCTCTGCTTCGATCTATTCATCATTACCAGGACAACCGCGAAAAGCGAAATGAGATCATGGCTGAAAAACTGACGGAGGGCGGATTTTCAGTAACCGTACCGGAGCTGAAACAGCAATTCCCCGGCGCAACCCTGACCCGTGCCCACTTCGCAAGGTTTTTCGTGGATAAAGGCGTCTGGAACAATAAGAATGAGGCGTTTGACAGATATATCGGCGAAGGCTGTCCATATTATGTAGAAAAAGCCTATGTTTCCCCTGATGAGGCTATCGATGTGATTCATAAAGCCGGGGGCGCCGCCATTCTGGCCCATCCTCTTCTCTATCATATGACTGATCAGGAGCTGGAGATTATGGTTACACACCTGAAAACCTTTGGACTCGATGGAATCGAGACGATGTACTCCACTTATTCTGAGGCACAACAGCTTTCCATGCTGCATCTGGCTGCCGCGCATCATCTGCTGAAAAGCGGCGGTTCCGATTTTCACGGAGCTAATAAGCCTGATATTTCACTGGGCGTTGGTTATGGCAGGCTCAGAGTTCCCGCCTCTTATCTCCACATAATAAAGGAATATACACAAGAAAAAATTTAAAAAGACATCCATAATTTCAAAAAAATATATAAATGTGTCAAAAGGCTGCCGAAATCGACAGCCTTTTTATCTTAAGTGTATTATCATATTCTCTTCTGTACTTTATC
>CAJTTU010000020.1 GCA_910579325.1 uncultured Lachnospiraceae bacterium | reverse complement strand
CTCCTGTTATGAAATACTGTAAGGAACCTCCCTGTTCCTTTTTCCTTATCTGCCGGGCCCTGGCAAATAAGTTTTGAACTTTGCAGGACAGATTTACTGCCCTACACTTATTATATCGTCATCTTTTCGGTAATGTTAACAATAATTTATACTATTTAGAAATTATTTTTATTTATATGCGTCTCTTTAAAATTCATATTTACTTTTCACATTTACACGTCCCCGGGTTTTAATACGGCAAGCTCCTCCTCCGTACAATACTGCCGCAGTACGCCGAGGACACCTCTGCCGTCCGGTTTGGCGCGCACAATTCCGCGCAGGAGCAGAATCCGGTCGCTGAGATCGTTCAGATTATACAATTTCCCAAGGAAGCCCAACACTGCTTCAGGATCTTCATGTTTAAAACAACGGAGCAGAATCTCCAGCGTGCCGACATGTGTTTTGTCCACTTTCAGCAGCCCTACGCAGCAGTTAACACACTTGTCCATTTTATTGTTGTAATAATAACAGAGTGCCAGCGCCCTCCAGGTTTCCTGAAGATCGCTGGTCATCAGCGTGTTAAAAACTTTCGTCCCATACTGCTCCAGCATGGACACCGCCCGTTCCAGATAATATTCTCCTTTTTTGTAATCCTCCTTTTGAGCGTAAAACCGCCCTACAATATATTCCAGATCGTAAAAGCCGGTAAAATGCTGTTCAGCCTGACGATAAATTTCCATCATTTCCCGTTCGGCCTCCGGATCCGTAAGGCCTTTTTTATATAACATCGCCATCAGCTGACCAACGGTATAGTGGTCCCGCTCATCCCTGTGTCCCAGCCGAAAGATGTGAGGCAGCGCCTTTCGGTACCAGGAAAGCCCGTCTTCGTAGCCCTCATCGGTTTTCAGCCCTTTATAAGCGTCTCCCAGATATCCCATAAGATCCGGATCCTCCGGTTTTGCTTCCAGTTCCTTTAGCAGGATGCGAATATTGCGGACGCACTTTTGTACGCTCACGTCACTCATATAACCCGTATGATAAATAGAAAGATCTGTAGCGTCCAGGACATGCCTGTCGATAGCCGCTCCGTTATAGGCAAGCTGTTCATGGATCGGTTTAATATACCGGACCGACGGGCTGTTTTTAAAAATCCGGTACTGCATGGCCGCCATATCCAGCTTATCCCCATCCAGCACCTGAATCCAGAGGGTACGGAGAATCTCCAGCCCCAGCTTTCCCGCCTTTTTAATCGTCCTGGGCAGCTTCTGCACATCCTCCGGCAGCATATACTCGTCCGCATCCAGAAATGCTATCCAGTTTCCCGAAGCTTTCTGAATCGCATAATTCTTCGCGGCAGCAAAATCGTCAATCCAGGTGAAATGGTAAATCTTCGCCCCCATCCGCTCCGCGATCTCCACAGTCCGGTCGGTGCTGCCCGTATCCACGACAATCTGCTCCCACATAAGCTCCTTTCCCCAGGAAAGAGCCCGCTCAATATTTTTCTCCTCGTTTTTCACGATCATACACTGCGACAGCCTTAGCTTGCCTGCTCCCATTCCATTCTCCTCTCTGACAGCCGGGAAAGGCCATTTTGTGGCTGTTACCCCTCAAAATGGCCTTTACTTATCCTATATAGGAATATACAAATTTAATAGCGATTTAAACTTCATCAAACTGATTACTGCAGCATACTCAGAACGCCCTGAGGAGTTGCGTTAGCCTGGCTCAGCATGGACTGAGCTGCCTGCAACAGGATGTTGTTCTTCGTGTACTTGGTAATCTCGTCAGCCATATCGGTATCACGGATACGGGACTCGGCAGCGGTGATGTTCTCAGAGCTTACCTGTAAGCTGTTGATGGTATGCTCCAGACGGTTCTGAGCGGCACCGAGCTGAGCACGGTAAGAAGATACCATATTAATCGCCTGATTAACGATATCAATTGCCTCGTTCGCTG
Source organism: uncultured Lachnospiraceae bacterium (assembly GCA_910579325.1). Taxonomy (GTDB): domain Bacteria; phylum Bacillota; class Clostridia; order Lachnospirales; family Lachnospiraceae; genus Paralachnospira_A. The sequence goes on along the minus strand of CAJTTU010000020.1, from coordinate 41,581 downwards.
TGTTAACACTCATTACATATTCGTCTTCAACGATGTCTGCAATAGTCCTGTCAGGCGTTGTATTTACGGAAGGCGTTGTATAATCGCCCTTCTGTCCCATTGCACCCAGCATGCTTGATGTCATACCGCCACAGTTAACCTCAATGGTCTCAGGAGAAGACGGTCCGATCTGGAATGTCATCACAGTATTGGCAGTACCCATGGACGCACTCAGAGGCTTGATGCCGTTGAAATCAGTCTGATTACCGATACGGTCGATCTCTTCTTTCAGTCTCTCAAGCTCTACCTGGATATTCTCTCTGGCGGTAGTGGAGCCGTTTGCAGCTTCTGCATAAGTTCCGTTAGCAGCCTGGGTATACAGGGTAACCATACGATTCAGCATGGAGTGAGTCTCAGCCAGCGCACCTTCTGCTGTCTGGATCATACCGATAGCGTCCTTCGCATTGGTAACGGCCTGATTCAGACCTGCGATCTGAGAACGCATCTGCTCGGAAATAGCAAGGCCGGCAGCGTTATCGCCTGCACGGTTGATCTTGTAACCGGAAGACAGTTTCTCAAGGTTTTTGCTTAACGCGTCGTTGTTGATGCCTAAGTTTCTGTAAGAGTTAATCGCTGATATGTTATGTTGAATAATCATAAAGTTTCCCTCCTGTTATGAAATACTGTAAGGAACCTCCCTGTTCCTTTTTCCTTATCTGCCGGGCCCTGGCAAATAAGTTTTGAGCTTTGTTGCAGATCAGAATCACTGTTCTACGTTTATTATATCGTCATTTTTGATATAATATTAATAGTAATTTTTTATTTTTTTCGTTTTTTATTCGTTCTAACGTTCCTTTCCCCGCGCGGCGGAAACTGCACACAGAGGTTTCCTTGTGTTCAGTATATCGCAATATCCTAAAATGAAAAACCCGCTAAAACATTTGTAATCTTTTCAGGAAAAACGCCGATAATATATTATAAGATTATGATTTTCCGCGGGTACCATATCATACGCCGGTTGTTCCTTAGTAATAAGGAAAAGACAAGACGCGGATTTCAGATTCTACCAATTATAAACAGAAAAGGAGGGTGTCATGAACGTTAAATTATATACTGTGAATACGGAGTATCCTGATTGCCGTTCCATCGCGCCGGCAGCGGGACGGACGGACATTTCGGACACTGCCTTTGCGAAAGGAAAGCCTGCGGACTATGACAAGCTTACGATTCGCGGCTCCATGGAGCAGATCAAGGAGACGGTGCCGTCGGAACGGGTGATGGCGCTGCGTCAGCAGGTGATGAACGGAACCTACCAGACAGACGCGAGACGGATTGCGGAAAGCCTGCTGGCCTACGGTTTACAGGCACAATAAATAAAAAAGAACGAGATATGCCACTATGATTATGGAAAGGACGGGACAGATGACAGCTTTGGAAGAATTTCTGGGAACGCTTCGTCAGCTTTCTGACGTGGTAGAGAAACTGGCCCATATAGAAGATGAAAAGGCCACAGCCGCCGCGGAAAAGCAGCACGACGCGCTGGATCCGCTGATGCGCAGAGAACAGCCTTTGATCTTATCGCTGCGGGGACTGGAAAAACAGCGGATGGAGCAGGCGGCGGCCCTTGGATGGGATGGCCTGACCTTCCGGCAGATTATGGATACTGCCGATCCGGAACAGAAGGAAGCGCTTTCACCGATATTTACGGAGCTTCGCGAACGAACGGATCGTCTGAAAAAAAACCGGGATACTTCCGATCGGATGCTCAGAGTCCGGCTCAGAGAGCTGGAGATTATGACCGCCGAGATGACCAGAAGGCCGGACGGCAAGGCTCCCGCTTCCTTTCATGACAGATATGTATAGAATCTGTTTCACGCATACGCGAAATATGTTTTAAATGCGTACGAAATCCGTTTCGCGCATATATGGAACATATTTCAGGCATATATAATTTGGAGGATAAGTTATTATGGTAAGAGCTACATTTGCCGGTATCACAACCGCTCTTTCTTCTCTGCAGGCCAACCAGAAGCGTCTGGACATCGTAGGGCAGAATCTTTCGAATATGAATACGCCGGGATATACCCGTCAGCAGCTGGACGTAACCAGCCTGAATCATTTAAGTCCCGTTTCTCATTATGCCAATGGCGCTGAAATTAACGTAGGTTTCGGCGTAAAGATGGACGGTGTTTCCCGGATCCGGGACCCTTATCTGGACGTTCAATATCGGGATCAGATTGTAAAATCCAGCTATTTTGATACGAGACAGACTTCTCTGGACACGCTGGCGAACTTCCTCGACGAACATACGATTTCCGGTATCCGCCAGGCTTTCGACGACGTTCAGTCCGTTCTGACCAACGAGCAGGATCCGCCGAAGGTAACCGACCCGATCTTTGACAGCGAGCTGCGGGCCCGCATGCAGGCTCTGACAAACGCGTTAAATGAAGCCGCGAGTCTGATCGAAAAAGCGGAGAAGCAGGAATACGAGGTATTAAACGGAGAAGGTACCAGTGAAAACGGCGCTGTCCAGACCGTAAATGATCTTTTAAAACGGATCGGCGATCTGAATATTCAGATTAAGAGAAATCAGGTTGTAGATCAGCCCAGTCTGGAACTGATGGATGAACGGGATATGCTGCTGGATGAATTGGCCAGCTATATTCCGATTGAAGTGACATATTATAAAGATTCTGACAGAGAAGGCTGGCCATATGACTTACAGGTAGATATGGTCTATACCGACGGAGCGACAGGCAAACTGGAACATCTGACGCTGGTAAACGGCTCAGAGGGCGGTCGGGGACAGAATTACGGCAGTCTGGACATAACGACGACAGGAACCAAAACAGACGCAAATGGAAATATTACGCCGGATTACACGACGACTTCCATTACATTTAACAAGGCTGAAAGCGCGACAGGTAAGGATGATATTGTAATTGCCGCAGGCGCGAATACCACTACCGCCGACCGCTTCGCTACCGGTTCCATCCAGTCCAGTCTGGATATGCTTGGAAAAACGGCAACCGGCCAGGGTAACGATACGATGCGCGGATACCAGTATTATATGAATGAGCTGGATAAACTTGCTGAAACCTTTGCCAATAAAATTAATGAAATCAATAATAAAGCGGTAGAATACGCGACTAATCCGCCTGTCACTCCCGGTACCCCTGGACCTGGCGATCTGCTCAAAGGCACCACGGCCAAAGATATCGCCATCTCCGATAACTGGCTTGCCGGAAAAGTACATCTGGGAACCGGTATCGACGATGGACAGGGCGGTCCGATCAGCACCAACGACACGGTCCTGGAGATGCTGAAAGCTTTTGAGAGTACTTATGACGATTTAGATAAAAACTCTTTCTCATCCTTTATGAACCATGTTTCCACGATTCTGGCCACGGATTCTTTTTCGAACCAGATATCCCTTAAGACCAATGTCACGGTTCTTAACGGAATACAGAGCAGCAGGGACGAGATTTCGGCTGTCAGCCTGGATGAGGAAGCTTCCAATATGATGGCGTACCTGAACGCCTACAACGCGGCCTCCCGTCTGATGACGGCTCTGGACGAGGCGCTGAACACTTTGATCAACAACACCGGCCTTGTAGGCAGATAATCATAATCTGACAGGAGGATATCATATGCGTGTTACAAATGCGCCGATGTACCGCAAGTACAGCACGGCAGTCAATGACGTACACAGTAAATTAAACAAAGCGATGAACAAGATTTCCAGCGGCGCTGCCTATGAGGCGGCTGCCGATAATCCTCTGGCCTACTATCAGGGCAAGAAGATGGATCACCAGTATCAGGATGTGGAATCCAAACTCCAGCTGATGTCAGACGTTCAGAACCGGATCTATCAGCAGGAGCTGGGCGCAAGAGAGATTCAGTCGCTGCTGAGCAAAGCGAAAAACAGCGATATCGAATACATTCTGAACGGAACCAATAACGTGGATATGACCACCGTAGGCACGATCCAGTCCAGCCTGCTCCAGAAACAGCAGAGTATGGTGAACGCCCTGAACGCCCAGTATGAGAACTTTTATATCTATGGCGGCAACGACCTTTCCACGGCTCCATTTACGATGAGCGGAGATGGAAAGACACTGACCTTTAGCCATCAGTTCCCGGGAGAGGACCAGGCCACTAAAATTGAACTGGTAATGGGAAAGATTACAAAGGCAGACGGAACGGAAGGTTATGGTTTTAGCGTCGGCAACGCTACTGATGGTGATGGGAATCCTCTTACTCAACAGCAGGCTCTGGAAAAAATCCAGAAATCTATGACCGAGCGCGGCTATGTAGACCTGGGATACGGCACTATTGACGATAAAACCACTTTATTAGACACCTTCACCAGCGGTTTCAGCGTACTGACCGGACTCAGCGCCGATAAAGCGGCGGCTCTTTCCGATCCCAACGATCCGGCCGTTCTGGAAACCAACCTTCTGGACGCTTTAAATAACAGCGCCGTAGGTCTGATGGGCCAGGCGCTCGCCGCTACGGAAACATACCTTAAAGATGGTGATCTTGAAAAATTCACCGGTTATCTGGGAGGGGTCATGGATGAGATGACCCTTACCGAAGACAAGATCAGCAATGTATACAGCGATCTGGGAACCAAATATTCACTGATCGACACCACCGAGGACAGACTGAAAGACATTAAATACGGTCTGATTGAGCAGTACAAAGATAAGCTGGGAGCAGATCCCTATGAATCTATTATGGAAATGTTCTCCTTCCAGCAGTCCTACAACGCATCCTTACAGCTCAGCTCCAAACTGATGGAGGCCTCTTTATTTAACTTCATCAGTTAACTGGTTTCGATATATAATTATTTATATATAATTAAGTTATATTTTTAAGAAAGGAGGGGAGATTATGAGTCAATTGATCAAAGCCACCATTACTCCATATGAAGCAGTTCATTTCAGGCAGAACGCAAGACTGGTGTCCAGCGGTAATATTGATGCCGAACGTCGTCGGGTTATGGCGATGCAGGCTCGCTTTCAGCTGCGCTACTCTGGCAAGGGTAATTTCAACGCCCATGATACCAGCCAGATCAGACGCGCTTTCACGAAAAGCCAGCCGCAGCAGCTTTCCAAGGATGCTCCTATGGCCGACCCTGCCGCAACCGCTCCTGTCGAGGTTCAGCCAAAAGTTTCCGTACCGGAAACTGAGAATCTGACGCTGTCTGCCCCTACGGCTGCTGACTATTCTTATTCTGCCGATTCCGGTTCTTTCAGCGAAGGAAGCGCTTATATAGAACAGGCACAGGCAACTTACGACATGCAGAAGGCTTCGTTCGATCTGCGCGTGGCCAGCGGAGAGCTGTCTTATGTACCAGCCGTCGATATGACGATTGTCCTGCAAAGACCCGGCGTGTCGTTTGAGTATATGGGAGGATTTAATTATGTTCCGCCCAGCTGGTCGCCTGTCGGTGAAAATGTAGATATGGTATTATAGGAGAAGTACGGACTATGAATTTAATTGCCACAGATTATGGTGATATTCAGTATGAAAAAGACGACCTGATCCTGTTTCCGGACGGACTGTTCGGATTTCCGGACCTGACAGAATATTTGCTGATCTGTCTCGATGAAGACGACAGCTCTCTGCTGGTCCTGCAGTCCGTCCAGAAACCTGAAATATCTTTTGCGGTAATGAATCCTGTCCTTTTGTGCCCGGATTACTCCCCTGTCCTGACTCCGGAAGAATTGTTTTCTCTGGGAGTTGAGGACAGCGGCGAGTTATCTTATTATGTCGTCTGTGTTGTCAAAAAGGATCTGTGTGACAGTATGGTAAACTTAAAGTGTCCTTTAACCATTAACCCGGAGACGCTTAAGGGGATGCAGGTTATTCTGGAGGGTTCTCAATATCAATTCCGCCACAGAATAGGCGATTTTCTCCAGGATTCTGAAAACAGTGAAAGCAGGAGTGAATAGATGCTGATATTGAGGCGAAAAAAAGATGAAAGTATATTAATCGGGGATAATATCCGGATTACTGTTCTGGAGTGCGGGTCGGAGGGCGTAAGAATCGCCATCGACGCGCCCAAGCAGATTTCGATATTACGGGAAGAGCTCTCCAAAGCGGAGGTTGTCAATAAGGACGCCATGACTCCCCAGAGCGAATATCTCCATGCCATACATGCCGCGCTTTTAAGTCACCGTCCAAAACAAAAGGAAGACGGAGCCGGCATACCGCAGTCAACGACAGCTGCGGAAAACGAAGACTGACAATCTCTCTGTTTTCCGCAGCTGTTAGTTTTTTATATGAATTTTTATCAATAAGCTTTCACTTGATTTTTTATCAGTAAACAATCACTTTCGAATAAATAAAAACCGGAGTAAACGCGTCATCCAGCAAAAAGGCAAAAACAATGGTATCTTTTCCAGAATCGGGTAGATCGCGCACATGTAACGATATTCCGGGAAAGCCCACCGAAGCTTCCGGCTCATCTCCTGTCTGCGCTCCGCATTCCGCTGCCGGCGTCTCTCAGCCCGGTCCTGACGCCGTTCCTTGTCCTCGGTCTTCTCGATCATTTCCCGCAGGAACACCGCCTGCTGATCCGTCTCATGATCTTCTCCGCCGAACAATCCTCTGCTTAAGATTCGCTCTTCCAGCACATCATACTCCATCGGCTCATAGCGCTGGCCTTCTTCCAGATTCAATTCTTCCATGGAACCGAACCACATATAGGCCAGATGCAGCAGCTTATCGGCCAGCTGGTCCACACGGAAATCAGACAGTACTTTTCGTACATGATCCTGATTAATCTGCTCCTGCCAGGTTTTATGGTACAGATACAGATCCATCAGTTCCCGTATCACCAGTTCATCCTGCGCGTAATGGTATGCGCAGCCTGCCATATAATAAATAAAGCGATCTTCCAGATTCAATGTTCGGACAGTGTGATAAGACTCCTTGACGAAAGCCCGACGCATAAGGAACTGCATCTGTTTCTCATAGGCAGGAGTCAGAAACGGAGGCTTCCGGTAGATTTCCACACGGATACCGGCCGTGCGCTTCATCCGCTCGCCAAAACCGGTATAAAACCGGTCCGTCTCGTAGCCCAGGTCAACCAGATAGCCCTTGGCCAGCGTATAGCTCTCCTCGTCCATCAGAAGACGCAGGGGCACATTGGAAGCGGCTTCGGAGACCTGATAAAGATTGCGGAACTCGCAAGATTCCAGAATCGCGCAGGAAATCTCCCGCATATCCAAAAGGGTCAGAATCTCCTGCTCGGCTTCTTTGCACACCTCTCCATACTGCAGACCCTGCCAGTATCGTTCCGCAAAAGCATCCTGCCATTTCGGCGAGATTTTTTTTCCGGTACCCAGCGTGGACAGGTAAACCAGATTGGTAATTTTATGGTAATCCGCCACGCGATAAATCCGCTCCCAGTCTAACTGGCCGCGGATCGGTCGCTGATCATCCTGCCGGATAAAGGCTCCGGCCATATTCACAAGAAAACGTCCTTCAACTATTACTCGGTTATTCATAGTCATCTACTTTCATTTCTGCCCGGCATTCAGCCGGAGACCCAGCCGCTGATTCAGCTGCTGGACCTCCGGGATCAAATCCACTGTTTTTTTACGTATCTGATATGCCAGCTGTTCTTCCGGTTCCGCCGCCGCAAGTCCTTCTTCCGGATCTGTATTCATAATCCGTCTTACCGCTTCGGATTCCTGGGGACCCCTCGCTGCTTTCTTCCAGATTTCTTCCTGGCAAAACTCATATTTTTCAATCTCCTCCGCCCGCATATCCAGCATCAGAGATAAAGAAACCTCATCTCCCCGGGAAAGCGTATCGAGCATTTCCTGGGTCAGGCGCCTGATCTCCCGGAGACAGTTATACCGTCGCTGCAGTAAAATCTCTATTTCCGTCATATCCAGTACCATATCGCCGCCTCCTGACTCTATACGTTTTCTCATCCGCGGATACTTCTTTCCTGCATCTGTCTGCCAATGGACTGCATATTCGAGACCTTCCTGCTGGCCTCGTCAAAAGCTCCGCCCAGTTCCGAAAGAATATTGCGAATACGCGGAATTTCTTCTTTCTGATGCTCGCGTCCCGCCTTCACTTTACTCAGGTCCAGGATCAGGTAATTATAAATCCGCCGCAGATCCCGGCTGACAGGCTGCTGCATATCCAGGATATCGTCCAGATAGCGGACGATCCTGGAAACCCGAAACAGACAGTCGTCAAACAGATCATACGCCTGATCTTCCAGAGCAATCTCTGCTTTTGTCAGACGGCTGACAGCCTCGTCATACAGCATCTTCAGCAGCTCGGCGCCGCTCATGGAATAGATACTTGCCTCTTTATACTTCTGGAATTCATTCATGTCGTTTCATCCCCAGTCTGGATTCTTACCCCTGGAACTGAGACAGATAACCGGCCTGCGTATTAAACTTATTGATCATCGATTCCATCGTCGTAAACTGCTTGATATACCGATCCTGCTCTGTCTTCAGCCGGGATTTTAATGTATTGATCGTTTTCTCCATTTCTTTCAGCTGCGTATTGATCCAGTTTTTAGATATGGACATCGGCATCTTTTCGGAACCGGCTTCCTCCACCAGACGGCCGTAAGAACCGGCAGCCCCGGGAGCAGCGGCATTATCGCTTCTGTATCTGGTAGCGTAAGGCGTCAGGGTGTCCTCTATCACATAGGCCAGTCCTTTCTTTACGTCGCCGCCGCCGGTGAAAATATTCGAAACCAGCTCAGGATCATTTTCCATAGCTTTCTTAAATTTCTCCTCGTCAAAGAGAATCCTTCCGCCGTCTTTTTCGTTATCCGACATCTCGATTCCGATCTCTTTCAGATCCGAGTAGGAGATTCCGCTGTTCATCAGATTTACCATTACTCTCTGGAGAGCGACGCTGAAATCGTTCATGGAGGTGTCGCCAAAGAGAATGCCCTGCTTGGCCTTGGTCTCCCAGTTCTCGATGGACTTTTCATCCATTTCTTCCTTCTGTGCCTCTGTCAGAGGGCCATAGGCGCTGTCCGGACGGGTCGTTACATGGCCGTTCACCTCTTCTACCATGGCGTTAAAGGCCTCGAAGAATTTCTTTACCGTTTCAGTCGTCTTTTCCACGTCGGCTTTCGCGCTGAACGTTACGGTCTGGGAGGTGTCGAGTACTTTCTGTCCATCCTTCTCTATTATCTTTCCGTCCTCATCTTTCTTATAACCAAACTCCCCGGAAACCGTTACCTTCATTCCCTCCAGATTAAAGGTATTTGTCGAGCTGGTAAGGGTCTGGGAAACGCCGTTGCCATAGCTGACGAGGATTCTGGCATCTTTGCCGTCTTCGATAGCCCCGCCTCCAAAGATCTTGGCTGCAACGCCGCCATTTCCTTCTACCACCTTCCCGTCGGCGCCGACTGTTTCATCGCCAAAAGTAATCTGCCTTCCTGAACCGGTCTCTGTCGCTACCAGCAGGAGCTGATTGCTTCCGCTCATATAAGAAGCTTTTACGCCTACTTCCTTATTGGAATTGATCAGCTTTATCAGTTCATTGACCGTTGTGTCGGCGGTGATGCCTTCGATTTTGGTTCCGTTGATTGTGAAATTTTTCAATTCTTCCTGGAATCTTGCTTTATCTGCATCGCTGTCTTCATCATATCCTGTAAATCCAAACTTCTCACGGTTACTCCAGAGACTGGCGTCTACGCTCAGTTTATTGGAAGCGTTTTTCTCAATTCCGATAATTTTCCGCAGCTCCGCATTATCTGAATTAATCGTCAGGGTCTGCGTTTTGCCGTCAGGATCGTCCGCCGCCTTAAAGGACAGGCCTTCCGAACCCTGATCAACGGTTACCTTGCCTCTACCAAAAGCCTTATCCAGACGCTCCTGAAGTTTCGCCTGCAGGTCATTCATATCTTTAACGTTATCGCCCGCTTTTAACAGATCGATGGTCTTTGTCTGACCGCCGTAGGAAACAGTCAGCTTCTTGCCTTCCAGATACTTTTGCATCGTCATGGTTGTCGTACAGGTATCTGCAAAATCCTTTTTATTATCCGGATTAAGCTTAATGCCGCCATTTTTCTCTGAATCAGTCAGATTACTCCTATCAAATCCCAGAGCTTCCAAAGCGGAAGAACGGCTGGCAACCTTGTACTCCGGATCAGTCAGCTCTTTATTATCTTTGTCCAGCACCTTAATCTGCATCTTTCCGTCAAGATACTCGAAAGAAAGATGACCATTATCGCCCACTTTAAAATCTTTGCCTGCCAGACTCAGCTGTCTGGCTAATTCATCATAATCATCGGTGGTATAATCAATATCTCTGGTGATTTTTTCCCCGTTCACTTCCTCCGTGTAGGTAGTGGGAAAAGTAAAGGTTGCTACGCTGTTAAAAATCTCTTTACCATCCTTATAACCCGTGGTGCCAAATATCAGCTGACGCCCGGAAAGGTTCGATACCGTAACCTCCTGATCCAAACTCGTTATCCCTGTCTGAATCGGGCTTGAACCCATATCGGACGACATTCTGGTCGCTGCCGACGCCAGATTCTCTACCGCCTGAATCGCCAGATTATCCACCCATGAAGATGTGCCGCTGGCCTTTACAAATTTTGTGATATCGCTGTCGCCGATCACATCTATAATGTTCTTTGCAAACAGGTTATAAGACTTCAGGTTGGATCCTGAAACATAAGATAAATACTCATCCTCTATATCAATAATCTTATCAATAACGCTGCGGTATGCCTCCTGCTTCCACTCCAGCTTGGTCATACTGCCTTTCTGTGAATCGATCTTTGACTGGGTTCCCGATGTCATGGCTTCGATCATTTCATCTCTGTCGATACCGGACGCCAGACCGCCAAATCCTCTTAAACTGGTATTCCCCAAGCTGCTTGTCGCTCCTGATACGCTTGCCATATAATATCCGCTCCTTTCCTCAGATGGAGCGTTTCCCAATTCTGTAAAAGCGCGCCTGACATCGTCGTCTCAATAGTCCCAAATATGGCTTCCGGGCGCTTTCAGTCAGGAAACACGTCTGAAAACTCGTTCCTTCATTCTTTCAGACATACTCCGATTTATCCTATGTTTATATATCGGCATTTTTAAACGGATCGTGAACTTTTGTTGCGATCCGCGAATGCAATACGCCGAATTTTCACAAATCCGGCAGAATGTGCCGTCGCAAAGTATACCTTTAGGTACGGACACATCCTGCCGGATCATCACATTCGTTTAAATATCAGCTTCTTCCCTTCTCTACTTCTCCGCCGCTCCGTCATGTCTGGGATGTTCTTTTACTTCCAGGCATGCTTTTAACGTAGCGGTAAAAATATCTGTTTTTCGTCTGCTCTCGTAATAGTTCAGCATAACGCTGATGGCGTTTTCATCCATAACCACATATTTTGACGGAAGGGAGGTCAAAATCAGGGCATGGACATCGGCGCGGCATCTGGGACAGGGGCATACGCCGTATTCTTTGATATATTTATCCAGATCCACACGGGCCACCAGCGTCTCCATCACGTTCACCATCCGGTATCCGGGCTGGGACGGCTGTGTGGGCTGTGTAGCCGTATTCAAATTTTCTGTCGCCGCGGCCGGCTGTATGGTCTCTGTCGCCGCGGCCTGTTCCGCTGCCGTATTCGTATTCTCCGCTGCGGCCGGCTCTGCCGCCGTGCTTTCCGGCTCTGCCGCTGTCGGCTCTGCCGTCATATTGATATTCTCTGTCTCCGGGACTGTATTCATCTCTGTATCCATCGTTGGCTCCACAATCTCTGTCTTTGTTGTTGCTGTATCTGAAGGAGCTGCATCTTTGGCATCTGCCGCCGTGTTGACAGGCTCCGTTGATTTCTGTTCCGCTGTTTCTGTCTCCTGGAAAGGCTGTTCCGGCGTCTGTTCTGCCTCCGGCTTTGCATCAGTCCGCTCTTTCAGTTCCGCCTCCAGCTGTAACTCCAGCTGTCCTTTGATCTCCTCTGAAAGCCGTTCGCTTTCCTGATCCTCGTCCACCACGACAATCTTTTTGATCTCCGCTTCCGGCGCCGCCCCCGGAACGGCTGACTGAGCTGCCAGAGTATTCTGTCCGCCGCCCTGCGCCGCCTGTTCGCCCTGCTCATCCTGCAAAGACTGCCCGCTCTGGCCTTCCTGACTCTGTTCTTCCTCTCCGTTGGTGATCAGATTCATTACATATGACGTTTTATTTGATTTTCTGGGCATTTTATTTCACCTCCCCGAGATGGATTTTCCCGGCAATCTCGCTTAAGAAATCCTGATAGTCCTGAACAGCCTTGGAACGGGGATCATACTCAAAAATACTTTCCCCATGAGCAGGCGCTTCCGCAATGGCGACGCCGTTTCGAATTTTCGTGTCGAAAACAACCGAATCGATCTGGCCGGCCAGCTGCCCGGCCATCTCCAGCACATCCCGTGAGAGGATCGTTCTGGGATTGAAACGGGTCAGCAGAATGCCCAGCACCCGGAGGCGTGGATTCAGACCGCTTTTTACGCTGTCTATGGTCTCCTTAAGCTGGGACAGCCCCACCAGGCTCAGGATATCGCTTCCCATGGGGATGATCAGAAAATCAGACACCGTATAAGCGTTAATCGTCAGCAGATTCAGCGCCGGCGGCGTATCGATAATAATATAATCATACTGGTTTAAGACCGGGGCAATGGTATCCCGCAGGATACATTCCCGCTTTCCGGACACGTTCAGACCGTTGCTCAGCGTGATATCGGAGGGCAGAATATCGCCGTAATTCGTGGGTTGAATTGCCTCTTTGATCGGTACTATACCTTTTAAGGCGTCCAGCACCGTGTAGCTGGCGCCGCTTTGCATTCCCATGCAGAAGCCAAGATTCCCCTGGGGATCCAGGTCTATCCCCAGCACGCTCTTCCCGGCCAGATACAACCCCGTAGCCAGAGCCGCGGACGTCGTCGTCTTCCCAACCCCGCCTTTCTGATTTGATACCGTAATAATCGTCGACAAAGCGCTCCCCTCCCAATATTCATTCCGCTCGTATGTATGTCTTACGCCTCCCGGCCTAACTCCTCGTTAAACTTGGCGATCAGTTTATCCATCACCTCTACCAGATGACCGATCTCCGGCTTGGACAGCTGTTCGCTGGCTCCCAGCTCCCTTCCTTTAATGTACATCTGCTCATTGATCAGAGATGAGAAAATAACCACCGGAATTTTTTTCAGACGGGGATCGTCCTTAATGAGTTTGGTCAGACGATGTCCATCCATCTCAGGCATCTCAATATCTGTAATGATAATATTTACTTTATTATATAAATCAGGGTCGTTACGCAGACCGTGCAGGTAGTTCCAGGCTTCCTGTCCGTTGTTGAAATTGGTCACGTTCATAAAGCCGGCCCGCTCCAGAGAATCGTCGATCATTTTCTGCAGCAGAATGGAATCCTCCGCGATCACCACAGGGCTGTCACACAGCGCTCTGTCTCCCATCTCGTCGATCTCAGAAATCTGAATCGTCGTCTCAGGTGCGATCTCAGCCACGATCTTCTCAAAATCCAGAATCGTCACCAGCTGATCGTCGCACTGGGCGATACCGGTGGCCACGCCCTCGTCTCCGTTATTCAGCGTCTTATCCGGTTTCTGAATATCCTTCCAGGAAATCCGGCTGATGCCCTCAATGCTCTGCACCCGGAACGCTACCGTCATCTTATTGAAATTAGTTACGATAAACAGATCTCTTGGCGCATTTTCCACAGTCTGCCCGGTCAGGTAAAAGGGCAGGTTGATCACGGTGATCAGGGTTTCTCTGGGCTTGAAAATACCTTCCACCGCAGGATGAGAATGGGGCATTGGCTTCACCTTGTCGCTCATAATAATTTCCTGCACCTTGGCCACGTTGATGCCGTAAAATTCGCCCAGCACCTTGAATTTCATAACCTCGATCTCATTGGTTCCCGATTCCAGCAAGATTCCTTTGTTATCCTTATTGTTTGTCATCGCTTTTTTCAGCCCCTTTCTCTACAAATACCTCTCTGGTTTCCCCACGGCTCTGATCATAACGCTGCCGGTGGCCACGTCCAGAAACATGGTTCTGGCGCAGGTTCCGCCCGTGTCCTCCGCCGCAATCCGCAGGCCTTCCTCCCTTAACACCTGCTTGACCACCATAACATTGCGCTGCCCGATATTTCCGAAATCTGCCTTTCCGCTGATCTCGAACATTTTTGCTCCGCCGGCGATCTTCACCACGGTTCTTGACTTCATCATACCAAAAGCGGTCAGCTTCCGCAATGTTTCACGAATGCCCGCGTCCGCGTATTTAAAAGGATTCTGATCTCCGCCCGCTCCTTTGTTCGGCAGCATGACATGAAGCAGCGCGCCCAGACGAATCATCGGATCATAAAATGTAACGCCGATGCACGACCCCAGTGCATATGTGACGACCCGACCATCGTTTCTGGCAAATTTCATATCGCCAATTCCAACTTTAAGATCCCTATCAAACATCGTTATGAAACCCCTAATTTGCTCAAAATTCTATTTAAAGATGCGATGTCAGCCAGCATCAGCAGCCAGTCGTTCATCTTTTCCCCTTCGATCAGGAAATCGGCGTCAAAATACATCAGCTGATCCGTATCATTCCCACATTCGGTCATGGGCACAGTCAGAATGCCGCCTAACATGTTGATGGTAAAGCTGGGCACGGAAAGCTGGATATCCATTCCCGCCAGCTGCGAGAAAGCATTGATATAAGAGCAGATGATAATATTTCCCACTTCTGTCAGAGCTGACGCGCCAAGCTCATCCATTTCCTCCAGACCTTCATAAGTCTTTCCCATAAATTTTTCCAGGATTCTGTTGGCAAAACGCAGATTGAAGAGGAACAGCATCAGGCCATCCACGTCGCCGTCCATCTTCACCAGCGTCGCAGCCACAATTTCCTCCGGATCTCCGGTCTGATCGAGCGCCGTCTGATAATTCAGGACGCTGACCCGGGGAATGGTAATCCGGACCTCCTTCTGAAGCATTTTGGAAAGAGAGGTAGCCGCATGACTGGTGCCTATGCTGCCGATCTCTTTCATAATATCCAGTTCCTGAAGATTCATATCACTGTATTTTTCTATCGCCACCTATGCTGTCCTCCTAATTTAGTTCCGCCAATTTCAGTTCCACTATTTTCGCGCTGTTACCCTTATACTATCCTCTCAGAGAGTTAACCGTCTGCACGGTGTCGTCTGAAGTCTGCACCATCTTCAAAGCATAGGTAAACGCCCGCTGGGCCTCGATCATTTTCACATATTCGCTGGCCACGTCCACGCCGGAAGACTCCAGATAGCCGGTTTCCAGATAAGGGCTTTCCACCGGAATCGGCTCCACACCCTCATCGGAAGGAACATACTCATTGTCGCCGATACTTAACAGACGGCTGGGCAGGTTAAAGGTAACGATACCCGGCTGAGCCTGTACCCGCTCGTCCTCTTCCTCGATCACCTGACCGTTCTCGTCGGTCCGGGGCATCAGAAGCTCTATCGGCTGCTGATTCTCATCCAGCACCAGTTTTCCATTCTTGGCCGTCAGATAAAATACGCCGTCTATCTCGCCGCGATGGAAATTACCGTCTCTGGTATAAGAGATTGCGCCGGTAGCCGTGTCCTGTACCATGAAGAAAGTATTTCTCTCGCCCAGTGCATAGTTCAGCAGATCTCCGGTCTGATGGAACGCGGTAACCTCAAAGGGAGTATAGGTGCGCTGCACCCGCATTCCCGCACCGGCCTGCAGCTCTGTCACAGCCTCGATATCGTCATTCAGGTTGTAATTAATCAACTCGGAAAACACTGCCGTCTTCGGCTTGTAACCGGTATTGTTTACATTCGCCAGGTTATTAGAAACCACGCTCAGTTTATTCAGGCAATTATCGGCTCCGATCGCGCCGACATAAAATGACATTTCCATATCTCTCTACCTCCAATTCAGTACCGCTCTGGTACCGCTTCGCCCTTACCAAAGTTATCTCTACAGCCGTCCGATATCCGTCGAGGCTTTCGCCAGCAGCTGATCGTACATTTTCAGTACCTGTGCAGCGCTTTGCAGGGCGCGCTGAGAAGACATCATCGCGGTCATTTCGTCTACCATGTTCACATTTGACTTCTCCACCGCTTTCCAGAGGATACCCGTCTCGCCGCCGCCAATCTCGTCCATGGCCCGGATCTGCGCCTGGTTTGTTGAGAACAGCCCGTTATCTTCTTTGTGCAGCTGATCATAATCGGCAAAATCCACCACCTTCAGGGTTCCGAAGGTTTCTCCGTCTAACCGGAAGGTCCCGCCGTCAGCGGCAAAATCCTCGCTGGTAATCTGTATCGGCTGATTGTCCTCGGAAAGTACCTGTCCCAGTTCATTCAGAATCAGATATCCGTTCTCATCTACGGAAAAAGATCCGTTTCTCGTATACCGCTCCCCCTCAGGAGTACGGATACAGAAAAATCCGCTTCCGCTCAGCGCAAAATCATAAATACTGTCTGTCTCCCGCAGCGCTCCCTGGGTGTAATCCACATAGGTCCGCTGAGCCGACACGATCTTAGAGCAGGTGGCCAGTTCCGTAGGATTTCCCTTGCTTACCGTACCCGTGCGAATAAACATTTCCTCGTCAAAGGTCCTGGCCAGCATCGTATCTGACTTATAACCGGAAGTCTGAACATTTACCATGTTGTTACTGATGGTATTCAGATCTCTGGTCTGGGTCAGCATACCGGAAACCAGATTGTAAAAACCCTGATACATATACTACCTCCAATTTAGTTCCGCTTCGCCCCCTGCCAGCACACTTTACCCGAGATTAATTTCCAGCCGCGTTCCGCGTCTGTAAATCAATCTGTGCGCTGACCGGGGGGCTGCGCTGTTCTAGTTCCGCTGTCTTTTAGTTCCGTCTTATCTCTAATCCAGCTGCTCCTTCACCGATTTCCTCAGCTTCTGGATCGCTGTCTTGTGCATCTGTGACACTCTGGAATCGCTTACCTGCAGTACCTGGGAGATCTGGTGCATGGTGAGGCCCTCCACATAATAGAGGGATATCACTGTCCTCAGGTTCTCTCCCAGCTGGCCTACGGCCTCCTCCAGAATTTCAATTACTTCATTCTGTATATAGCTTTCCTCCGGCTGCGTACTGGAATCCTCGCTGGCGATCTGCAGGACCAGCTCTTCCTTTCCGTCCTCCACAGGACTGTCCAGAGAAACTGCTTCATACATCTTCACCCGCTGCAACAGCGTCTTGCACCGCTTCAGGTTCATCTGCATGAACTCTGCCAATTCTTCATCTGTGGGCGGCCTCCCGCGTTCCTTCGTCAGGTGGCGTATCGCCTCGTCCATAGTCTTTTTCCGCTTGTGGTAGGTCCGTGGCATCATATCCTTTTCCCTGACCAGATCGAAAATCATTCCTCTTATACGCCGGGAGATAAATGTGGAAAACTTGATCCCTTTATCCGGGTCAAACCGGTCGATACCTTTCATTATCGCAATCGCGCCTTCGTTTACCACATCGTCCACCTGCATAAAGTGGGAATACAGCTTATTCATTTCTATGGCGATAGATTTGGCCAGATACAGATAGCGGAGAGTCAGCTCCTGTTTTACCTCCAGCTCCTTCTCCTTCTGATACCATGCAAAAAGCTCCTCGTCCGTCAACTCCTTCAACTTATCGCGTAGCTCCATGCCGTCTCATCCTTTACTACTGTTTGCGCCTGCTATTTATGGCCCTTTTTCGTTTCCAACACCAGACTTCCTATCGACTGTATCTGCACATTATTGGCAATCTCATTAAACGAGAGTACCCGCACATTCGGATAAAATTGTTCGATTAGACGGTAAAAATGCACCCGCATCACCTGTGACGTCAGAATCACCGGCGTCTGCGTCATACCGCCGAATTTTTTCAGCTGCTCCGCCAGCTGGCGAACCAGGCTCTGGAGGATATCCGGGCTTAAGGAAAGATAAAAGCCGTTCTCCCCTCTGGTCAGCGCTCCCACCATCGTCCGCTCCAGCTCAGAATCCATGGTAATCACCCGCATACTGCCATCTTCGCAGTAAATTCGTGTGATGGTCCGCCTGAGGGCGGTTCTGATCCGTTCTACCAGATTGTCGATTTCCTTGGTCGGAACACCGTTTTCGGTAATATATTCTATGGTAGTTTCCAATATTGTTTCCAGATCTTTGATCGGAATTCCTTCTTTTAACAAATTGGTCAGTATTCTCTGCAAAAGAGCATAGGACAGCAGATTGGGGAACGCTTCATCCACCAGCTCGGGAGCCACGCTCTTCACGTTCTCTACCAGATGCACTACTTCCTGACGGCTGATCAGCTCATAGGCATGCTGCTTGATCACCTCGGATAAATGGGTCACCATAACGGACAGAGGATCAATAACCGTATAGCCGTACAGCTCGGCCCGCTCTCTGTCCTCCGGTTTGATCCACCGGCTGGGAATACCATAGGCCGGCTCCACCGTTTCGATTCCGTCTACCTCATGCTCCAGATTCGCCGGCTCCAGGGCCAGGTAATAATCCACCAGAATTTCGCCTTTGGCTACCTCTTCCCCTTTGACCTTAATACAATACTGATTGATGCTGAGTCCTGAGCTGTCACGCAGACGGATTGAAGGAATGACAAAGCCCATATCCTGGGCATACTGCCGTCTGAATATAACGATCCGGCTGATCAGCCGCCCGCCCACCGACTCATCCACCAGTGGAATCAGACTGTATCCAAATTCCATCTCGATAGGCTCCACAGTGAGCAATGTATAAATATTATTGACATCCTTGAAGTATTCTTCCTCTGACTGAGGCGGAGGCGCGGCCTCCTCCTGGGGGGGCAGAGTCTCCTGCCCGGCCATAGCCGCTCCGAATGCCGCCGCATTTCTTAAGGTAGGCTCCTGGGATACCTTTGCCGAGAGATAGTAACCTGCGCTGATCAGTCCGGCCGCCACAACCCAGAGCTGAATCCTGGGCATACCCGGAATCACTGACATCACGGCGATCACGATACCACTGATCATGATTGCTCTCGGCTGCGCCAGGAACTGCTTTGAAACGTCGTCATTTAAGCTGCCCTCAGACACCGCCCGGGTTACAATCATACCTGTTGCGGTAGAAATCAGCAGTGCGGGAATCTGGGATACCAGACCGTCGCCGATGGTGGCGATGGAATAGGTATTTAACACCTGACCTATGGTCTGGCCACCCTGGACCATACCGATGATCACACCGCCGATCATATTAACGCCGGTGGTGATCAGGGACATGGTGGCGTCGCCCTTTACGATCTTCGTGGCACCATCCATGGCGCCGTAGAAATCAGCTTCCCTCTGAATCTTCTCACGGCGGCCCTTCGCCTCCTGCTCGTCGATCAGACCGGAACTTAAGTCGGCGTCGATGGCCATCTGCTTACCTGGCATGGCATCCAGAGTAAATCTGGCCGCAACCTCAGCCACACGCTCCGCGCCCTTTGTAATTACGATAAACTGCATCAGCAGGATAATCAGGAAAATTACCACGCCCACTACCACATTGCCCTGCAGAATGAAATCACCAAAGGCGGCAATAATCTGGCCTGAGGAACCGCCGTTGGTTAAAATATTCCGGGTCGTGGAAACATTGATTCCCAGACGGAACAGTGTGGTAACAAGCAAAAGGGACGGGAATATGGAAAATTCCAGCGCGTCTCCGATGGTCATGGTTATTACCAGAATCATCAGGGACAGAGACATATTCAATATAATTGCCAAGTCCACAACGCCTGCCGGAAGCGGTATGATCAGAAGCAGGATGATGACGAGTACAAACATCACCACCGAATAGCTCATTAACTTTTTCATCGGAACATCTCCTCCCGGTGATTCTGTTTATAGATATAAACAAGAATCTCGGCTACCGCCCCGTAATATTCCGCAGGAATCTCCTGGTCTAAATTACAGGCGGCATAAAGGGCTCTGGCCAGCGGCCTGTTTTCTATAATTGACACGCCATGCTCCTCCCCTGTATGGATAATACGCAGCGCCAGCTTATCCTGACCCTTGGCCAGAACGATGGGCGCTCCGTGTTTTTTCGGTTCATATTTCAGCGCGACTGCAAAATGTGTAGGATTTCGGACGATCACATCGGCCTGCGGCACCTTCTGCATCATACGGCTCTGGGCCATCTGACGCTGAATCCGGCGGATTCTTCCCTTGATCTCGGGATTTCCCTCGGTCTGTTTATATTCGTCCTTTACCTCCTGTTTGGTCATCTTCAGATTATTTTCGTAATCCCAGCGCTGATAAAGGAAATCGAAAAAGGCGACGACCGTAAAAGCGATACACACCTTCATCACCAGATTGAAGGCGGTGTTTAACATACTGACCGCCGAACTCATCGGCGTCATATCGATCATTCTGGACATGGCGATCATCTCATCCTTCAGCATATTATAGAGAAGGAAGATCAAAAGCACCAGTTTCACCAGGTTTTTCAGAAGCTCTACAACTTTTTTCAGCGAGAACAGTTTTTTCACCCCCGATATGGGGTTCAGCTTACTGAGCTTCGGCCTGATCACTTTAAAAGAAATATTAAAGCGGGTCTGCGCGCCATGGGACAGAATTCCCAAAAGCATTGCGACCAGCAGAAGGGGCATCGCGCATTTGACAAATACCCACAAAAATCTATAAGCAGTCTGAACAGACAGCATGAGACTGTCGTCCAGGCTTATTCTGTCTAACACTTCTTTCAGAAAGCCTGTGATCTCACGATACATAGTGGGAATCCAAAGGCGCAGCATCCAGAAAACGCCAAACAGCATGACCACCGTAGCGACATCCTTACTCTGAAACACATTACCTTCTTTTCGGGCATCTCTTCGGTGCTTACTGGTTGGTTGTTCTGTTTTTTCCTGACCATTGCTGCCTTCAGCCACTATCTCACATCCTTTCTGATCGACGGCACTTCAAGTTACGGTATTTCTCACAGATATGGCAGTGTTCCGATCGCTTCTTCCGGTTCGGAAACCACATCCGGCTGCATGATCACGGCGTTAACATAAGAATTGTATCCTCCATAAACGCCAGCATATCGTCAAACATATAATAAATCCGATCTGACATCGGACTGAACAGAATCAGTAAAGTGAGCATTCCCACGATAATCTTAATCTGAAAATTCACGGAAAATACGTTAATCTGGGGGATTATCCGCATCAGAATCCCCACTGCCGCCTCTGTCACCAGCTCGATGGCAATCAGCGGAAAAGCATACTGCAGCCCCATCGCAATATTTTCCCGAAAGACAACGAGAATCGCCTGAGGCAGCTCCATATTCAGCGTCACCATGCCGAAGGGGAGTGCGTCAGCCGACTGAAAAAAAATCTGAATCACCCGCAAATGACAGTTGGTGGCAAAAAACAACAGTACAAAAAATCCATAGTAGATACCGGAGGTAACCGTCACCTGTCCATTGAATTGGGGATCATATACCTGAGCCATGCTGAGACCCATGGAAAAATCCATGACCGCTGAGGCGAACCGGAGGATCATCACCGCCAATTCCATCGAAAACCCCAGAACAAAGCCTACAAAAAGCTCTTTTGTCATCATCACGCCGTATTCCAGAATACCGGCCGGCTGATGAGCCAGTTCCCCTCCGAAACTGCCGTATAACAGCAGGGAAAGAAAAAGAATCAGCCCCGCCTTCATCCTGGCCGGAACATTATTCCTGCCAAAAACCGGGTTGAACGCGATGGCTCCGGTCATGCGCATGACGATCAGCGAAAACAGGGTCAACATAGGCTAGCCCTCGGCAATCATATTAAAAATCAAAATCATAAACTCATGGATCGAATTCAGCATAGTGCCTCCCAGAACGCTTAAGGTCACCAGAAGGGCCAGAAGCTTCGGCACAAAAGTCAGCGTCTGCTCGCTGATCTGGGTGGCCGCCTGAAAGATGGCGATGATAATACCCACAATCATACTGATCAGCAAAAGCGGCAGCGCCAGCCGTACCATCAGCTGGAACATCTGGTATAGGGTATCCATGATCTCTACATTGCTCAATTATGCCACCTCCATGAACAAGGCACGGCCTGCCGCGAAGTTCCGGGCGGACCTGCTACTTGAACCCTGCCACAATACTGGAAAACAAAAGCCCCCATCCGTCCACAGTCACAAATAATAACAATTTAAACGGAAGCGACACCATCGACGGCGGCAGCATTACCATACCCATCGCCATCAACGTGGTAGCCACCACAATATCGATCAACAGAAAAGGCAGATAGATCAGAAAGCCTGACATAAAGCCCCGCTTCAGCTCGCTGGTCATAAATGCGGGAATCACAACCGTCAGCGGATACTCCTCCTGGTTCTCACGAACCTCCGTATCCGACATCCTGATAAACATATTCAGGCTGTCCTGCTGGGTATTTCGGAGCATAAACCGTTTCAGCGGCCCCACCATTTCCATGACCGCCTCCTGCTGGCTGATCTCACCCTGAATATAAGGCGTGTAAGCCTCCGTGCTGATTTCCTCAATCACCGGGCTCATAATAAAAATCGTCAGGAACAGAGCGATTCCTGTCAGTACCATATTCGGCGGCGTTGACTGAACGCCGATCGCGCTTCGGGTAAAGGACAGAATAATGATCGTCCTGGCAAAGGAGGTCACCATCACTGCCAGGGACGGCAGGAGCGCGATCAGTGTCATCAGAAAGATCAGATCCAGCGTCGGCACGCTTCCGCCGTTTAATCCCGTCAAAAGCTCATCTAGCATTTAGTGTTTTTCTCCTTTTTTCTTCTCCCTGAGCGAACCGTAAGCTTTCAGCAGTTCCTGAAAACCGGGAGCGGCGCCGTTTTGGCTTTGCCCTTCTTCTTCCGGCTCCCAGACAAAATCCGCAGGCTCAGACAGAAGCTGTACCCCTGCCGGACTTACGCCGATCAGGTAGGTATGTTCTTCCAGTTTTACCAGAAGCAGATACCGGTCCGCCCCTACCTGAACCCGGTCAATGATCTTCAGATAGGTTCCGGATACGCTGCCGCCGTAACGCTTTCCCAGATACCGGCTGCACCAGTAAGCCAGAACCAGAATCACGACGATCCACATCAGCGCGCCGATCAGGGATATGATCGGATTCCCACTTCCCATTACAGCGTCTCCGGATTCAGATTTCTCGTCACAATCTCGGTGATACGGATACCAAAGTTATCCTCAACTACTACCACGTCGCCTTTGGCGATACACTGGCCGTTTACATACAGGTCAGCCTGCTCTCCCGCCATTTTATCCAGAACTACCAGAGAACCCTGGGTAAATTCCAGAATATCTCCTACCAGTTTTTTCGCTCTGCCAATCTCCACAGATACCTCTAACGGTACTTTCAGGAGCATTTCCTGGTTCACACGATCTTCGCCGTCTGCCCCTTCGCCGTCTCCGTCGAAAGCGGCCGAATCCAGCGGACGGATGATGGAAGGCTCCGAGGGCGCTTCTCTTCTGGCTGCGCCGCCCTTCTTCATCTCGTTGATCATCTCCATCATCTGCATCTGAGACTGCTGCATCTGCGTAATCAGCTGGAGCATCATCGGATCCTGAACCGGCTGCTGATACATGGGCATCATCTGAGGCATTGGCTGCATCTGAGGAGCCGCCTGCATTTGCGGCGCCGGCACAGGTTCAGACACGGGAGCCGGTGTGGGTGTGGGTGCAGGCTCGGCTGCTCCGCCTCCCATCAGCGCTTCGATCTCCGCCTGGGACAGTGTTCCTCCTCCTGCAGACGGCGCAGGTTCAGGCGCAGGCTCGGCTGCTCCGCCTCCCATCAGCGCTTCGATCTCTGCCTGGGACAGCGTTCCTCCTCCTGCAGACGGCGCAGGTTCAGGCGCAGGCTCGGCTGCTCCGCCTCCCATCAGCGCTTCGATCTCTGCCTGAGACAGCGTTCCTCCTCCTGCGGATGCAGCAGGCTCTGCCGCCGCCGGTGCAGGTTCGGACACGGACGCAGGCTCGGACGCGGCGGACGCACCGCTGGACAGTCCCGCCTGGAACGGCTTTAAAAGCCGCTTTGCCAGGTCCTCTGACATAATATTCAAAAATTCGCTTTTCAGCTTTCCTTCCACTTCCAGATCAAAGCTTACCACCACTTTGCTTCCGTCCGTGGCCACAAAATATTTCTCTCTGAATTCCTCTTCGCTGGCCACCTCAAAGGCTTTCGGCGTAGAGATATTTACCGTCATTCCAAGAAATTCCGACAGCGCCGTGGCGGAGGAACCCATCATCTGGTTCATTACCTCGCAGATCGCGCTGCGGTTGATCTCATCCAGCTCGAAGGTCTCTTCCGGAATCTCCATGCCCATCAGCATCCCCACGATGATACGCACATCGTTGCGGCTGAACATCATGACATTGCTGCCATCCAGCCCTTCCACATAGGCAATCTCCACCGCAACCGCAGGCTCCAGTCTCCTGAAATCAAACTCCTGATTTCTCAGCACTCTGACTACGGGAGTGGTGATATGCACGGTGTTTCCAAGCAGCGTGGATACTGCCGTGGCAGACGCACCAAGGCTGATATTCATTATTTCGCCTATCGCGTCAATTTCCATTTCATTAAAGGTGCATGCGCCCATTTCCTAATCTCCTTTTACGTACGTCAATGTTTTCCCATTGATTATCTGCCGATCTCCAGCGCCTTCTGCGCCATTGCCTTGATCGCGTTCAGGGCCGTAACATTGGCTTCATAGGAACGGGTCGCAGACATACTGTCAACGGTCTCCTTCAACAGATCCACATTCGGGATATTCACATACCCGTTCTCATCCGCATCCGGATGCTCCGGATTATAAACCCGCTTAAACTCACGGTCATCCTCCACGATTGAGGAAACCCGGACGCCTGTCTTAGTGTTTGTCGTATAACCCTTTCCATGAGCCGCATTCCTTAAAGCCTCCTGGAAGGATTCTTCCCCGTAGCTCTCAAATGTAACCAGCTTTCTTGTATAGCTGCCGCCGCCCTCGGTCCTGGTGGTCTCTATGTTCGCGATATTCTCAGCCGCAATATCCATGCGGACGCGCTGGGCGCTCAGTCCGGAAGCACAGATATCAAACGAACTTAAAAATGACATAACCTACCTCCTGATAATTTATGAACAGTTTCTTCCTGCCGCAGACGCATACGACCGCGCCAGAAAACGCTTACGGTTTATCCCAGGAACTTCTGTGCGGTTTCCGCGATTCTCTCCGGGGTAAAAGGCTTCACGATAAAGTCCTTGGCACCGGACTTGATCGCATCCAGTACCATAGTCTCCTGACCCATGGCCGTACACATCACAATTTTAGCATCGGGATGCGTCTCTTTGATCTTTTTCAGTGCCTGCAGACCGTCCATGTTCGGCATGGTAATATCCATAAACACCAGATCCGGATTCTCCTCATCGAATTTCGTCACAGCCTCAGCGCCGTCCTGTGCCTCCACAATGTCGGTATAGCCCTGCTGGGTCAGCGTGTTTTTAATCATCATTCGCATAAACGCCGCGTCATCTACTAACATAATCTTAGCCATCTTCTTCATTCTCCTTATTTTATATTGCAATGCCGGTACTTTATGGCATTATACTCAAGAGTATACTCATCTGACTCATGAATATATGTTTTCCATGCTCTCGTCTTCCATCAAGGCTGCTTCCGGAAGCTCTGTCTCCGTCCATTCTTCTTCCGCCGCCGTCTCCTCTTCTGCTCCTTCCGCTTCCTCCGAGGAAATCCGCCGGTTGATACGAACCGCTATGTTCTTCTTATAAGTCCCCATCTCACCGGTAAACCAGGGCTGACGTCCCACATACAGGGTAACGCTTCCGTTCCTTGGTTTATTCAAATCTATGATATCGCCTTCCTGCAGATGATAAATATCACTCAGGTCAAGACGGACGGTTCCCAGCTGCCCTGTAACAGGAAGCTTCGTATAGCGAATGTGATCCAATATAATATCTCTGTTGTCCTCCACGGTAATACCGCGGGCAATATGCTTCCTGCTGTCTATCATGTGGAACATAAATTCCAGCAGTGTGCCCGGCATACAGATTCTGATCTTCTCCACTGCGAGTCCTGACACATCTACGTTCAGATGAATGATGGCGACTGTTTCATCCAGACCCACCTCCTGAACCATGCTGGGGTTTTCCTCAATATACCGGATCGAAAAAGTGGCGTTGATATAATTACTGAAACCGTCTTTCAATGTCTGCGTAAAATGCTCCACCACTCTCCGGTACAACGCCATCTCCACATCAGAATACCGGTAATCCGATTCTACCTTGACAACCTCCTCGCCGCCGCCTAACATCCTGTTAATCAGGGTGATCACCAGACCCGGCGTGACATACATCATGATCGGCAGATTATTTTTCCCTTTATCCAACACCATTGTATCGATCAGCGTCATGATATCATTCTCATGGAGAGAGTTTACATATTCATAATAGCGGCGTTCCTGCACTTCCAATACCGTAATATCCGTCAACACGCGGAAAAGACCGCCCACCTGAGAAGTCAGGATTCTGGCGTAATTCTCGAAGACACTGGTCAGTATCCTCATCTTTTCCTTCGTAAATTTCCTGGGACTGTAAAAATCGTATTTATTATATTTTGCAGGCTCCGTTTCCGCCTTTTGCTCTGACGGCTTTTTTTCTTCCGCCGGGGCGTCGCTGCCGCCTCCGTCCTGCATAGACTTTAAAAGCGCGTCTATTTCGCTTTGGGATAACACATCTGCCATAGCTATTTCACCTTTTCCATAAAATACGGTGTCTTTACAGCCACCTTATTCCGAAGAAATATTCTCGGGCAATTCCACCTCCGGCGGCGCGCCGTCCGCGCCTCCCAGCGTCTCAAATGCCTCTCCGTCAGGATGATCGGGATTCTGCGCCGGACTTTCCCCCTGATTTCTGGTGCTGTCCGTCACGATGGTTCTCTCCTCGTTTGTTCCGCTTAAATATTCCTCATAATATTCATTCAGAGAACGGGTACTCGCCCCGTCGTCTACCAGCAGCAATTCCACCCGCCGGTTTCTGGCTCTCGCCTCATCCGTATCCGCAGTGTCTAACGGACGGAACTGTCCGTATCCGATCGTCACCAGCTTGTCCGGCTCTATCACGTCCCGCTGCTGAATGAAAATACAAACCTCGGCGGCACGCATGGAGGAAAGCATCCGGTCCTCTCTCACGAAGTTCGGCCGGTTGGGATCCGCCTGGGTCGTATGCCCCATAATATTAATCTGGGAGATCTGATCGCTGGCCTCGTCCAGCACATCGCAGAACACATCCAGCACCTCCCGCCCGCTGTCTGTCAGCTCCGAGCTGTCGCCGCCGAAAAAAGTTCTGTCCTGAAAAACGATAAAGGTATAGTCGTCTCCTCGGGAGAGCTCCACACCGTCCACACCCTGGCGCTCCAGCTCCTCCGCCAGTATCAGATACAGCTTTTCCGTATCGAACACTTCCTGTTCCGGAATGTCCGATCCGCCATCCAGACTGTCCTCCGCATCATCCATAACGCCATTGACCGCCACCTGATCGGCCTGATCCACGCCCTTATCAGGATTAATACTGCGGACAAATACTTCCCATTTCTTCGCGTCCAGATTCGACATGGAATATAACAGGACGAAAAACGTCATCAGGAGGGTCACCATATCGCCATAGGTGTCCATCCAGTTGCCGCCTTCGTCTCCGCCGCCTCCGCCTTTCCTTCTGCTCATTTCGCGTCACCTCCGCCGCCGCCTGCCGGCGCTTTGGCCAGCAGCTTCTTCTGCCTGGACTGCTTCACGCCCGCTAACAGATGCTCACGCAGATACTGAGGATTTTCTCCCGCCTGAATCGACATAACGCCTTCCACAATGGTAGAACAGTATAACAGCTCTTCGCTCTGTCTGATCCGCAGCTTTTTTGCGATGGGATGAAAAAACAGGTTGGACAGCGCGCTGCCGTAAAAAGTTGTGATCAGCGCCACTGACATATCCTGGCCCAGAGTGGATGCTCCGCCGCCTGACCCGCTCAAATCCATACCTTTTAACATATTAATCAGACCTACCAGGGTACCTACCATACCGAACGCCGGCGCGTAAGCCGATCCCTTCTCGTACAGACTGGCCGCCTGGTCATGACGATCCAGCATGCTGTCTATCTCCGTTTCCAGAATGGTGCGCACCTTATCGGGGTCGTTTGCATCCACGATCAGCACGATGCTTCGCTTGAAAAAAGGATCCTTGATCTCCTCTGCCTTCTCCTCCAGCGCCAGCAGGCCGTTCTGTCTGGCCACCATCGCCAGATCCACGATCTGATCTACCACCTTGGGAATATCATACTTTTTACCCCGGAACAGGATCGTAAAGTGTTTGGGAATATCCAGCAGCGTAGACAATGGAAAGCTTGCGATGATAGCCGCCAGCGTTCCGCCGACTACGATCAGGACACTGGCAGGGTCAGCGAAATTCCCCAGTTTTTCCACAGTGATACCGTTGATAATCAAAACGATACCTAATATCCAGCCAATTATTGTTGTTAAATCCATAGCACTAAGCCTTTCCTCTCACTTAATCACAAAACTTCTTCCGATCCTGCAAACCGGTTCCGGTTATGCAGTCGGACAGAAATGCTTTGATCTGTTCACCGATTGACTCGGCCGTATCCTTCACCAGGTAATAGTTCCCACTCACCAGTTTGATCTTTGTCTCCGGTATGGTTTCAATATACTCGATTTGAAAATAGTTGAGATAGAGAATCTCTCCGTTCAGCCGGGTTACTTTAATCATTGCATTGCATCCTCTTTTCCGAAATGAAACGCAAACGGAGCGCGGCATAGATTACACCGTGGCAGCATATCCCTGCCAGGTGTAATCTATGTATGCGCGTTACTCGGGATTTACTTTAAGTAAGTTTAAACAAATTCCAGTATAGGTTCAAATAAGTTCAGTTAATTTCGATTATGAAAACAGACTAACTCAGTTGAACTACCGCTTCATGTTTACCAGTTCGTTCAACACCTCGTCGCTGACGGTAATCATCTTTGTGTTGGCCTGGAAGCCACGCTGAGTAGTGATCATGTCGGAAAATTCTTTGGCAAGGTCTACGTTGGAGGCTTCGAGGTAGCCGGCCATCAAAGGAGCCGTACCGGGATCGCCAGGCTTTCCGATCGAAGCGGAACCTGTATTATCGCTGTTGGTGGCACCGTAGTAATATCCGCCCTGCTTGGTAAGACCTTCAGGGTTCTGGAACGTCGCGATTGCCACGATACCCAGAGTAATTACTTTACCGACATTTTCATGGGTTATTACCTTATCACCCTGTATTTCTGATGTTATATCTTTTCCATTTTCAAAAACTGATTTAACCGTTCCTGTCACTTCACCCAGCGCATTAATCTTAATATCATTTAAAACAAGTATCGTTCCATCCGCTCCGGTATACGTCGCCTGGTTGGTGTTAGGATCGATAGAAGCAGGCACCTTCAGAGGTGTCAAAGGAGCCGCCGGATCATAGTCCGTTGGTTTGGGGTTTGTCACATCAGCATCCTTTTTAAGCTGGTATCCATAAATAAAATTACCGCTGCTGTCTACCATATATCCGTTAGAATCGATTAAAAACTGACCCACACGACTGTACTGAATATCGCCAAGTCCTTTTATGTTTGCGGAAGTCGGTTGAAGCGCATTGGACGCGCTGGTAACAAAGAATCCTTCTCCGCTGATTGTCGCATTAAAACCTCCTACATAAGTAGGGGTGCTGGCTCCCATATCCATGGAAATAGAACCGGTCAAGGAACCATAACCATACTGAGCCGCATTCACACCGCCGGCAGTCTGGCTGCCTGATGTAGATGATGAAGAAGTCTGGTACATAGCCTCAGAAAAGCTGTAACTCTGCGATTTATACCCATAGGTATTCACATTGGCAATATTGTGACCAATAACGTCCAGCCTACTCTGATGTGCACGCAGTCCCGCAACTGCTGAATCCATTGCTCTTAACATTGTTTTATTCCATCCTTTCCGCCGTTATACGGCTATCCCTGTTTCTTCAGTATTCTTCTGATTTCTACGTGTTCTAGGCAGCAGAACTGCCCGCATTCTCTGTGTCCGCGGCGCCTGTGTTCTCATTTTCCGATGTACTGCCGTCTTCTCCGGTAACTCCGCCGGTTTCCTCTGTCTTATCATCCTCGCCGCCGGTTCCTTCGGTTTTATCCTGATCCCCTTCGCCCTCGACGCCTTCTGTTTTATTATCTTCGTCGCCTTCGTCAGGATCCGCGGGTATTTTCACATCTACTTTTCCCATACCCAGCAGATAGGTGATCGGATAATCCGTATCGTCCCCTTTCAGCCGGAAAGTCGGGGTTGCGCTGGTAAAGTTCACGGATTCCACGATGCCGGTCTTCGAGCCGACCACCTTGATCGTTTCCTCTCCGGTCTCCTCGTCCTTCACTTTTTCTGTCACCGAAACCGTTACCTCCTGGCCGACTAATCCGGCGGCATAGGTCTGGGTAGAGATGATCTGGGAATTCTCCAGCGTATTAATCACATTCTCCATAACCTCGTTCATGGAAGTCATGGACTGTACCATGGCCATCTGCACCATCTGAGCCATCATCTCGCTGTTGCTCATCGGATTGTTCATATCCTGATTGGCCAGCTGGGCTGACAACAGTTTGAAGTAATCTGTAATTGTCAACGTATTATAATCTGTACTGGCATGGGAATAAATCTGTGTTGCATACGGATCTGAGGCGCTGCTGGACGCTCCTGCTTTCGTCGTCCCGCCGCTTTTATCCGTATCGCCGGTTTTACTGCCGTCCTTACTCGCTCCGCCATAATTCGGTGTGGCATATGGATTCTGCGCACCGCTTGTAATACCTGATGTATCTGGCATATTCTATCCTCCTCTATCCTACCAGTCCCAGCCGCAGCTGCTGCATAAAGGACTCGCTTTCTTTATTGTGCCTGTTTTCCTCCTGTGCATCCCGCTGCCTCTGGCGGTTTTCTTCGCCGCCCCGCTCGGGCAGTTCCTCCTGGGAGGGCTGATTTTCCGGCGTATAGATCACAGTCTGCTGACCGGTTTTCTCCTCCAGAATCTGGGCCATCTCCCCGGCCCGCTGACTTAAGATAGCAAGGGTCCTGGTGTTGTCCGCCATCAGCGACATCACCGCTTTCCCGCCCTCAAAGGCTACTTTTATAATAATTTTGCCAAGGGATGCCGGCTCCAGCTCCAGAGTCAGTTCCCCGTCGGCTGACGGCATACGCACAGCCAGCGTTTCCGCAATATCCTGATGCATGTCGGCTTCCGAAGTTTTCAGTGTCACCGCATCGCCGGCCGGCGTTCCTTCACCGGACAGCTGTGACTGGAACTGACTGTTCGCCGGGCTCTGCGCCGCAAACTGTTCCTCCGGTCTGACCGTCGTCTCCCCTTCTTTCAGGACGCCCGTTTCCGCTTCTCCCTGCCCCTGAGCCGTCGTCTGATTTTCCTGCCGTGACTGCTCCGGCTTAGCGGCCTGCGTTACCTGTTGGGGCTGTTCCACAGAATCAGTCCGCGTCTCCTGCCGTACCGGCTCCTCCTGAGAGACTGTCTGCCGCGTCTGAACCATATCCTGAGGCTGCGCCGCCTGAACTGCCTCCTGAACCGGCTCCGCGACCTGAGAAATGTCCGTCTCCAACACCTGTGTTGGCATCTGCATCGATTCAGTGCTCTCTGCCGGAAGAATTCCTTCTGTTTCCATGCCCTCAGCGGTTCCCTCCGCCGTTATGGCATCGATGTCCTGCACCTGCAGCATCATCCCTGCAAGCGCAGAAAGGCCCTCCTCCGTATTCTCCGAAGAAGAAGCCGATTCCTTTGCTTCCTGCTTTTCATCTTCCTGCTCTGTCACCTTTTTATCAGGTCTGCGCGTCTGGCTTTGTTCCTTTTCCGGTTTGTTCACTTCCGTTTTTTTACTGCTATCCGAAACAGACTGACCTTTGTCCCGGAGCAGCTCGGAAAAATCTGCAGCCGGACCGCCCTGGGTTTCTCTCGCGGAAGCGCCGGGCGAAATGGCCGGGCCTGTCATCTGTACCATGGAAATCTCCGCCATATGTTCTTCCTCCTCTCTTTCCATACTCAGTCTATGATCAACAGCATTCTCAGACTTATGACAAGCCGTCCCCTGCCGCTTAATATCCACTCTTTATTATAAGATAATTTCCCTATATAATCAACTTGTTTATCGTGTGAAATGCTGTTATTTTTCTGTCAAATTTCCAATTCGGCAAAATGTGCCGACGGCGCCTTTTGCCGATTATTCACAATAAGAATACCTGATACGCCTTTTCGCTTTATGTATTTTCCGCCCTTCTGGACAGACCGTTGGAGACAAATTCCTCTATGAAGTTTTCCTCCTCCTTCATCTCCGCTTTCTGATAAGCCGCCCACTTGCGCTCTTTCAGTTTTTCAAACTTGGATGTGTCGATCTTGGCCTCCACCACCCTCGCCCGCTTTTCCTCTTCTTTTTTTCGAAGCACAAACAGATGCTCTTTCTCATAATCGATGGTTTTCTCCATCTGGGCGATACACATGCTGAACAGCCGATACTCCTCGATGACGCCGCCCGCATGCTTCTTTTTATCGAACTGACCCTCATATCCGGACAGCTCGCTTCTGAGCCGATGGATCTCGTCTTCCTTCTTTCTCACCTGATGCAGCGCCGCCGCGTGCTCCGTCCGCAGATTATCCAGTACCTGGGTTTTGTAATCCAATACCGTTTCAAGACCGTATTGAAACCGTTTCAAAGCTATCCCTCCTGACAGAGTGAATTTTTATCCCAATTTATCCTATGATCGACTGCATCAGCTCCAGCGTCTCCTCGTAGGTAAAGCTTTCGTCGATTCCCTGTTCCAGGAATCCGTTAATCTGATCTATCTTGGATACCGCGTTATCAAGCGCGGGGTTGTTTCCTTTTTTATAGGCGCCAATGGCGATCAGGTCCGCGTTCTTCTGATACAGTCCCAGAAGATTACGCATCTGAGAGGAGGACTGTTTGTGATCTTCGTCCACAATCTCCACCATCAGACGGGAAATGCTGGCGCCGATATCGATGGCCGGAAAATGATTTTCATTGGCCAGCTGCCGGCTCAGGACGATATGTCCGTCCAGAATACCGCGGACAGTATCCGCGATCGGCTCATTCGTATCGTCGCCTTCCACAAGTACGGTATAAACGCCCGTGATGGAGCCTTTATTAAAATTCCCGCTTCTCTCCAGCAATTTGGGAAATTCCGCATAAATGGAGGGCGTATACCCTCTGGCAATCGGCGGCTCTCCGATGGCCAGGCCGATTTCACGCTGTGCCATGGCATAACGGGTAAGGGAATCCATCATCAGAAGCACATCGTTTCCCTGATCCCGGAAATACTCGGCGATAGTAGTGGCCACCAGCGGGCATTTCATCCGCAGCATGGCCGGCTGGTCAGAAGTGGCGACAACCAGGACGGAACGCTTCATGCCTTCCTCTCCCAGATCCTTTTCCACGAACTCCAGCACCTCACGCCCACGCTCTCCCACCAGAGCCAGCACGTTAATATCGGTTTTGACATTCTTGGCGATCATACCCATCAGCGTACTCTTTCCCACGCCGGAACCCGCGAAGATGCCGATTCTCTGCCCCTTCCCGATGGTGTTCAGACCGTCGATGGCTTTCACGCCGAATTCCAGCCGCTCTCTGATGGGCGGTCTGCTCAAAGGATTGGTATAGGAACTGTTTACCGTATAAAACTGAGTGGGAGTAAACTCTCCTTTTCCGTCGATAGGCTCTCCCATAGCGTTGATGATACGCCCCCGCAGAAATTCCCCTACCGGAATCTTCAGCCTGTGCTTCGTATTCCGCACAAAGCTGCCGGAGGTAATGCCGCTGGTAGACTCATAGGTCATCAACTGGATCTTGCCCTCCTTAAAGCCTACCACCTCGGCCGGCGTCTGCTGGTTCTGCTCCTCGTTATAGATCATGACGATATCGCCGATACTGGACCGGCCGCCCGAAGCCTCCATAGACATTCCAACCACATTTTCAATTTTTCCGATATGTCCCACTGTCTCTGTTTTGGAGATCAGTTTGGGAATCGACTCATACATGGCCGGCCGCCCTCCCGTTACCTGATATTTTCCAGTACTTCTCTGATATTCTCAAGCTGCGTATCCACGCTGACATCCACCACCTGATCCGGCATCTCGATGATGCACCGACCGCTTTTATCCTTATTCATCACTACAAACTTAACATTGTCGGAAAGACGGGACAGCTCGCCGATCATGTCGGCATCTCCCTTCATCATCGTCTCATAGTCCGTTCTTTCCATATATATTTTGACCCAGGCAGTTTTTTTCAGCTTCTCTGTCTCCGCCAGGATCATGCGCTTAATCACATCGCCGCTTGACTTTAAGCTGATGTGAATCACTTTTTCTCCCACCGCTATGGCACAGTCCTTCAATTCGTCCAGATATTTATTCAGGCTCTTTTCCTTGGCTTCCTCCGCCGATGCCAGCGCCCGTTCCATATCCCTCTGAAATCCTTCCAGCTGTTCCTTCAGTCGTGCGCCATACTCCTCGATGGCCTTCTGCCGCCCTTCCTCCAGTCCCCGGGCATAGCCCTCCTGATACCCCTGTTCGGCGGCTTCCTTTCTCTGCTCTTCAATTTCCTCTTTCGCTTCGTCCCGGAGCTGTTCGGCCAGTCTCTCGGCTTCCTGCCGGATTTCCTCCGCTTCTGCCTGAGCCTCGCTCAAAAGTTCTTCCTGAAAAGATACCTCCGGAACCGGATCAACGCAGGCCGCAGCCTCCTGCTCTGCGCTGCCGCCCTCTTTTTCCTCGACGGCTTTGCTCTCTTTTTTGCTTTTTTCAGGCCGCAGGGAG
Source organism: uncultured Lachnospiraceae bacterium (assembly GCA_910579325.1). Lineage (GTDB taxonomy): Bacteria > Bacillota > Clostridia > Lachnospirales > Lachnospiraceae > Paralachnospira_A. The sequence continues at coordinate 6,730 of CAJTTU010000020.1, read as the reverse complement.
GTCTGTTCCGGGGGAACGTATTTCCAGACCGCCGGAATCTCCTTCCCCCGCTTCACTACGCCTTTAGACGATGATATCACCCTCTTCGCCTCCCTTATTGATGATTACCTCGCCTTCATCCTCCAGACGGCGGATCACATTCACAATCCTCTGCTGTGCTTCTTCAACGTCTTTCAGTCTGACGTTCGTGGTAATTTCCATATCGCTTCTCACAGTCTCAGTCTGACGTTTAGACATATTGGAGAAGAAGATCTGTTTCATCTCATCGGAAGCAGTCTTAAGGGCATATACAATATCCTTCGTATCGCAATCCCGGACAAAACGCTGTACGGAACGATCGTCCATATCGAGAATGTTCTCGAATACAAACATCCTGTCTCTGATATCCTGAGCCAGATCCGGATCGGATTTGTCCAGTTCCTCGAAAATACGCCGCTCGTTGCTTCGGTCCACATGGTTCATCATGTCGGCCACGTACTCCACGCCGCCCAGGTTCATATTGTCCTCGCTGGTAATGATTGTAGCGAACTTGCGCTTCATCTCTTCTTCCACAATCGCGATGGCCTCAGGGGATACCCGGTCCATCTTGGCCATAGCCCCCACCACAGAAATCCGCTTTCCTTCCGGCAGCTGCTCCAGCACACGGGCAGACTGCTCCGGATCCATATAGGACATAATCAGTGCGATCACCTGGGGTCGCTCCTGCTGCAAAAGAGCAAGCAGGGTTTTGGGGTCGCCCTTTGTAAAGAAATTAAAGGGCTTAGACTGCAATGTCTTTGACACTTTCTCCAGCAGGTTCCTGGCCGTGGACTCGCCAAAGGCTTTCTCCAGTACGTCCCTGGCGTAGTCCAGACCGCCGTCTGTCATCATCTTATGGGTCAGGCAAAGTTTATAGAACTCGTCGAGAGCACCTTCCACTTGGGCATTGTTGTTCTTTCCCATCTTTGCCACTTCATAGGTCAGGTCCTCGATATCCTGTTCGCTTAAATACTTATAAATCTGAGAGGCTCTGTCCGCGCCCAGAGAAACCACCACAAGAGCGGCTTTCTGCGCCGTATCCAGCGGTTCAACCTTTTCTTCTTCCACAACAGGCGCTTTACTTGCGCTTTCGGCTGCCGCCATTCTCGTCGCCTCCTTCCCCTCTCAGCCATCCCTGAATCAGCTTCGCCGCAATCTGCGGGTTCTGATCCACGAAATCGCCGATATTCTGCTTTAACTTCAGGCTGTGCTGCATCCGCAGATTCAATACGGCCTCGCTGTTCTCCATCTCGTCGTCCTCGTCAGGTGCAAAGGCATCGCTGTCTCCCGCCGAATCCTCGGGCAGAGGGATATAGCCGTCTCCAAGCTCCATCTCTTCTTCCAGCGCTTCTTCTGCCTTTTTCTTCTTTCTGCGCCGCAGAAGCATCAGAAGCAGTAGCAGCAGAATCAGAACCGCCTGCGCGATTACCGCGATCAGAAGCGGCAGAGGAATGGTTCTCCGCACCACCGGGTTCGTTGCGTCGGGCGGATTCGCAGCGGCCGCCTTCTGCTCTGAGGACAGCGAGCGAACAATAGATACCTTCTGGTTTGCTTCGGTCCGGTCAATTCCGGCCGCATTCGCAATCAGGTTAATCAGATCCTGGTTGGCAATCTCCAGATCGTCGGTATTGATCACCGCAGCCACGCTGACATCCTGCAGGACGCCGGGGCTGATCTGACGCTGTTCCTTTAATACGTTGTAAAGCCATTGTCTGGCGTAACTGCTGCTGGAAGAACCGACAACGCCGTCTCCTCCGGTATCATATGTATATCGGGGTTCGTCCGCATTCGCGTCCGCCCCTACCACGTCGCCCGCTCCGTCAACCGCCGAGCCGGCATATTCTCCGGCTCCCGATTCGCTCTCTAACAGGCCCGTCTTATCTTCATCGTCAATTTTTTCCGGAACCGTGTACTGGGTGCTCTCGGAAATAATCTGTTCCATATTCAGGTTTCCCTTTACGGAAACAGCCACATTTCCCTGTCCGTAAAGCTTCTCCAGAATCCTGCGGATACTTGCCGCGATATTTTCCTCCACCATAGCGGTCAGTTCCGCCATGCTGGTTCCGTCCGTAGAGACATCGGCCTTTTCCTCGCCGCTCACCTCAAGGCCGGTGGCCGCGTCAAACACCGACACATCGGTAAAGGTCATGCCGTTGACGCAGTGCGCAATCAGGTTTTTGATTGCCGCCGCCTGCTCAGGCTGTAAAGACTCGCCTTTCATCATCGTCACGGTAACGCTGGCCGAACGCTCGTTCTGTTCCGCCAGCGCGTAATTAGAAGAATTCGCCGGCGATATGGTTACCTTTGCGTCCTGCACCTGATCGAACAGACGGATCTGCGAGCCCAGACGGTCCTGCAGCTCATAAAGCGTATACTGCCGCTTATCTGATTCCGTCGTCATCAATCCAGCATTGTCTATATACATATCATATGCAAAACCGCTCTTGGGGTAACCCTGCATCAGAAGGGTAGCCCGCAGCTGGTCCACCTGCTTTTCAGGCACGAGAATCGTACCCGTATTATCCTCATACTGGTATGTAATCCCCGTATCATATAATAAACTTGCCACTTCCTGGGCTTCTTCCTGATTCAGGCCCGTGAAAAGTGTCGCATAGTCCGTACGCGACAACAGCTTCAAGACCAAAACAGCCCCAATAGCAATTATAATAGTTCCTGCTATAATCACTATCAGAAGCTTTTTTGTTTTGTCAGATATCTTCGCCAAGAATTCCTTCAACTTTTGCACAGCTTTGCCCAACTTTCCTCATGTTTATACTAAGCTTAAATATTCATTTTCATGAACTCGTTATAGGCTTCCACCGCTTTGTTCCGCAGGCCGATCAGAATATCCACGCTTAAAGCCGCCTTCGCCTCCGCAATCGGCAGTGTATGCGCATCGTCAAGCCGGCCTGTCGACAGCAAATACTGCTTTTCCTCCACATCCGCCTGAGTCTCATAGACCTGGGACACAGCGTTCTTGAAAATATCCGCGAATGCGGAGAGCCCCTGATTTTCCTCTTTATCCGCTTTATCGATATCCTCGAGTAAACTCCAGGGTCTGATCGGTTCAATCGGCTCAAATCCCTTCAGCATAGAAACCGGCTGTATATTCTGTATATCCATTTTTAACATCCTTCCTTAATCTGATTTTTTACAGGCCGACGCACTGTCCGGTTCATATTCGGACAGCACACTAGAACGGTTTTGCTGCTTCACGCAGACGGCTGATCTCGTTGTTTATGGAATTTGTCAGATACTGGTACTGGTACGCCGTCCGTACCAGATCGATCTGCTCCTGGGACATGTCCACGTTATTCCCGTCCAGACGGTGGGTCTCATCCTCCGTCGTGCGGACGATAGCCGGCGCGGAGGAGATCGCCTGACGCACATTTCCCGCGCTGCCCGTGGCGCTGGCCGCTTTCACCTGCTCCGCCAGAGTGTCCTCAAAAGTCAGATACTGAGACTTGAAGTCCGGCGTATCGTCGTTCGCGATATTGTTTAAAGTAATATTCTGTCTAATCCAAAGCAGGTCCAATGCTCTCTCAGTTAATGCTATTCCGTTTCCAAATAGAAACTCTGCCATATCCGGTTCCTCCTTAAGTTTTTTCCAGCCCGCCGCGGCCGTCCCTCCTGAATACATATTATTCAGGAGCCGTGCTTACGGCGCTGTTCGCTTCCCGCGTTTCTTCATTATATTTACTGAAAGCTGTTTACATTACTCTTATTGTAAAAAGAATTTCACCATGAAAAACTCTGTGCCGCATACATATTACACTTGGCGAAACGCCGAACATCCGGCAATGTCCCTTTGAGCTTTGCGTGAAAATGCAGGACACATACTTCTTTTGCACGAAAAGAACCAGTAAATTAAATATACCGCTCTTTTTACGCTTTTATTTCTACTGGCTTTTTCTCTTTATTGTGCTATTGCGTTACACCGTTTTTTTGCACAACGGTTCGCTCTTAGTTTAGCACTAATTGTCCAAATTTTCAACTGGTTATGCCTTTTTTCTTTATTTTCATCAAATTTTCATAGTTATTCCATTTTTTTCCGCATTATAACCTGTTTTTATGACAAATGATGTAATTTTTGCTAATATATGGCCTTCCAACAGTTGTCAGAAGGCCATCTCCGGCAATTTATTTCATCCTGTTTTGTTTCCGAACCACATTTTCGGACCGTGACTACTTCACCACAAAGTTCACGATTTTGTTCGGCACATAAATTTCTTTTACAATCGTTTTACTTTCGATTAGAGAAGCAATTTTTTCATTGGCTTTCGCGGCGGCAAATACCTCCTCTTTCGCACAGTCGGTAGGAATCACCACCGTGCTTCTCAGCTTCCCGTTGATCTGAACGCCGATCTCCGCAGTCTGATCGATAGTCTTGGCCTCGTCATACGCAGGCCACGGGGACAGGGACAGAAAACCCTCTCTTCCGGCCTTCTCCCAGATCTCCTCCGCCAGATGGGGAGCAAAAGGGCAGAGCAGCTTCAGGTAAGCCGTCAGTTCTTCTCTGTCCAGTTTTCCCGCGTCATATACGTCGTTGAGGAAAGCCATCAGGCTTGCGATCGCCGTATTGAATTTCATTTCTTCTATATCAAGCGTAACTTTTTTAATCGTTTTATGCAGCGCGGACTCCAGCTCCGGCACACTGCCGCCCGTCACCATATCAGCCAGTCCGGCCACACGCTCCAGGAACCGTTTGCAGCCTTTTACGGAATTGTCATTCCACGGAGTCGCAGCGCCGTAGTCTCCCATAAACAGCACATAGGTCCGCAATGTATCCGCGCCGTATTCTTCCACGATATCCAGCGGATCCACCACGTTCCCTTTGGACTTACTCATCTTGTCGCCGTCGGGTCCCAGAATCAGTCCCTGTGCCGTCCGCTTCGCGTAGGGCTCCGGCGTATTCACCACGCCGATATCATATAAGAACCGATGCCAGAACCGGGAATAAATCATATGCCTGGTCACATGCTCCATACCGCCGTTGTACCAGTCTACCGGCATCCAGTATTCCATCTTCTTCCTGTCAGCCAGCGCCGTGTCATTGCGGGGGTCAATATAGCGAAGAAAATACCAGGAGGAGCCTGCCCACTGGGGCATCGTGTCTGTCTCCCGTTTCGCCGCGCCGCCGCACTTCGGACAGGTGCAGTTGACAAAAGAATCGATCTTTGCCAGAGGAGACTCGCCGTCCTCTCCCGCCTCAAAGTTTTCCACCTGAGGCAGTCTCAAAGGCAGTTCCTCATAAGGAACCGGAACCATTCCGCATTTCGGGCAATGCACGATGGGAATCGGCTCGCCCCAGTATCTCTGACGGTTAAAAGCCCAGTCTTTCATCTTATATTGCACGCCGGCTCTGCCGATTCCATCCTTCTCCAGCTGCTCGATCATCCGGGCAATGGAATCTTTTTTATTGGTAAGGCCATTTAAAAATCCGGAATTTACCATTTCGCCGTCGCCGGCGTAGGCTTCCCTGGAGATATCGCCGCCCTTGATGACCTCGATAATCTCGATACCGAATTTTTTCGCAAAATCATAGTCGCGCTGATCATGGGCGGGAACGGCCATAATCGCGCCGGTGCCGTAACCCATCATTACATAATCTGCGATATACACGGGAATCTCTTTGCCATTTACCGGATTGACCGCCCGGAAGCCTTTCAGTTCCACGCCGGTCTTGTCCTTCACCAGCTGGGTCCGCTCGAATTCCGTCTTTTTCGCACACTGGGCGCGGTAATCCAGCACGGCGTCCATATTCTCAATCTTTTCCGCATATTGGTCGATCAGCGGGTGCTCCGGAGCGATTACCATAAAGGTCACGCCAAACAGGGTGTCCGGCCTTGTAGTATAAATCTCGAGTTCTTCCTCAATGCCGTCCAGCTTAAAGTTCACAAAAGCGCCGGTAGATTTACCGATCCAGTTCATCTGCTGCTGTTTAATGTTCGGCGGGTAGTCCACCGTTTCCAGACCCTCTAACAGTTTATCCGCGTATCTGGTAATACGCAGATACCACACGTCTTTAGACTTCTGAACCACGTCGCTGTGGCAGATATCACATTTTCCGCCCTGGCTGTCCTCGTTGGACAGGACCACCTTACAGGAAGGACAGTAGTTAACCCACGCCTTGTCCCGGAATACAAGGCCATGCTCATACATTTTCAGGAAAATCCACTGTGTCCACTTATAAAAATCTTCATCGGTAGTATCGATGGTCCGATCCCAGTCAAAGGAATAGCCCACGCGCCTCAGCTGCTCGGAAAAATGATGGATGTTCTGATCGGTAATTACCCGGGGATGGGTAGCCGTCTTAATCGCATAGTTTTCCGCCGGAAGACCAAAGGCGTCAAAGCCGATGGGAAACAGCACGTTGTACCCCTGCATACGCCGCTTTCTGGAAACGACCTCCAGACCGGTATAGGCCTTAATATGTCCTACATGCATACCGGCCCCGCTGGGATAGGGGAATTCCACCAGGCCGTAAAATTTGGGCCTGTCCACAGCTTCCGAAGCCTTAAAAATCCCGGCGTCCTCCCATTTTTTCTGCCATTTGCTTTCAATGTCTTTGAAATTATACTTCATAATTAAAGAGTCCTTTCATACTCATTGCGTTCGTGTTCATTTTATCATCATATTTCATTGGATGGGGGATGTCAAGCGTCTAAAGTAAAATCCAGGTGAATTTCTTCCTAAAATTCACCTGGAAGCT
>CAJTTU010000019.1 GCA_910579325.1 uncultured Lachnospiraceae bacterium | reverse complement strand
AGGTTCTCCGTCAGCAATAACATATTCCTCGTCACAGAATGTAATCGTAAGACGTATGGGTTTATAGCTTGGAAGTGAAAAATAGTCCAGATAACTGGAAAGCGGATATTCGTCCGCGATCTGCTCCCGTATTTCTAAAACCTTTGTTACGATATCCTCCGCTGTTTCCTGTGTAATCAGAATTACAAATCCTCCGCCTTGAAGATGCCGGTTTTCTAAGTGTTCTGCTAGATCAATCTTTGCAGAGTTCGCTCTGAAAAAATGAGCGATTTCATTTTCTGTTAAAAGTGCATCAAACCGTTCCAAACAAAAACAAAAAACACTAAGTAAAAAAATCATCAAAAAATCTTTCCTGTCAAAGCAGACTGCTGTATACTGGTAAATACTTATCTCTAAAAACCGCAAGAAATATGAAAAGAGCACTGAACTATTCTGCTATAATGCCGAAAAAGAGAAGGAGAAAACTGCAATGCCAGGGAATATCAAAAATGTAATGGCGGCAATCGACTATATCGAAAGCCACCTCCAGGAAAAACTGGATCTGGAAACCATTGCGGGGGCCGTACATTATTCAAAATATCATTTGCACCGAATGTTCACAGATACGGCAGGGCTGACAATCCGGGCTTACATCCGACGCCGCCGGCTGACCGAAGCCGCAAAGCTGCTTGTCTTTTCCGACAGGCCGATCCTCGCAATCGCGCTTTCTGCCGGATACGAGAGCCAGCAGTCTTTTACGGATATTTTCAAAGCGATGTATAAAAAATCCCCTAACCGGTACAGGGAGGAGGAAGAATTTTATCCACTGCAGCTAAGATATGTTTTAAACGAATCCCCTGCAAATCCGGACGCGAAAGAATGGCGGGATCGAATTGTATTCGCGGCAGAAGAAGATATCCCTCAATGGATCGAACTGGTTCACCTTGTCATCGACGGCTTCCCGTGCCTGGACGAAAAGCAATACCTTGAACAGTTACAGGAATATATCAAAAATAAACGGGCATTGATTTTGAAAGACGATAACAGGGCAATCGGGATTATGGCCTTTCATGAGGCGACGGGAAACATTGATTTTTTTGGGGTACACCCGCAGTATCGGAAAAGAGGGGTCGCGAAAGCGTTTTGTGAAAAGGCATTGTACGAGCTTGCGCGTTCCCCCTGGATCAGCGTGACGACTTTCAGGGAGGGCGACAAAGCGGATACCGGCTATCGGGAGGTATGGGGAAGCCTTGGCTTTGCCGAAGCGGAACTGTTGGTTGAGTTTGGCTATCCGACACAGCGGTTTATTCTTCACAGGGAAAAATCGGAGGGCAAAAAGAATGAATAACTTCAATCCACTGTCACAGGACTTTACAATAAAATCCCTGCTGAAATTTGCATATCCAACCATTTTAATGATGCTGTTCATGGGGCTGTATACCGTGATCGACACGATTTTTGTGGCACGCTTCGCAGATACAAATGCCCTTTCGGCCCTGAATATTGTCTGCCCTGTGATCAATCTGACCGTCGGCCTCGGAACTATGCTCGCAACGGGAGGAAGCGCCGTTATCGCCCGCAAAATGGGGGCGGGAGAACAAAAAAGAGCGGCTCAGGATTTTACGCTGATTATCTCTGTGGGGGTTTTGTCAGGCTTATTGATTACAGTCCTGGGAACAGTTTTGATTGACAGGATTATCCGGGGGCTTGGGGCCAGCGATATTTTGTTTCCATACTGCAAAGAATACCTTTTTACTTTATTATTATTCGCGCCCGCAAGTATCCTGCAAGTGCTCTTTCAAAATCTGATCGTAACGGCGGGACGCCCCGGAATCGGTATGGCGTTTGGCGTCAGCGCGGGAATCGCGAATATTTTACTGGACTATATTTTCATGGTTCCGTTTCAAATGGGCGTTAAGGGGGCGGCGTTTGGCACGGGTATTGGCTATATGATACCGGCGGCAATCGGATTGTGGTTCTTTTCCGCAGCAAAAAGCAATCTGCGTTTCAGGAAGCCGGCCATAGACTTTTCCGTACTGGCAGAAAGCTGTACAAATGGTTTTTCGGAAATGGTAAGCCAGGCGGCAGCGGCGGTTACGACATTTCTTTTTAACCGTGTTATGATGGAACTGCTTGGGGAAAACGGCGTTGCCGCAATCACAATCAATATCTATACGCAGTTTCTACTGAGTGCCGTTTTTATAGGTTTTTCTATGGGAGTGGCCCCTGTCATCAGCTATAACTATGGAAAGCAGGACGAAAAACAGCTAAAGAATGTATTTTCTATCTGTATGCGGTTCATTGTCGTTGTCTCTGTCTCCGTTTTTGCGGCAGCCTTTCTTTTTGGTTCGCCGCTGGTCGGTATTTTCGCCGAAAAGGGAACCTCTGTTTACGAAATCGCACGAAATGGATTTTTGATTTTCCCCTTCAGCTTTCTGTTTTGCGGGCTGAATATTTTCACCTCCGCCATATTTACCGCATTATCAAATGGGAAGCTGTCAGCAATCCTGTCCTTCCTGCGGACGTTCGGGCTGATTACGGTACTGCTGCTTATACTGCCTGCTCTTTTGGGCGTAACGGGCGTATGGCTTGCAGTACCGGCCGCCGAACTGATCACCATGATCGTAGCCATTGTTTTTCTTAATCAGAACAGAGAAAAGTATCATTACGCATAAAACAAAGAGTTTCATTCCCTCAGATTTTTTCCGCAGCCTGTAATGATACCGGTCATGTAACGCTCTATCGAATCATAGGTTTCTTTAGAAATCGTATATACGCCGTTGCCTGTCTGTTCAATAAAGTATTCCCCCTCATCCTCATATAAAAATAATCTGCATATCACATTCTCTTCACTGATAAAATCCACATTGATAATATTTTCAACACCGACGGGCGTGCCTGTTTCTCCGCTTTCAGCGGTAGGCTTCGTCCCTTCTAAAATGCCCAGAATCTCGGCCACGGCCTCTTTGCTGTTTACCGCTACCGGGCTGTCAGAATTCTTTTTGAGGGAGAGCATTTCCACCGCCCCCGCGTCTGGCAGGTCAAGTTCATATGTGTTTAATTCTTTTGCTTCCGTAAAGTTCGGGGATAACCGGTTCCCCTTTTTCCCCGAACTTTACATTATACAATTTGTCTGTTTTATTATCATAAAGTAATATATAATCAAAATTACAGATTGGCAGATCCTGCTCTTCTTCTGTCGTTAGTGCTTCATCCATTTGACCTGGCCGGACAGTGTACGCTTCGGCAGAAACCCCAAAGATCGTCTATTCAGGCGCATATGCCGTTACCAGCATCTGTGTGTCAGAAACTTTAAGAGAATATGCCTTATCATCTTTTATGTTCATATCCGTATAATGAGAAACCGCTTCATTCAGGCGATCAACAACCATTTGCCCGGCAGGCTTATTTTTTGCCAGAAGCCTAATACATATAAGTCCGGCCAATACGATACCCGTCAGCATGATAAACAGTTTCTTTTTCATAGCGGCGCTCCTTCAATTTACTGACTCCTGTCATTCCGGTTCACAGTCCCGTTCTGTTTCATCTATGCGGTTTTCCTGTGAACCTTGATTTTAGCACGCTCAAAACATCCGAACAATCTGTTTGCCGCCAACGATTCTCTAAACGCTGTGAAATGTTCCGGCGCCTTTAAAACGGCGCTATCTCCGCCGCCATACGCCAAACAGGCTTTTCTTGTAACTTTTCAGCGCCTCCATTGCCGGCCCGTAATTTCCCGCCGCTTTCAGATATTCCACTATCTCTCGCAAGAGGGGAATTGTGTCGACAGCCTTTTCACCGTGAACATTAATTCTTCTTCCTTCACACCACCAACATCAGATCCCCAGCTCGAACGGCTCCCCGATCTGCACATAATCGTCGGAGATCCGGCCGTTCTCCTCGGGCAGCTCTACGGCAAACAGCGTCAGGGTCAGAGGGCCTGCCGTGTCGTCCACACGTCCGTCTAAAACGATGTCCTCATTCTGCATATAGCCTGCGTTTTCGTCAATCGTTCTGGTTCCAAATTCCGCCTGATGCCCATTCTGGTCCTCGGCCATCACCATGAGCAGATACCTGGTGCCTGCCGACTGGCTGAAAGTAATCCGCTGTTCCAGCTGATTGCTGGTAAACTCATGCAGCGTCACCGTCGTGCCGTCCGGCAGCTGGAAATCCTTTTCGATCTCCGCTCGCACGGTATCCGCGATCAGATCGGCGCCGGCGGCGGTAAAGGCAAATTCCCATTTTCCTTTAATTTCATTTTCATTGCCAATGGCATCAAAAGACAGAACATACTCGTTCTCCTGGGTCAGATCCACGTCTCCGGAAATATGATAGTCGTCCACCTCTCCAATTATTTTCTGCTCCTCATCGATAAACCCGGCGCTTCCGCCCGCGCCGCCATGCACCGCCTTGCCGTTGATATACAGCGTGCCGTTGGGAACAAGGATTTCATCGCCCATGGACTGGCCGTCCTCCCTCCGGATGGTGTAATTGACTACCAGCTTATCCTCGGAAACCACCGCCTCCTGCAGGGTAATCACATAGCCTTGATCTGACACGGAGGTATTCACCACCTCCCGGTATTTTTCCAGGTCTGCGGAAATCCCCAGCGCGTTTCCGATACTCCAGCTGATCTGCCGGATCGCTGCGTGTACCTGGTCGCCAAATGCCGCCGTACCCACAAGAACCGCACAGGCCGCGCAGGCCGCCACCGCCAAACCATAATATTTTTTCTTTCTCATCTTCTTTTCCCTCCTGATGCTTCCTAAAACTGCCGTCCGGTATTTTTCCATGTCCATATCCTCCGCGCCGTCCATCAGGCATTCCGCGTCGATCTCCTGCCCTGCTCCAATCTCATTGGCCAGACGATAGGCTTCTTTCTTCATGCTCATACCCTTCTCCTTTCTCCGAATTTACCGCGAATCCTTTTCTTTCCTCGGAATATCCGCACATATACATTGTCCCTGCTGATTCCAAGCGCTCTTCCCGCGTCCTCCGGCGTTTCCTCCTCCATAAAGATCCGGCGGAACAATTCCCGGTCCTTCGGCGGCAGACAGTTTAACATTTCTTCCGTTTCCCTTGAAAGCTCCTGCTTCGCCAGAGCAAAAAGCCCGGGGTCCTCCGCAGGGATTTCCGCCTCCATGTCTTCCAATGAGACGGAACAGGGCTCCCTCCGTATCCGCCGCAAAACGTCGATGGCTTCCAGTCTCGCCACCCCTGCGGCCCAGCCGGCAAAACTGCCCTTTTTCTCGTCAAAGCTGTCGATATTCTGCCAGATGCCTAAGAAAATGTCATTCATACACTCGTCGATCCGGTCCGGCCAGGTAAACAGCCGTTTCCTGACAATGGATTTCAGCAGGCCGCCATAGGTGTCGATCACATACAGAATGCCATCCTCCTGCCGCTTCCTGATCAGCTCCACAAAATTGCTTTCATTCGCTTTCATATCACAGTTACCTCAAAAAAATAATCTTATCACGGCGCCGTTTCCGGCCCGACCGGGCAATTAACCGCCACGCTTGTTACAGCCCGCGGCTGTTCCCCAAATTTTTATACGCACGGGTATATCTTTTATCGGGCCTTCACCTGATACTCCGTTTTGAACAGGGGGAAATCTTACACTTTTGAAAAAAAGGAATCATCTGAAAACAGACGACTCCTTCTTTTCCGTCAGCTTACGCTTCCTCTTTTTACTTTCTATTCTTCTGTCACCGACAGATTTCGTAGCCATTTTTTCTGCCGGTATCTGAAAAAGCAGACCACTGATTTATAAACCTCCTCCAAACATACCATGGCATAGACCAGATGAATCGGCAGCTTCAGATAAAGACCGCCGAAAAACGCCATCGGCACGCCGATCAGCCACACGGAGGTCACGTCGGCAAACAGGCAGAACCGGGTGTCGCCGCCGCTGCGCAAGATTCCCACGATCTGCACGTTGCAGAACACCTTGAATATCAGAATCATACTGAACACGACCAGGCAGAGACTGACGGACCGGGCCACCTCCGGCGTCAGATTGTAAAATCCGATCAGCGGCCCTCTGATCAGCAGGCAGAAAGCAGCCAGCGCCAGAGACACTCCAAACTGCAGCACGATAAATTTCCTTGCATAAACCTCCGCCTCGGAAAGCCGGTCGGCCCCCATGGAATTTCCCAGAATCACGGCGGTGGCGGCGCCCAGTCCGTGGATCATCACGAACACCAGATCCTGTATGGTCTGGGCCACCGTAATGGCGGCCACGGCCAGGTCGCCCATTCTTCCATAGGCCATGGAATACATGGTGGTTCCAAGCCCCCACATAAATTCATTGGCGATTACCGGCAGGGTGGTGTCCGCGTATTTTTTCAGAAACGCTCTGTTCAGGGACAGCAGCTCTCTGAAACCGGCCGCCAGCTCCGTCCGGCCGAAATATGTATAGCCGAGTATCACTGCCGCCTCCATCACTCTGGCGATCAGCGTCGCCAGCGCCGCGCCCTCCACGCCCATGGCCGGCATACCCAGTTTTCCGAAAATCAGAATGTAGTTCAGGCTCACATTGACACAGATGGCCATCACACTGCTGGCCACGGCGATTTTTACCCGGTTCACCGAGCGCAGCAGCGATACGTAGATGGTGCTTACCGCCGTAAACGGATAGCTGATACAGGCGATGGCCAGATAGGCCGCCCCAATGGCCTTTGTCTCCGGACTGGGCGTAAAAATGCCCATCACGCCCACCGGAGACAGCCTGACAAAAAGGACAAACAGCAGGGAACCTGCCAGCCCGATCACCAGAGATACCCCCAGCGTCCGCTTCACATTCGGCCTGTCCCCGGCACCGAAAAACTGAGCGCCCAGAACGCTTGCGCCGCTGGAAATGCCGAACACCAGCAAAGCAAACACAAAAAACACCTTATTCGCCAGCCCCACGGCCGCAATGCTGATCTCCCCCAGCCGGCCGATCATCAGCGTATCGATCATATTCACCACTGTGTTCAAAAGCTGCTGCATTGCCACAGGCAGCGCGATATACATGGTCTTGCGCATAAATACGCGATCCGTAAACGTATCTGTTATGGAGCGAAACACGCCCATTTTATCCATCCTTTCCGCATTTTGCCCTTCTCAATGGCAACGGCGGCGGATCTGCTCCGCCACCGTCTCTGTCCCATATCTTCCGTTATCCGTTATCTTTTCCGTAGTCGATCTCTTACTGCCGCTTTGGCCATTTAGTCAATGTCTTTTCACTGCGCTTCCACACTTTTCTCATCCGCGGTTTCCTGCTCTTCCTCGCCGGACGGCTCCTCTTTTTTCACGGCCCGCACAGTCTCTATGGTTTTATTCTCCATTTCCAGCACGGAAAACTCATAGCCCTTATACCAGATCACAGGCCGCTCCTCCTCCGAGGGAATCCGGCCCAGAAGGGAGATCAGCAGACCGTTTAACGTGCCGAACTCTTCCTCCTCAAAGGACAGCCCCAGCGCGTCCTCCAGCTCCTCCAAAGGCGTCAGCCCGTCCAGTGTCAGAGACCCGTCCGCCTCCGCCACGATAAAGTCCTCGTCCGTATCATATTCATCCTGGATATTTCCCACGATCTCCTCCAGGATATCCTCCATGCTGATCAGTCCGGCCACCTGTCCGTACTCGTCCACCACGATCACCAGCTGGATTTTCTCCGACTGCATACGCTTTAAAAGCTCATTGATCTTCCTGGTCTCCGGGATAAACCAGGCTTTTCGCAAAAGCCCTTCGATGTCCCGGACCGGCACAGCCTGTTCCTTTCCCGTCCGGTAATGGTACATGGCGTCCTTCAGATTCAGAATGCCGATGATATCGTCGATATTGTCATTCTGATACACGGGAAAGCGGCTGACATTCTGTTCCATCATAAAATCCACGGCTTCTTCCAGACTCCAGTCCCCGTTCAGGGCCACGATGGCGGTCCGGTGGGTCATAATCTCTCCGGCCTCTTTGTCGCCGTACTCGAAAATATTGGTGATCATCTCCGCCTCGCTGGCCTCGATCACACCCTGCTCGTGCCCCTCCGTCACCATAGAGATAATCTCTTCCTCCGTCACATTGTCCTCATCCTCGTCGGGCGTAATCCCCACAAGACGCAGAAGCAGATGGACAATCCAGTCCGTCAGAAGGGTCGCCGGCGCCGCCGCGGTCATTAAAAGACGAACCGGCCCCATCAGAAATTCAGCCCGCTGTCTGGCATCCCTGATTTTCAGATGAGCGGGAAGCAGGATACAGAACATATAGAAAAAAATCATCAATCCCAGCACCGCCAGGATTTCCTGCCAGAGCCACTTAAAGTCAAACATGGGCAGAATCAGGCACAGCACAAATCCCAGACTGACAGAAACAGTCTGTCTCACACAGTAAAAGCGCTTGGGATTCCTTAAAATATGTAATAAAATCTCAACGGTTTCCGACCCTTCCCCCGACTGCTCCTCTTTTTCCAGAGAAGCCTTGTCAAGAGACTGCAAAGCGCGTTCAAAGCCGGTGAGTACGGCGGTAAGTATTAACAGACAGGCCATGAGCAGATAAATCCACGGCCTATGGGGATCGCCCATAATATTCCTCCATCTTCTGAGCGGCTGCCGGATTTAAGTACCCCTTAACCCATACCCGGTCGGGCAGGACGATTTCGTCCGGATTCAAGGTACTCTTGCGTCCCGCGTATATATGGCGGCCGGATTCTTCATTCCGGGCCGTCACATATATGTATTGAGCTCCAGGCTGACCAGCAGCGCATTGTTTACTTTCTCCAAAAGTTCCCCGTCGATATGGCAGATTTTCTCCTTCAGCCGCTTCTTGTCTATGGTGCGCAGCTGTTCCAGTAAAATGACCGAATCTTTGGCCATGCTGCATTCCTGAACGGGAAGCTCCACATGGGTCGGCAGCTTTGCCTTATTCATTTTTGACGTTATGGCTGCGCAGATCACGGTGGGACTGTGCTTGTTTCCAATATTATTCTGAATAATCAGGACAGGGCGGATTCCTCCCTGCTCCGAACCGATGACGGGTCTGAGATCCGCGTAATACACGTCTCCTCGTCTTACGATCATGTTATCACACTCCGAAAATACAATGTCTGTTTATGTACAGTATTTCCAGAATTTGTCTGATGTATACCAGGGCGTCTGTATTTCAGCGCTTTCCTCAGTTTCCATATTAATATGACAGTATATCGTCTGGCTCTCCAAATGTCAACCGGCGCCGCTCTTTTATCTCTAAATAAACAGCAACGACAGCGCCTTTGCAAGATCCGAGGCCATCACCGCCCGCTCGCCCATCTTCGCGGCCGCCAGATCTCCGGCACAGCCGTGAAGCATTACGCTGGTCCAGGCGGCGTCGAAGGGCTCCACTCCCTGGGCCATCAGGCCGCCGATGATCCCGCTCAGCACATCCCCGGAGCCTGCGGTGGCCATCCCGGAATTGCCCGTGACATTGATATAGTCCCTGCCCACCCGTCTGGTCACGACAGTTCTGGCCCCTTTAAGCACACAGTTGGTCTCATAAATATGACTGAACTCCCTGGCCTCCGTCACCGGATCACGCCGGATCTCCTCCATGACATGGCCGGTCAGCGCCGCCATCTCCCCGGGATGAGGCGTCAGCACATGCCGGTCGGTAAGCTTCAGCTTCAGCGCCTCGCTGCCGCCGATCATCCGCAACGCATCCGCATCCAGTACCATGGGCAGGCCGCTCTCCTCCAATACCGCCGCAACAATCGCCCGGGCGCAGCCGTTCGTCCCCATCCCGGGTCCCATCACCACTGCGTCGGCCCATCTGACCGCCTCCAGTACCGGTTCAACTGAGAAATTTTCTCTGCTGTAAGTGGTCAGAATCGCCTCCGGCACGCCCATCTGCAAAATCTCCCTGTTTTCCTCCGGCGTGACAATCCGCACGAGCCCCGCACCCGTCCGGTAGGCCGCCGTCGCCGCCAGCAGGGCGGCTCCGCTCATATTCACCGAACCTGCGATCACCGCCAGCTTTCCAAACGTGCCCTTGTGGGAATCTGCCGGGCGAGGGGGAAGAAAACAGGACAGTCTCCCGACGGCCTCCGCTCCCCGATCCGACTGACCGATACTTACGGTAAAAAAGCGGGGCTTTACAAAGTCATAGGCTTCCTTTGGAAATCCGATTCCGGCCGTAACCACCTTCCCGCAGTAATACGCCCCCGGATACAGCAGACAGCCCATCTTCATGCTGCCGAAGGTGACGGTCAGATCTGCCTGAAACCCGACCCCGTACACCTGTCCGGTATCCGCCGAAATCCCGCTGGGGATATCCACCGCCACCCTGTAAGCGCCGCTCTGGCTCGCCAGCCCGATGGCCTCGGCCGCCGCCCCTGTAATCCCCCTCGTTAATCCTATGCCAAACAGGGCGTCCACTATCAGCCCTGCTCTGTCCTCTTTTACAATTTTCTCCGCTTCCTCCAGCGTACAAAAAGGAAGCTTCAGATTTTTCGCGATCTGATACTGGGTTTTCCACGCCTCAGTTCCCTGCTCCGGACTGCCTGTAATATAAATCACCGGACTTTCCCCCAGAATATGGAGCATTCTGGCAACCGCCAGCCCGTCCCCGCCGTTATTGCCCATGCCGCACAGAATCAGAGACTGCTTTCCATACAGCCTCTCCTTTGGCACATGCTTCCCGATCTCCTCCGTCACGGCCAGAGCCGCCCGCTCCATCAGCGCCAGCGACGGAATTCCCAGAGTCTCCATCGAATACCGGTCGATATTTTTCATCTCCGTGGCGTTTACCACGTATTCTGTTTTGTTTTCACTGTTAAATTTCACTCTGTTCATACCCATACTATTGATGATTTCCATCCGCCCCTTCTCCAACCGCCACAGCTACCGCCGTTTCCTTCGTATTGGATATCGACACATGGATTCTGGCGATTCCCAGCTCGTCCGCTTTCTCCTTCGCGCCTTTATACAGATTCACATAGGGCCTTCCCAGCTCGTCCCGCAGCACCTCGATGCTGTCTGGCCCGAACCCGCGGAAGCCTGTGCCGAACACCTTCGCCACAGCCTCCTTAACAGCAAAATTCCCTGCCAAAGAGGCAGGGTTATGCCGCAGGTTTTGAATCTCCGCTTCCGTGTAGCATCGTTTTAAAAAGGCATCCTTTTTACATGCCTTTTCCACACGGGCAATTTCTATCATATCTATACCGACTCCCAGTATCATAAACGCCTCATCCATTCTCCGTCTCAGGCAGGGCGGACAGCCGGTAGGACAGCTGCATCAGACTGTCCGACAGATGCACATTCTCGATCACGACCTTTTCCCCGATATGCAGGTCGGTATGGGCAAAATTCCAGATCGCCCGAATCCCGCAGGACACCACCCGCTCCGCGATCTGAGGCGCCACGCCCTTGGGCACGGTCAGCACCGCGATACGCACATCATGGCTTTCGATAAACGGTTCCAGTTCGGCGATATCCATCACCGGAACGCCGCTGATCGTCTTTCCGATGACCTGGGGCGAATTGTCAAAAATGCCGATCGTGACAAAACCCCGCTTTTTAAAAGACTCAAAATTCGCCAGCGCCTGTCCGATATTTCCGCCGCCTATGATAATCATATTTTTCACTGCGTCCAGCCCCAGGATCTTGCTGATCTCCCTGTAAAGAAACTCTACGTTATAGCCGTAACCCTGCTGGCCGAACCCGCCGAAATGGTTCAGATCCTGCCTTATCTGAGACGCCGTCACATGCATTCTGTGGCTTAGCTCACTTGATGAAATTCTCTCAACTCCCGCCTCCATCAGCTCGTCCAAATACCGGTGATACCTGGGCAGACGCTTGATCACCGCTCTGGAAATTTCTTTCCCTTCCAAAATCTAATCACCTCTTACGCTGATTGTACATATTTCGGCACAATTTTAATGTTATTATAACCTGTAGGGAATTTTCTGTCAAATATTTTGCGGAGGGTTCGAAATGAGATTCCATCTCTTTTCGCAATAGCTGATAATGACACCTTTCCGTCCGGATATTTTCTGTCTTCCATTACCCTTCATTACAAAAATACGCTGTAATTCAGCCATAAAAATACCTCCAAAGCAAACATTGTTATTTACTCTGTCTACTTTTAGAGGTATCACATTCCTTCATGACTTTTTTAATACCGGGTATGCACTTTTAAAAACCATTTCCATTATATCTTATATGATAATACAGATCATCCCCCCATTGCTGTCATTAATCACCTTTTTAATGGCATCCTGCAGCTTCTGCTGGCAGTCGTCGGTCATCTGGGCCACCTTGGCCTGGATGCCGTCCTCCACGATCTGCTCGATGGACTTGCCGAAAATATTGGCCTCCCAGATGCCGTTTTCCTCGGCGGACTGGCCCTTGATATACTGAATCAGATCCTGGGCCTGCTGCTCGCTGCCCACAATCGGCGCGATCTCCGTCTCTATCACCGACTGCATCAGATGGATCGACGGCGCCTCCGCCCGCATCTTCACGCCGAATTTATTGCCGTGTTTAATCACCGACGGCTCATCCAGTACGATCTCCTCCCGGTCGGGGATCACCACCCCGTAGCCCTTGTAGCGCACCGATTCCATGGCATTCTGCACCTTGGAGTAGGAGTCCTTCAGCTGGGAGAAATCTTTCAGCGTCTTCAGAAGCTGATATTCCCCCGCCACCGGGATGCCCGTATATTCGGAGATCATATTGTAATAGAGAGAGGGCTTCATATCCACCCGGAGGGATACCCTGCCGCATGACAGATCCTTTCTGTCGATCTTCACCTCCTGAACCTCTTCCAGATCCGTAACAATATTAATCGGGTCCGCATCCCGCATATATGTAATCTTATTGATAACGCCCATGGCCATCTCCATTACCTTTTCCTTCAGCCAATGGGTGGCAGGCAGAAGCTCCAGCCATTTGGGAATATGGAAATCTACCTGGGACACAGGGAATCCTTTCAGCACCTCTTCCATAATATGGCAGATATCATCCTTTTTCAGCTGTTCACAGTTGACAGGCAGCACGGCCACCTGATATCTCTGGGTCAGCTCGTTGCACAGCTGACCGGTTTCTTCCGAGTAAGGACGGCTGGAATTTAACAGCACCACGAAAGGCTTTCCCAGCTTTTTCAGCTCCTGTATCGTTTTGTCCTCGGCCTTCTCATAGGCCTCACGCGAAATTTCCGAAAAGCTGCCGTCGGTGGTCACAACCACGCCGATGGTGGAATGATCGTTGATCACCTTCTTTGTACCGATCTCCGCCGCCTGGGTAAAGGGAATCTCATAGTCAAACCAGGGCGTTTTCACCAGCCGCTCCTCGTCATTTTCGATATGACCGGCGGCCCCTTCCACCATGTATCCCACACAGTCGATCAGACGCATATTGACTTCCACGTCGGGGCTGATGGAAATCTGGGCGGCCTCCTTCGGGATAAATTTTGGCTCTGTGGTCATAATCGTCTTGCCACCCGCGCTCTGGGGCAGCTCATCCTTCGTCCGCTCCCGGTCATGGACATCCTCCATATTGGGCAGCACCATCAGGTTCATGAAACGCTTGATAAAAGTGGACTTGCCGGTACGCACCGGCCCCACCACACCTATGTAAATATCGCCGCCGGTACGCAGCTGTATGTCTTTATAAACATTGAATGGCTCCATAGAAAAACCCCTTCCATATATGCTGATAACAGTATATGCAAAGGGGGAGGCTGACATTCCGGAAAATCTGTTTACAGTGCGGTTCCAATTATCTGGCTGACGATCTTCTGCGAAACATCTTCCTGGAGATATGCTTTATTCAATTTTCGCTTCGTATATTTCAACCGTCTATCCTGTGTTTTCCTGCGGCGCTGTTTCCTTTAATGATTCGGGTGTCAAAAGGTCCATTTTCATTGCAGAGCAAATTTTTTCAAGATTGTGCCACAATATCTTGAGGCGATGCGGCGCATCGTTGATAGATATTGTTGTGCAAGATTGGAGAAATTGGCCTGCAAGGGAAATTCAGACCTTTTGACACCCGAATTCTTTAATAATAGTAATATTTCGCCGGATCGTAAAATCGCGGCTTCCCCTCATCCACCCAACTCCTATCGAGCGATCATCCCTGCAATCGGAAGCAGCTCCTCCATAGCCTGTTTGAAGCCTACACATCCCCTTCCTTCTTCACCGACGGCGGATTCTTCTTCAAAAATTCCATAATCGCGTCATAATGCGCCGGATCATGGGGATAGCTGCATCCGGTACAATCCTTCATCAGCTTCCCTTCCTTATTCTTAAAATACACCGGCCTGCCCAGACAGTTCTCCAGACTGTTCATCGGGCAGTAACAAAACAGACAGTTAAAATCCTTCCCCTTCATATCCTCATGACAGGGGAAATATTTGCATGCCTTATTACTGAAAAAACGATAACTGTTCTCCATAGGACCTCCATTCCTTCCATATATAATCCAGTTTCACTCTCTTCATATCAGATCATTTAATTATGATTTGCATTCGCTTCCATCCCCCTTGCTGATTTCTCATAAAGCAAAAAGCATTTTTCAGTATTTGCAGCATCTATTTTTCTTCCACTCTGCTCACAGTAAATATACATCTAACTATAACTAAACGAACAACCTCTCCAAATATTACATAAAATATTCGCATTTCTCCAAATAAAACTGCTGCTCCTTTTCGAACAAACTGATTAATTTATTCAGGCACTTTTCTTCTCTGTATTCTTTCAATGTGTCCAGATATTCATTTCTGTTCGCATCTTCGATCACAACCGGTACAATATGGTTTTTCAGACACTCCCTGAAAAGAATCAATCTGCCTGTCCTGCCATTTGCATCCTGAAACGGATGAATACTCTCATATCTGGCATGAAATTCGGCTAATACGGAAATATTTATTTTCTGACTGCCATACCAGTCCATTAATAAACACATTTCCTGATCGACATGCTCAGATCTGACAGTCTGGTACATCCCAATCATATTAGGACGCCTTTTATATTCGCCAATCGCATATCCATTTGCCCGATCCTCAAACACGCCGGACTTCAGTTCATAATGAAATTGCTTGATCAGCACCGGACATAACTTCTGATCTAAAGTATCCAGCATTTTGTTGAACATCAAAAAATGACCGTTCATTTCTTCCACATCTTTTGCCCTGTAATAGTCATCCGATTTCGGCAAAGTTCCATGGTCGAACAATGAGGCCGTCTGCTCCTCAGTCAGCGTACTCCCTTCGATCTTATTTGAATTATAGGCAAGTAAACGCTGCGTATATGCGTACACGCCTGATCTGTCAAATTTTTCTCTTTCTATTTTGAATCTTTCCAAAAGGAAATCCAGACACCCTTTGTGATTGCTCATACCAGCCTCCTTTCTATATTATAGTTCCGCAACTCCCCTTCCCATTCTATAAACTGATATCCTGCCTGATCCTCTCCCGATCCAATTCCATCATCCTGCGCAGCTCCCCATGCTCCGGCTGTTCCAGCCCGGGGTCCTCTGTCAGCAAAAGTGCCGCGGCCTCGGAAGCGTCTTTCAGCACATTGGAATCCGAAAAGATATCCCCGATCTGAAACTCCATCACGCCGCTCTGCCGCACGCCGAAGAAATCCCCCGGCCCCCGCAGTTTCAGATCCTCGGAAGCAATAAAAAAACCGTCATTAGAATGATTCAAAATATCCAGCCGCTTCTCGCTGGCCTTCGACCCGGAGCGGTTGATAAAAATACAATAAGACTGATGGCTTCCCCGCCCCACCCGGCCCCGCAGCTGGTGAAGCTGGGCCAGGCCGAACCGCTCGGCATTCTCGATTACCATGACGGTGGCATTGGGCACGTTGATTCCCACTTCTACCACGGTGGTGGACACCAGCACCTGAATTTTTCCTGCGGCAAAATCCTCCATAATCTGGTTCTTTTCCTTCGGCTTCATTTTGCCATGCAGGCAGGCCACGGTAATCCCCTCCGGCAGATGATTCCGCACTGTTTTCACATAGTCGGTCACATTCTCCGCCTCCATGGCCTCGCTCTCCTCCACCATGGCGCAGATCACATAGGCCTGCCGCCCCCGCTCCGCCTGCTTACGCAAAAATTCATAGGTATTCGGCAGCTTGTCCGGGCCTACCACACAGTTTTTGATCGGCAGCCGGGTGGAGGGCAGTTCATCGATCACCGAGATATCCAAATCTCCATACAGAATAATCGCCAATGTCCTGGGAATGGGCGTGGCGCTCATCACCAGCGTATGAGGGTCTTTTCCGTTCTCCTGCCCTTTCCCTTTTTCTCCCAGACTTTCCCTCTGGTGAACGCCAAAACGATGCTGCTCGTCTGTCACCACCAGCGCCAGATCGGCATACTCCACGCCCTGCTGAATCAGCGCATGGGTGCCCACCACAATATCCGCCTCATGGTTTTTAATCCGCTCATACGCCAGCCGCTTTTCCTTCGCCGTCATCGAGCCGGTCAGCAATTCCACCCGCAGCGGAATCTCATTTCCGGCTAGCAGCTCCCGAAAGGCCTGGTCATGCTGTTTGGCCAGTACTTCCGTGGGCGCCATCACCGCCCCCTGATACCCGTGCTCCGCCGCTTTCAGCAACGCCAAAAAGGCGATAATGGTTTTTCCGGAACCCACATCGCCCTGTATCAGCCGGTTCATCACTCCTTCCCCTTCCATGTCCGTAAACACTTCCCGAAGGGTCCTCTGCTGAGCCCCTGTCAGCTGATAGGAAAGCCTGTCAAGCACACGCTCCACATATTCGCTGCCTGTCATGGAAAAGGAATTCAGTTTCTTCACGCGGTTTTCTTTTAACTGCTGTACGCGGAGGATAAAAAAGAAAAATTCGTCAAATACCAGCCTGCGTCTTGCCAAAACCAGACTGTTTTCGTCGTCGGGAAAATGAATCTGCCGGAGAGCGAAATTATATTCCGCCAGCCTGTATTTCTCCCTGACCCAGCCCGGCAGAGGATCTTTCCGGACAGGCATGGCCTTAAGCGCCTGACTTACGGCCTGGCCAATGGTTTTTGAGGTAAGCCCCTTTGTCATGGGATATACCGGCCGCAGCTGCCCCTGCAGCGCTTCATAGCTGTCCGGCGCGTACATCTGGGGCTGATCCATGGAATATCCGGACCGCCCCCGCACTGCTTTTCCCCGGAATACATAGACGCTTCCCGGCTTTAAGGTGGTTTTCAGATAAGGCATGTTGAACCAGCACAGCTTCACCGCCCCGGTCATATCCCGGCCGGTCGCTCTGATGATCTGCATCTTTTTCACCCAGGTTACGGTCACATCGCCGCCGATCTGCAGCCGCACGGCCTGTACCTTTCCCTCTTCCAGCTGACCGGCATATGCCGGAGGCTCATAGGCTTCGTAGGCTCTCGGGTAAAAAGACAGCAAATCCTCCACCGTCGCAAGATTCAGCTTCCCGAACAACGCCGCCGTCTTCTCCCCAATTCCTTTCAGCGCCGTCAAGGGAGCGCCCGGCCCAGATGCGGACATATGCTCACCTCCCCTGCCACACTTTTATTCCACCGAAATCACATAATAATAGATTGGCTGTCCGCCATTCTGCAGCTCCACGTCACAGGCGGAGTAAGCCTCCTGCACCTTCTCATAAAATGCTTGCGCATCCCCTTCTTCCAGATCGCTGCCGTAATAAATCGTAATCAGCTCCGAATCCTCGTCCACCATGGAAGAAAGAAGCTCCAGCGCCGTGCCCGTCACGTCATTTCCCACCGCCGCGATGGTGTGGTCGTCCAGGCCCATAATATCCCCCGCATGGATTTCCTTGCCGTCGATGGCCGTATCCCGCACGGCATAAGTGACCTGGCCTGTTTTCACCAGACTCAGCTCCTCCTCCATCTCCCTGGCATTTTCCTCTGCGCTCCGGTCCGGAGAAAATCCGATAATGGCGGAAATTCCCTGGGGCACGGTCTTGGTGGGAACCACGATCACTTCCTTATCCTCTGTCAGAGACTGGGCCTGCTGAGCCGCCAGAATAATATTTTTATTATTCGGAAGGACAAATACCGTGTCCGCATTTACCTGATTGATGGCGTTCAGCATATCCTCGGTGCTGGGATTCATGGTCTGTCCGCCGGTGATCAGGCAGTCCACACCCAGATCACGGAATATGGCGTCCATACCCTCGCCCACGGAAACTGCCACAAACCCATAGGGCTTTCTCGGCTCCGTCGGCTTTTCTGCCGTCCTTGTTTCCTCCGCCGCTTTCTGCTCCGCGGCCAGACGACCGGCATCCTTGATCAGTTTTTCCTGATGCTCCTCCCGCATATTGTCAATCTTCATGCGGGACAGGGAGCCGTAGGTCAGCGCCTTCTGAATGGCCAGACCGGGATCATTGGTATGCACATGTACTTTCACGATTTCCTCATCGGCCACCAGCACGATCGAATCGCCGATGGACTCCAGATATTGCTTGAACGCCTGTTCCTCGCTGTCCTCCATCTCTTTTTCCAGGTTAATGATAAATTCCGTGCAGTAACCAAATTTAATATCAAAATCCGCAAGCCCGGACTGTCCCTGACCTTCAAACGCCTCTCTGCTGCCAGTCGCCCCTGCTCCCGAACCGGCGGAAAGGGCTTCTCCTCCCTGGGCCGGAGCAATCTCTTTTCCGGTCATGGCGCTGTATGCGCCCTTCATGGCCTGCATCAGCCCCTGGCCGCCGGAATCCACCACGCCGGCCTCCTTCAGCACAGGAAGCAGCTCCGGCGTATGGGCCAGCACCTTGTCACCGTATTCGATAATCTGACGGAGAGCCTCATCCAGATCGTCGACTTCCTCCCGCAGCTCGATGGCCTTGTCCGCCATTCCCTTCGCCACGGTCAGAATCGTGCCTTCCTTCGGTTTCATCACCGCCTTGTAAGCCGTTTCCACCGCCTTCTGGAAAGCATCCGCCATCAGAGGCACATCGATGGCATCCTGTTTTTTGATGGCCTTTGTGAATCCTCTCAGAAGCTGAGACAGAATCACGCCAGAATTTCCCCGTGCGCCCCGCAGGGAACCGGAAGAGATGGCCTTGGCCAGATTCTCTAACGTAGGCTGCTCGATGGCCTGCACCTCTCTCGCCGCGGACATAATCGTCATCGTCATATTCGTGCCCGTATCGCCGTCGGGAACGGGGAACACATTCAGTTCATTAATCCATTCTTTGTTCAGATCCAGGTTATTCGCGCCAGACAGAAACATTTTTTTCAGCAAATCAGCATCAATTTTATAGACAGCCACTGGTTCGTATCCTCCTTAAAAACTAATCCATCACCCGCACGCCCTCAACGTAGATGTTGATTTTCTCCACGGGCGCGCCTGTGAACTGCTCGACTTTATACTTCACGTTTTCAATCAGATTATCCGCCACGGCCGAAATGCTGACGCCGTATACGACGATCACATGGAAATCGATGGTGATCCGGTTATTATCCACGGTTACATTCACGCCATGTGTCAGACTGTTCTTTTTCAGGAGCTTTACCAGGCCGTCCTTCATGCTGATCGCCGCCATCCCCACGATTCCAAAACACTCGATGGCCACGGAACCCGCATAGCGGGCAATCACTTCCGTATCGATCAGGACTTCCCCTAATTTATTGTAGATCCGACACTTCATACATATTCCTCCTAATAAAGTTCCGCAACTCCCCTTCCAAGCCCCTTAACTGGAAGAATTTTCAGCCGCTAAAGCGTCTGTAAATCCTTCCGGGGCTTGTACGGTCCGCTGCCGTTTTTATAAACTACCGAATACTGCCTTTTTAAAACAAGGCATTTATTTCCTTAACATATATACTCGTCAATATTATAACCGCTAATCCCTGATTTGGGAAGGTTATTTTCTATTTTTTTGTCCCGGGGCTGTTTTTATGCTTGCAATTCTCTGAAATATTTGATATGATAGGTAAGGTTGCGGGCCAGTCTGTTTCTGTCCAATACCATTGACCGCGGGATCATTTCGATCTGAGGGAACTTATATATAAGGAGGTGCGAAGATGGCGAAATGTGCTATTTGTCAGAGAGGCGCTCATTTTGGTAATGCCGTGAGCCACTCCCATAGAAGATCAAATAAAATGTGGAGATGCAACGTAAAATCCGTTAAGGTGAACGTAAACGGAGCTGCCAAAAAAATGTATGTATGTACATCCTGCTTAAAGTCAGGTTTAGTTGAGAGAGCTTAAGAGATGTTAAGAAGCCGTATGAAAGAGTCCGCATAACTGTCGCAAGAGTTAGCGGATTTTTTCATACGGCTTTTTATCGCTTTAACAGGGGCCGCAAAATAACTGATAACCCAGTACCAGACACACAATCACAAAACACAGCGTCGTCAGCGTCTTCGGGAGAAACAGCATCAGCGCCATGCCCCCTCCGAAACAAAACAGTATCAGGCCGCAGATTCGCTTCATCGCCTGTGCTTCTCCTTTTATGCTGTTATTACAGTCTATGCGCCGGGGCGTCCAATCATTAATCTTTTCCCCGTCAAAACTTTTCTTTCCGCATCCCGCACAAGAGATCCATATCTCATGTATTGGCGTCCTGTCCCATTCATATCCGGCAAATCGTGCAGGATATGGTTATGGCAGCATCCTCCATTATTTTTCTTCGTCCTTCTGTACCGCGTTGATAATCTCTTCGTCGGTTATCTCTTCCTGATCGGAAGATTTGGTAAACTTATTCACCAGATCAGGCACCATATCCAATAGCTTTGTAACGGTATCCTGATTCTTGATATTCACCAGTCTGGCCGTACCGTTCTGAAGCACCAGCACCGCGCTCGGCGTAATCTTGCCGCCCAGGCCGCCGCCGGCTCCGTTTTTTGAATTTGTAC
This sequence comes from uncultured Lachnospiraceae bacterium, assembly GCA_910579325.1. Classification (GTDB taxonomy): domain Bacteria; phylum Bacillota; class Clostridia; order Lachnospirales; family Lachnospiraceae; genus Paralachnospira_A. Next base: position 26,495 of record CAJTTU010000019.1, on the reverse strand, counting down.
TGTTCGCTCCGGCCGCGCATCCGAAGGATACGTCCACCAGAGGCAGAATCACCGCCCCCTTAAGCTGAATCGGATCGCCGACCACCGTCTTGGTAGTGACGAAGTTTTCCATTCCTTTAAACAAAGATTCCACTGTCGATGAAAATTGATTTTCCGCCATATCATGCCCTCCTATTTATAGTTCCGCTACTGCCCTCCCATGTCCCCTGAATCTGGAAGAATTTTCGGCCACTAAAGTGTCCGCAAATCCTTCCGGGACATGTACGGGCTTCCGCTGTCGATTCAGTTCCGCTACTGCCTGCCCGGTTATCCTCTGACTATATGAATTATTAATATTGTTTTAACACTCTTCCGTTTCATCTATTGCCATTGTCCCATTTGCTGCCGCAGCTGTTCAAACCCTTCCGATTTCATGCTATTTCTTCAAAACTCGTTTGATCATCTTCCGGCATCCTCTGTTAAACAGCAATCGAACGCCCTTACACAGAAGCGTTCCTGCCCGGACGCGTCCCTTCGCATACAGATTTCCCTCCAAAATCAATGTGTCCGTCTGAAATTCCGGCACAAGGTCCACGGTTTTATAATAGTATGCGTAAAATATCGACGCGTATCCCAAAAGCTTTCCGGTCAGCGACGGGTCCGTAAATCCAAAATGCAGATACAGCCGCAGCTTCCTGGGCCGGATATGGCGGAACACGCCGCCGGTCTGCTTTAATAAAAGCCGGAACAGACTCTGATTGTCCGCATCCTGAATCAATTCCACCAGGCTGTTTTTCTTCTCCGCCAGCTTCTCTGCGCTCCGTTTCAGCTTTTCCGCTTTTTCCGGAATCCCCTGAAAACTGCTTCTTATTTTATCAATGATCTTCCTGAGCCTGTCGGTCGCGGAAAATTTTTCCTTTTCCGTCCCAAAAGCTTTTCCCATATCAAAAGCTCCCGAATTCGTTTCATTCTCGGCGAACAGCCGTTCCCAGTCTTCTTCATCAGGCTCTGCCGTTAACCTGTCAGCCTGCGCTGCTCCGTTTCCCTGGTCAGCCGACGTATCATCCGGTTCCGCGGCTCCCGCATTTCCTTCCGGCAAACCGTCCGTATCCTCCAGCCCCTTTTCCAACAGCTCCAGCAACTGTTCTTCCCCAAACTCGTCGTCGCTGTCTTCCTGTTCGGTTCCTTCTTCGGCTCGGTCCCGAAGCTTTATTTCACCGTCCTCGTCTCCATCCCCGTCTTCCCCGCTCTTTTTTCTTCCGCCCAGCCGGATTCCCAATATCCTGACAGACAGGTCAAAGGGGCCTCCTTTGGGATGATAGCGTGCCCTGACGGACAGCAGGTGCAGCAGCCAGGTAATCCGCAGGTCCACATCCGGATTTTTTTCCAGCACCGAAGCCTTCAGGCGGTATCTCACCGGCGCCAGCAGTACCAGCAGCGTCACGGCAAGAATCAGCCCCAGCACGGACAGCAGCAGAATCCCTATGATTTTCAGTATAAACAGAATTCCATGAAGCATCCGTCAGGCCTCCCTGCAGTTCGTCCACTGCATCTTGCTCCGGTAGTATGTCCTGGTGTCAAAGCCGCCCGTGGCCTGATACACCTCCTGCACCAGCTCCGCGGCCAGCTCCACGGCATGTCCTCTGCTTTTCGCCAGCCCGATCACATCAGCCTGATAAGAGGGAAACTCTTTCTGCAAAAAAACATAAGCGGGATAAATATCAAACAGGTTATGCTCCCCAAAAGGCAGCACGATCAGCCAGGCATTTTTTTCAAAATGATTCTGGCTGATCCTGCGAATGACTTTCTCCGCTTTTTTTCCGGAAATATTTTTTACATGCAATGGCTGAAACCATCTGAAATCCATTTTATCCCTATTTTCCTTTGCACTGCTCCAAAATACATCTTCTGGCCAGATCCAACGCCGCCGACGCCGCCATCTCCCGGATCTTCTCCCGGCTTCCGGTAAAATTGTATTCCTTTACCACGGTTTTCCCTTTCAGACAGCAGCCGATATAAACCCTGCCCAGAGGAATCTCCGGCGTGGCCCCGTCCGGTCCTGCCAGCCCGGTAACAGACACGCACATATCGCTGTCGTTGGCCAATACGCCGCCGATGGCCATTTCTTTTGCCGTCTCTGCGCTGACCGCCGTATATTTTTTCAGCGTGGTCTTGCTCACATCCAGAAATTTTCGTTTTGCCTTATTAGAATAGGTGACAAACCCTTCGGAAAATACATCCGAAACCCCCGGAACGCTGACCAGCCGTGCCGCCACCATTCCTCCGGTGCAGGATTCCGCCGTCGCAATCGTCAGACCGTATTTATTCAGCAGCTTCACCACAGCCATCTCCAGAGACACCTCCGGCTTGGCCGTATAGACGTCGTCCCCAAACCGTTTTTTCAGCTCCTTCACACAGGGCTTGATCAGCTTCTGGGCCTCCTCCCCGGTTTTTCCGCTGGCTGTGACCCGGATATGCACCTCGCCGGTTTTCGCATAAGTCGCGATGGTCGGATTCGTCTGACTGTCCACCAGATCCAGCACCCTGGTCTCCACGGAGCTTTCCCCTACGCCGCAGATTTTCACCACGGCAGAAAGAAATACCTGGCCGCTTCTTTTCACCAGATAAGGCTTCGCCTGCTCCAAAAACATAGGCTCCATCTCATTAGGCGGACCGGGCAGCAAAATCGCCATCTTCCCATTTTTCTCCATCAAAAGGCCCGGCGCGGTCCCGTTGGGATTGCGCAGCAACAGACAGCGGTCCGCAGCCACGCTTTTGCTCCCGCCTTCGCCGTCGCTGTCCGCCTCGTTTTCGCCGCCGTCATTTTCAACGCCTTTGCCGCCCCTGCCGTCTCCTGCTTTCTTCTCATCCGGCAGCCGATCCGCATAGACTGCCCCCACCGGCGCCATGGCCTGCTTATAATTATTCTCGGTAATTACAACGTTCAGCCTGCTCATAAAGGCGTCCAGCTCGGCCCGTGCCTCAGGATGTTCTGTCAGAGGGATTCCCATCGTCCGGGCACACACCTCTTTTGTCAGATCGTCTTCTGTCGGCCCAAGGCCGCCGCACAAAAGCACCACATCGCTGCGGGAAAACGCTGTCTCGATCACAGCCGACAGCCGTTCTTCATTGTCCCCCACCACGGTCTGATAATACACCGGCAGCCCGATCTCTGCGCACTGCTCTGACAGAAACTGCCCGTTGGTGTTCACGATATTCCCAAGCAGAAGCTCGGTTCCCACAAAAATCATCTCTACTGTCATAAAAGCCTCCCATATGGAACTGCTTTGTCACATCCGCTGTTCTCAGTCTTTCAGCACATCCTTATTCTTCATCAGATAATCGCTCAGTGACACCAGCGTCAGAATCATGGCAATCCAGACAAAAATCTGAGTCAGCATCCTGAAAACCGGATGGTCGATATTCAGAATCAGCAGAACCACCATAATCATCTGAGATGTGGTCTTAAACTTTCCCCAGTAACTTGCTGCGATCACCACGCCCTTGTCGGAGGCCACCAGCCGGAAGCCGCTGATAATAAATTCCCTGGAAATAATAATCAGCACATACCAGGCGGGCAGACTGCCCAGCTCGATAAAACAGATCAGCGCCGCGCTGACCAGCAGCTTATCCGCCAGCGGGTCCATAAATTTCCCAAAATTCGTCACAAGATTATACTTTCTCGCGATCTTACCGTCAAGAAAGTCCGTCAGGCTGGCAATGATAAACAGCGCCAGCGCCACATATTTGGCAGCCTCGCCGCCCAGATACCCCATCTGGAAAATCACGTAAAAGGGGATCATAATCACCCGGAGTATCGTCAGCTTATTCGGCAGATTCATCGAACTCATCATATATCTCTCCTATCAGATCATAATCCGCGGCCCCGGTTACCCTGACGGTCACGAAATCGCCTGTCAAAAGCGCCTCCCCGGTCCGGACAAAAATATATCCGTCCACGCCGGGAGCGTCCATATAGGTACGGCCCACATAAGCGGCCTCATCGGCCACCTTCCCCTCAATCATCACGGTCAGGACCCGCCCCTTCATCTCCCCGCCGGCCTCAAAGGCAATCTCCTGCTGCAGCTCCATCAGCCGTTCCTTCCGGCGCTCTTTTTCCTCCTCCGGAATCTGGTCCGGCCAGGAAACCGCGGAAGTATCCTCCTCAGGCGAATAGGGAAACACGCCCAGCCGCTCGAAACCTACCATATCCACAAATTCATACAGTGTCTCGAAGTCTTCTTCCGTCTCCCCTGGAAATCCCACAAGCAGCGTGGTGCGCAGAGCAATATCCGGAATCCTCTGCCGCAGCTTTTCAATGATGTCCAGAAGCCCCTGGCGGCTGGTTTTACGCCCCATCCTTTTTAATACAGAATCGCTGGCATGCTGGATGGGCATATCCAGGTAATGACAGATTTTTTCTTCCGCGGCAATCACCTCGATCAGCGCATCGGTAATCTCCTCCGGATAACAGTACAGCAGTCTGAGCCAGTAAATGCCGGGGATCTTTACCAGCTCCCGCAGCAGTTCAGGAAGCATTTTTCTTCCATACAGATCGACGCCGTAAACCGTCGTTTCCTGGGCTACCAGAATCAGCTCACGCACCCCTTTTTCCGCCAGCGTGCGGGCCTCATCGAGCAGCTGTTCCATCGGAACGCTCCTGTAGTTTCCCCGCACCTTCGGAATCACACAGTAGGTACAGTGCTTGTCGCAGCCCTCGGCGATTTTCAGATAAGCATAATGCCCCCCGGTGGTCACTACCCGCCCGGCCTGTCCCGGCACCAGTCGGTCCACACTCTGAAAATAGCGGGGCTTTTTCCCTTCCAGTGCTTCCTCTATCAGGGGAATAATCTGGTCATAAGCAGTGGTGCCCAGAATGCCGTCAAGCTCAGGAAGCTCAGACAGGATTTCCTCCCGGTACCGTTCTGCCAGACAGCCGGCAGCCAGCAGCGCCTTACATCGCCCTTCTTTTTTCCAGCGGGCCATCTCCAGAATCGTCTGAATGCTCTCCTCCTTGGCATCTCCGATAAAGCAGCAGGTGTTCACCACGATCACCTCCGCTTCGGCCTCATCGTCGGTAAAGGAATATCCATGTTCGGACAGGATTCCCAGCATTGCCTCGGAATCAGCCAGGTTTTTATCGCAGCCCAGAGAGATAAACAGAATCTTCGGCCGCCCTCCGTATTCCGTCTCTGTCATACGTCGATCTCTTCTTCCGCAATATCGTCCTCGCCTACGATAGTCACCTTACCTTCCGCCACTTCCTCCACGGCGATGGACAGAGGCTTTTTGGTGCTTCCGCCTACCAGCCGCTCATCGCCGCCGATCAGCTGTCTCGCTCTTTTCGCCGTGGCGATTACGATAGAATAACGGCTGTTTACGATGGGTTCCTCTCCCGGCTCCACATCCTGGTTGATGGTATCAAGTAAGTCATTATAAGATGGATGCAGCATAAAACATTACTCTCCTTTCACCATTGCTTTCAGTTCCTCCCGGATGCTTTTCACCTGATCCAGTTTTGCTTCCGCCCTGTTATGGGCGCTCCTGATCAGTCCGTGCAGCCGGTTCACACATTCCTCAAGGTCATTATTCTCCAATATATAATCATAGGCTTCCACGCCCTCGGCTTCATCCACCGCTCTGCGCAGCCTTGCCATGATCACTTCCTCGCTTTCCGTGCCTCTGCCCGCCAGACGGGCCTTTAATTCTTCCGCGGAAGGGGGAATCAGAAAAATCAGCAGGCAGTCGGGATTCTGTCTCTTAATCTCCAGAGCGCCCTGAATCTCGATCTCCAGAATCACATCTTTTCCCTTTTGAAGCTGTTCCTCCACAAAAACCCTGGGCGTCCCGTAATAATGATCCACATACCGGGCATACTCATAAAAAGCGCCGTCGCCGATCATCTTTTCAAATTCTTCCGTGGTCAGAAAATAGTATTCTCGTCCATGGACCTCCCCCTCCCGGGGCGCCCTGGTGGTCGCCGACACCGACAGGGCATACTGTTCATACCGGCCAAGCAGCTCCTTAACCACAGTTCCCTTCCCCGTGCCTGAAAATCCGGAGAGCACCGTCAGCACGCCTTTTTCCGTCATAACGAATCTACCTCCTCTCTCCCCCTGCACCGCCCGGCGATGGTCTCGGGCAGAAGGGCCGACAGAATGATATAATCACAGTCCGTAATAATCACTCCCTGGGTTTTTCTCCCCTGGGTGGCGTCGATGGCCGTCCCCTTGTCTTTGGCGGTCTGCACCATCCGCTTGATCGGCGCCGATTCCGGACTGACCACGGAAACAATCTTATCAAAATTCACCATATTCCCATAGCCGATATTAATGAGTCTTCCCAAAGCTGCGCCTCTTTCCGTCACATATTTTCTTGCGCGTTTGTTTCCTTTACTTTGCCGCCTTCCACATATTCTGTGGAAACACATCCCTGCAAAACAATCTATTCTATATTCTGTACCTGCTCCCTGACCTTTTCAATCTCCGTTTTCAGATCGATGGCCACGGAGGAAATCTCGATATCGTTGGATTTTGACAAAATGGTGTTCGCCTCCCGGTTCATCTCCTGGGCAATGAAATCCAGCTTGCGGCCCACCGGCCCGCCGGCCGACAGCGCCTCCTTCATGGCAGCGATATGGGACCTGAGCCTTACCGTCTCCTCGTCCACGCAGATCTTATCGGCAAAGATCGTCACCTCGGTCAGAACCCTGGCTTCCTCCAGCTCTCTTTCTTCAAGAACTTCTCTGATCTTATCCCGCAGCCTGGTCTTATACTCTTCCAGAATCACAGGCGAACGCCTTTCAATCTCATCCACCCATAAAAGCATCTGCTCCAGCTTCCCCGACAGATCCGTTTTCAGCTGCTCTCCCTCGGCCTGCCTGGCCCGCACAAACTTGATGGCGCTTCCCCGCACCGCTTCCAGCAGAATACCCAGAAGAACCGCCTCATCCTCCTCCGGCTGCTCCATCGTAACCACCTCCGGCATACGGGCCAGCGCCACGGCATTCACCTCTCTGTCAAATCCGAAAGTCTCCTCCATCCGCCGGAAGATATCCATGTACTCCCGGGCGATGGATTCATTGTATTTCAGATTAACAGTTTCCTCAGAAAAATCTTCATAGGTAATAAAAACATCCACCTTTCCCCGTTGGATGTATTCCTTCAGCACTGTGCGGACTGCCGACTCGAAAGCGTTAAACTTGCGGGGCATTTTGATATTCAGATCAAAATAACGGTGATTTACCGCTTTCATCTCCACAGTTACCTTATACTTGTCGTTGGAACACTCGCACCGGCCAAAGCCAGTCATACTGTTTAGCATTTCCTCCTCTTTCTGACGCGCTTTCCCGCGCCATCCGGGCAATCTGGCAGCTTCCTGCCAAATATTTTCTCTTAATCCGTCCTGCGGCCTGTTTTTGCAGCCGCCAAATATCCGTGCAAGCACGTCTACTTGGCTCGTTGCTCGCGGGAATAAAATATTTTCATCCGCAGACCACGGCTATCCTACATTATAAGTGATTCTTTCAGGCAAGTCAACCTGCGGAAATAAGTTAGCATAATAATCAATTTGCTTTTCCGATGCTTTTCCGATATAATATATAAAAGCTATCAGAACGAAATACTGCCCACAGATAGAAAGGTATCAGATCATGGGAAATTATCTAAATCCTGGCAATAGCGGGTTTGCCGATATCAGAAATGATATTTATGTGGACAAATCAGGTCTGATCGAACTGATTAATCAAACAATCGACACACCAAGACGTCTGACCTGTATCAGCAGGCCCCGCCGGTTTGGAAAGTCCTTTGCCGCGCAGATGCTCTGCGCTTACTATGACAAAACCTGTCATTCATCGGAACTGTTTGATGACCTGGCGATCGCCCGTGAAAATGACTATCGGAATTATCTGAACCGATACGATGTCATTTATCTGGATATGACGGAAGTAATCGGAGAAGCATCCGTTACCGATCTGATTCCTTATATCCAAAGAAACGTCATCCGCGAGCTGTCCGAACAATACACAACGCTGAAAACCGCAGAGGGGTTCGCCGCAACGCTGGCCAATGCCGCAAAAGCAGCGGGAAATAAGTTTATCATGATCATCGACGAGTGGGATGCTCCAATCCGGGAAGCAAACGGGGACACGAAATTACAAAAAAGATATCTGGAATTCCTGCGCTCTCTGTTTAAAAACAGCGGTATGACAGCCAAAACATTCGCGGCCGCTTACATGACCGGCATCCTGCCCATAAAAAAAGACGGTTCCCAGTCGGCCATATCGGATTTTCAGGAGTACTCCATGGTCAAGCCCCGACAGTTTGGGCAATACGCAGGTTTTACAGAGGATGAAGTAAAAAAACTCTGTAAAGATTATGACAGAGATTTTCCTATGATGAAGCAGTGGTATGACGGCTATTCTTTTCGGAATCTGCCATCTGTCTACAATCCTAATTCGGTGATCAAAGCAATCCTCAATGACGATTTTGATTCCTACTGGACCCAGACCTCCGCGGCGGAAAGTCTGCCGGGTTATATCGGTCTTGATTTTGACGGACTTGGCAAGACAGCTGCGGAGCTGATGGGCGGCGCATGCGCAGAGGTGGATACTAATGGCTTTGCCAATGACCTGGTAACTTTCAGAGACAGGGACGATGTTCTGACTCTGCTGATCCATCTGGGCTATCTGTCCTACGACGAAACGACACGGACGGCGCATATTCCCAATGAAGAAATTCGCCTGGAATTTTCCAGGGCTATCCGGAGAGTTAAACGGGACGATACCATCAGGCGGGTACGGGAAAGCGAACAATTAATTATGGAATCATTCCGCCCAGGGAGCCATCAAACAAATTCGGGACAAACGGTATCCGGAGGCCATCAAAGAATATGGCGGCGAGATTCTTCTGGTGGGAATCAGCTATAACAAAGAGGCACAGGCCGGAAACAGAAGGCATCAGTGCAAAATAGAGAAGTTTAGAAAATAAAAAGGACAAACACTATGGCATTTGACGGAACCGTAATCGCATGTATGGTAAAGGAACTTAAGGAAAAGGCGGAAAGCGGGCGGATCGCAAAAATCGCCCAGCCGGAGCCGGATGAGCTGATGCTTACGCTGAAAAAAGAGCGGGATACCTCCCGGCTGCTGATCTCGGCCAACGCAAGTCTCCCTCTCATCTATTTCACCGATAAAAACAAGACAAGTCCCATGACCGCTCCCAATTTCTGTATGCTGCTGCGCAAGCATATCGGCACGGCCCGGATCGTATCCGTGGTTCAGCCGGATTTTGAGCGGATCATCGACTTTACGCTGGAGCATCTGGACGATCTGGGCGATCTGTGCCGGAAGCATCTGATCGTGGAGCTGATGGGAAAGCACAGCAATATTATTTTCTGCGACGAGGGTTATAAAATCATCGACAGCATCAAACACGTATCCGCCCAGGTCAGCTCGGTCAGGGAGGTGCTGCCGGGACGGGATTATTTTATCACCCGCACCGTGGAAAAAGAGAATCCCCTGCTGGCAGTGGAAGAGAATTTTATCCCTTTTCTGACCAATGCGCCCCAGCCGCTGTACAAGGCGCTGTACGGGCACTTTACCGGAGTCAGCCCCGCCGCCGCCCTGGAAATCTGCTGCCGGGCCTCTTTGGATTCCGCGCAGCCGGCCAACACATTAAACCCGCTGGAGCAGACCCATCTGTTCCGCACCTTTTCCTACTATTTTGAGGATATCGCCGAGGGACGCTTCGCCCCGGCCATCATCTATCAGAAAGGCGAACCGACCGAATTTACGGTCCTGCCCAGCAGCTGCTATGAGGACTGTGAGATCCGCAAGTTTCCTTCCGTCAGTCTGGTGCTGGAAACCTACTACGCCGAGAAAAATGCCGTTACCAGAAGCCGGCAGAAATCCGCGGACCTGCGCCGGATTATTCAGACCCTTTTGGAGCGAAATGTCAAGAAGCTGGAGCTGCAGGAAAAGCAGATGAAAGATACCGAAAAGAGGGATAAGTACCGCGTCTACGGCGAGCTGTTAAACACCTACGGCTATTCCTTACAGGGCGGCGAGCGCTCTTTAAAGGCGCTGAATTATTATACGAACGAGGAGATTGAGATCCCCCTTGACGAAACGCTGTCCGCAAAGGAAAACGCGCAGAAATATTTCGACCGGTATAACAAGCTGAAACGTACCTATGAGGCCCTGTCCACCCTGCTTGTGGAAACCAGGGAGGAAATCGAACACCTGGAATCTATCGCCCAGTCCCTCGACATCGCCATGACCGAGGCGGATCTGGCGGAGATCAAGGAGGAAATGCGGGAGTTCGGCTATATTAAAAAACGGGGGCCGAAAGAAAAAAAGGGAAAGAGCAAAAGCAAACCTTTCCACTACATTTCCTCCGACGGCTTCCATATATATATAGGAAAGAATAATTATCAGAACGAAGAACTGACCTTTAAAGTGGCCCAGGGCAACGACTGGTGGTTCCACGCCAAAGGCATCCCCGGCTCCCATGTCATCGTCCAGACAAAGGGCCAGGAGCTGCCGGACCGCGCCTTCGAGGAAGCCGGACGTCTGGCGGCCTACTATTCCAAAGGAAGGGGCGGAGACAAGGTAGAGATCGATTACATTCAGCGCAAGCATGTGAAAAAGGTAAGCGGCGCAAAGCCCGGCTTTGTGATTTACCACACCAACTATTCCATGGTATCCGTGCCGGATATTCAGGGGATTCGGGAGGGGGAATGACCCTCCCTCCCGAACAACCAGAACGCCACTTCAGTGCATCATCTTAAAATACGCCTCCAATATCCTCTTCATGTGCTGATACCGTCTCGCATACGTATTTTCCACCCGGATCAGTTCCATCTGGTGGGCATGGCAGATTTCCTGTTTTTTTCTGTCCCTGGCCATCACCACCTCGTCCTCAAAATGCTCCTTGCCATCCAGTTCGATCACCAGCGCCGGATACTTCCCGTCGCCGATTTGCTCATAAACCACGAAATCAAATCTGCCGGAATAAAACAAATCGCTGTAATTCACATTGTCCTCAAATACCTGGGAGACGGCCACCTCCTTTTCCACCGTAAACCGGCTCTGGGACAGCCAGATATTCTCCAATGCATGTGTCAGATTCCGCAAAAAGGCTTCCTCCGTCTTTGTGCTGAAGGACTTGATTCCCAGCGCCCTGGAACGGGCAGGCTTGGATGCCACCTTAGAGGCGCCGTTGGAGCGCACATAGCGGACCAGATCATACAGATCGTCCTCCCCTTCCTGCTGATGGAGCCGCTCCAGATTTTTCTCGCTGACCAGCACAATCAGCTGCTCCCTGGCCCGGGAGGAAAGAATCGAATCGATATAGATACGATCATAGATTTCCAGCGTATACAGCCCCAGATGGAAGCCCTCCACGGACAGGGAGCGCCGCCTTATGTCCAGGCTGTGAATCCCGATCCAGTGCCGGGTCACCTGCTCCTGCCTGTTGCGGTATTCGATTGTCAGCCATTTTCCTTCATGGATGGCCCTGAATATGTCGCGGTGCACCGGGTTCATGACATCCTCCCAAAATATTTCCAATCATTTTTCAGTATGTCAGTATCACTTCATATTCAATTTCAAAACAGACACTTCTCCGCCTGTGTAAACGGTTTCTATCGTATCCAGATAAGGATTTTCTTTCACGGCCGCTTCAAAATCTTCCTTAATGTTTTCGCCATTTGTGACCAGCGCCGTATACTGACGCCCCTGCTTCAGGTCGCTTTCCGACACGAAATCTCCCATCGCGTCGTCTGTCGTCGTAATAAACAATACCTGATCATACCGCCCCGGCAGCAACTGAAAATACTCGTAGCCCTGGGCGTGGCCGCGCAGAAAAACCAGTTCGTCCGTATCTGCCGCTTCCAGCGCGGCTCCCACATCGACGATCTTCTTTCTCTCGTCGTCTTTAGAAGCAAACATAAACGTCACATTACCGTATATATAAGCGGCCGCGCCCAGATAAACGATGCACCGCGCCAGCTTTCGTCTGCTGAATAAACCGCCGTACATACCGCATAATCCCAGTACTATCGTCATACACAGCAGAGGATAGATCGTTTTAAAATAAGCCCCCTTCATCACCAGCGCAACAAAAACGCAGTATCCTCCAAGAACCGCTCCCAGCACATACAATGGCAATACCCTGTCCTGCCGGATAGATTCTCCGTGATCCCCTGTCTTTTTATGCCGGAACCATTCGGCCAGCAGCAACAGGATTACAAGTATACAGGTCCTTTTGCTGCCAAAAAGATTGACCACGGCGCTGTCAGCCGTTACTCTGACGCTGGTCAGCAGATCTGCGTCAGTACCGGAAAGCTTTGTGAGCAGACCGGGCAGAGAAACCGGATCCAGCAGAATGCCCAGAATAACGGCGGCCGCCCCCGATAAAATATAGATTGTTAGATAACGCTTCCGCTCCGCCCGGCCCGTATGACCCATGATGTATACAATCGTCATAAGCCCCAGAGTCACCCCCCACAATCCCGTGGTGTAGTGGGATACATAGCCGATCGGATACAGCGCAATCAGCATAACGATACGCTGCCTGAATCTCCGGAAATCCTGCTTCCTGATCGATTCATATAGGCGAAGATGTAATAACAGCAGCGCCAGATGTATTGCGGTAATCAGCATATAGGCTCTCAGATAAGTCGTCAGGAACAGACAGCCCACGGAAAATATATAAATCAGGCACACCAGCAATTTATGCGTTTCAGTATCCGTAAAGACGCCGCAAATACGATACAGCAGCACAATACTGATCAGCAGGCAGATGATATTGACGATAAAAGCGCTCCATTTTGCCGCGCTGATAGCCGGAAATATGGAAGAAACCAGATGTACAAGGCAGTAATAGAGAAATGTATTCGCATCGTCGCCCATGGCGTTCAGATATACCCTTCCAAAGGTAAACCTGTCGGCCGGCGTCACATGAAACCAGTTCCGAATCTCTTCTCCGTCATACCAGCCGGATTCCGACGGTCGGGGATAACTGAAATAAGCGGCCTGTCTCTTATTCTTTACCACATCGCCGGCCAGCTGAACCAGATGACGCCCCGTGTCTGCCAGAGAGTCGCCTATAATCTCATTCTCCAAATAGGCCGCGACTCTTCCCGTCGATAACATCCAGCCTCCGGAAGAACTGTTCGCCATACCATACGTAACAATCTCGTCGCCTGACAAATAGGTATCATAACGCATCAGGAACACAGATATCATAACAGCTATGACCAGCACAGCATACAAGTATCTCTTATTCATTCTCTCCTCTTCCTTCGCCGTCTTATGTTCAAGCCGCTCCCTGGCTTTCTGCTCTGCTCTCTTCCCGTACGGTTCGCAGACGTGAAAAGGCCGCAGGAAAATCCCTTTCCCTGTGGCCTGCCGCATACTTACTTCATGATTCTTAGTTGTATTTGCGTTTTCTTGCAGCTTCGGACTTTTTCTTACGTCTTACGCTGGGCTTCTCGTAATGCTCTCTTTTACGAATCTCCTGCTGGATACCAGCCTTCGCGCAGTTTCTTTTGAATCTGCGTAAAGCGCTGTCTAAACTTTCATTATCTTTAACGATTACGTTTGACATAGCTCACACCTAACCTCCCTTCAGTTGTAAAATTGCGCACCGGTACAACTGCACGGGTTATTCATAACGCATAACATAAGGCTATTATAGCACATTTTTGTCATTCGTCAATATGGAAATGAAACAACATTCAAAAATGCATTCAAAAACTTCTTACGACGCGAAGAAATCGTCAACCCGCTTTTTAATATCCTTCTGTTTTAAGCTTTTCAGCATATATCCGGCGGGCTTTAAGGACAGCACGCCGGTCACGGTATCCGAATCGCTTCTCGAAGTCAGGAAAATAACCGGAATATCTTTGGAAAACTCTTCCGAGCGCAAAAATTCCAGCGTCTGCTTTCCGTTGCAGATCGGCATGTCATAGTCCAGAAGAATCAGATCCGGCTTATTCAGGGTCACGGCCCGGATCGCCGCCACGCCCGATTCCACCATTTCCACCTCATATTCCTCGCTCAGCAGTTCATACAGCATCTGTCGTACCGTCACGGAATCATCTACCAGAAGAATCTTCCTTTTGGGGGCCTTTTCCTGTTCCTCCAGATCCGACAGATATTTCGCCACTTCATCTATGGCGTTCTCGGCTCCGATCGGCGTTCCCACCTCCGGCTCCCCGGACAGCTGAGGCGTCAGAAGACAGCAGGCCATATATCCCTCTCCCGTGTCAAACAGAAGGCTGGCCACAGGCTTTTCTGTCTCAAACACCGTCTGAAACTGGGGGTAAGACAGCAGGCTTTCCTCTTTCAGCTTGTAAGCTTCCCCCTGCAGGAAGTATTCCATCACGCGCCCGGCAAACCGCTGCATCGAATGTCTGGCGGCATGGAGCACCGCCGTGCTCAGCCGGCCGGACTGTTTCCCCATCACTTCTCCGATAGTGCCAAGCAGCAGCCGTTCCTCAAAAGCCAGAAGGATCTCCTGCATTTTCCGTTCCTGCTTCGTCTCGTAAACCAGTCTGTAATACAGCCCGCTGCCAAACTTTTCTCCGTTATACGTATCGCTGATCAGCTTTGCTTTCAAAGAAAATATATTGTACATCAGCTGGGCGACCGCCTTTTTCAGATCCGCCAGTTCCTCCCCCGGAAGAAGATTTTCCCAGGTCCGCGCCGCTTTCCCCGTGATGGCCTGGTCTTCCGTCGTGGTATGCCCGATCAGCCATCCGACACAGACGCCCAGGAAATGTTCCACTGCTTCCGGAGAATAATTGGTCCGTTCCAGCTCCTTCTCAAGGGCTGGCAGCGTATCTTCCCGAAAGCCTTTATGAATATGTCTGTGCTGGGCAAGTCCTTCATAATTAATGGACTCCATATAAGCTTCCTCATCCGCGAAATGCCTCACCGCATGCTCTTTAAAATGCTCGATTCCCTTCCGGCATGACCTGCGGCTGTTCTTTCCGCCTGCCCAACCGCCTTTTTTAGGCGAAGTAAATGAGAAAAGCTTATTGATGGTCTCAAAAAGTTCTTTGTGCTCCTGATCGATCAAGTCAACGCCGATGTTTAATTCCTCATTCCATACATACTGTGTATCCATATCATATTCTGCTACGCAAAATGCGGACAAACCTATATATTCTGAGACGTTTAGAAGCTCTTCAAAATCTTTTTTCTGGTTCGTATGTCCGGTAGCCTATCCTCCTTTATTTTAATATATGCCCGAAATCACCGGTTTGTTTCCTGAAATTCCGGGCGTCTGTTTCTCATTATTTCAGCTGTCCTTCCACCACTTCCGCGACTTTCTCCAAGGCCTCTTCGATGCCCGCCGGGTTCTTCCCGCCGGCCTGGGCCATATTGGGACGTCCTCCGCCGCCGCCCCCTACGAAAGAAGCGATGGACTTGATCAGATTCCCTGCGTGACCGCCTGCCTTCTGTACCTGATCGGTGACCATGGCCAGCAGATTCACCTTTCCGTCCACAGCCGACGCGATGACCACTACGCCCTCGCCCAGCTTATCTTTTAACTGGTCGCCCAGGTTTCTCAGACCGTTCATGTCCACGCCTTCCACTCTGACAGGCAGTACCTTCACGCCCTTCACCTCTGTCACCCGGCTCATCACGTCGCCGATGGATTCATTGGCCAGCTTGCTCTTTAATTTTTCATTCTCCGCCTGGGCGGCTTTCAGCTCCGCCTGCAGCGCCTGGATCTTCTTCGTCAGCTGCGCCGGCTCCGTCTTCGCCGCCTTCGCCGCCTCATACAGCTCCGTCTCCAGTTCTCTGTAATATTCAAACACGCCGGAACCGGTCAGCGCCTCGATTCTTCTGACGCCCGCCGCGATACCGGACTCGGAAATGATCTTAAAAGCCGTAATCTCCCCCGTAGCGGACACATGGGTACCGCCGCACAGCTCCCTGGAGAAATCGCCCATGCTGACCACCCGCACATCGTCCTCATATTTCTCGCCGAACAGCGCCATTGCGCCTGACTTTTTCGCCTCGTCGATATTCATCACCTGAGTTTCCACTGGAAGGTTCAGGCCGATCTGCTGATTCACCAGCTCTTCCACCCGCTGCAGTTCATCCGGTGTCATGGCCGAAAAATGAGTGAAGTCAAAGCGGAGACGGTCCGCCGCCACATAGGAGCCGGCCTGCTCTACATGGGTACCCAGCACGACCCGCAGCGCTTTCTGCAGCAGATGGGTGGCGCTGTGATTGTGGGCCGTATCTCTGCGGTTCACCGGGCATACGGAGAGCGTCACCTGATCGCCCACCTGAAACATGCCGTTTAACACCCGGCCCACATGGCCCACCCGGCCGCCCTTTAATTTAATCGTATCCTCCACCTGGAACTTCGCGCCCTTAGCCGTGGCAATGGTTCCCACATCGGCCTTCTGACCGCCCATCGTTGCGTAGAAAGGCGTTTCCTTTACGATAATCGTTCCTGCCTCGCCGTCGGTAATCGCCTGCACCAGCTCCGTCTCCGTGGTCAGCACCGTGATCTCGGAATCCAGAGTCAGATGATCATAGCCGTCAAACACCGTGGTGACAGCCGGGTCGATCTCGTCGTACACCGTGGCGTCCGCCCCCATATAATTCGTAGTCTTTCTGGCTGCCCGGGCCGTCTGCCGCTGGTTCTCCATGCAGGCTTTAAACCCGTCCTCGTCAATATCCATCCCCTTTTCCTCCAGGATCTCCCTGGTCAGGTCGATGGGGAAGCCATAGGTGTCGTACAGCTTAAAGGCATCCTCGCCGGACAGCGTCTTTCCGCCGTCTTTCGCCAGCTCTTCCTCCATGGAAGCCAGAATGCTCAGGCCCTGGTCGATAGTCTTATAAAATTTGTTCTCCTCCTCTGTGAGAACCTTGAAAATCATCTCTTTCTTCTCATCCAGCTCCGGATAGCCGTCCTTTGACAGCTCAATCACCGTCTCGCTTAACTGCGCCAGGAACCGGCCCTCGATGCCCAGCAGACGTCCGTGACGGGCTGCCCGGCGCAGCAGACGGCGCAGCACGTAGCCCCGGCCCTCGTTGGAAGGCATAATGCCGTCGGAAATCATAAAAGTACAGGAGCGGATATGATCGGTGATCAGGCGCAGGGACACATCCTTTTTCTCATCCGCCTGATATTCCGTACGGGCCAGCTGGCATACCTTGTCCAGCAATGCCTTAATCGTGTCCACAGCAAAAATGGAATCCACGTCCTGTACCACCACGGCCAGACGCTCCAGACCCATGCCGGTATCGATATTCTTCTTCTCCAGGGTGGTATAATGATTGTGGCCGTCATTGTCAAACTGGGTGAACACATTGTTCCACACCTCCATGTAACGGTCGCAGTCGCAGCCTACCGTACAGCCCTCTTTACCGCAGCCGTATGCCTCGCCCCGGTCATAGTAAATCTCAGAACAGGGACCGCAGGGGCCTGCGCCGTGCTCCCAGAAATTATCTTCCTTACCGAAACGGAAAATCCGCTCCGCCGGAATCCCCATCATATTGTGCCAGAGATCAAAAGCCTCGTCGTCCTCCTCATAGATGGACGGATAGAGACGGTCAGGATCAAGCCCCACCACCTCCGTCAGAAACTCCCAGGACCAGGAGATTGCTTCCTTCTTAAAATAATCGCCAAAGGAGAAATTACCCAGCATCTCAAAAAAGGTGCCGTGACGGGCAGTCTTTCCCACATTCTCGATATCGCCGGTTCTGATACACTTCTGGCAGGTGGTCACCCTGGTCCTCGGCGGAATCTCCTGCCCCGTAAAATAGGGCTTCAGCGGCGCCATGCCGGAGTTGATCAGCAGCAGGCTGTTGTCATTATGGGGAACAAGAGAAAAGCTCTTCATCGCCAGATGACCCTTGCTCTCAAAAAACTCCAAAAACATTTTTCTCAGTTCATTTACACCGTACTTTTTCACGATCATTCCTCCAAGACTGATGTTATTCTCACAGGTATATATCCCTATTCATGCGTCCGGCACGGTACGCCGGGACGTAACTGAAAAACGCTTCCTTTCATTAAGTAATGCGATTTTTCACATATCTTCTAGTCTATCATAGGGAAATATAATTTTCAAGCAAAAAAATCCCCGCTGCGCTTTACCTGAAAACGCTGCGCGGATTTTTTTCCGCAATCGAATACCAGAGCGATTTTTTCGCTTTTACGCTGATTTCTGCGCCTCCTGCCTTTCGCGCATTTTTCCCGCCAGCATATGGAACATAACTCCGCAGGCGGCAAAGGCTCCCGCATATAGCTTTCCTATGCCGCTGGCCAGAATGGACATCAGTGTGCCCAGCATCGGGAAATGGCAGGTTACCCTGCCGATCAGGCTGTCATAATCCACCGGCATCACGTCCTCCTGGCTGTTGGCGTCTCCCTTCGTGATAAATTCCCCTTCCACAAACCGATTTTCCTCCACACGGTGGGTGATCACGGAGGAATTTCTCATAAAAGCGATGATCTCCCCCTCCTCAATCTCCTCCGGCTCTGCTCTTTTCACATAGATCACGCTGCCCACAGGTATCTCCGGCTCCATACTCCCGCTGACCACCTCGTAAATCTGATACCCTAACAGATTCGGAATCGTCAGCGGCAGAAAAGCGCCGATCACACACAGTAAAATCAATGTTCCGGCCAGGCTGCAAAAAGCAGGCAGCCTGCTTTTTCTCCTCCCGGCTTTTACACGCCGGGAGGAATCAGGCTGCTCTGTCATGCTTTCTCCTTCTCTTCCTTTTTCCTTTTCTTCAGTATCAGCCAGATCACGCATCCGATCAGCACCGCGCCCGAGACAGCCACCGCCGCCACGGGAAAGCCAAGGATCTTTGCGTCGCTGTTCAGATTAAAAAAGTCCGCCAGAGGCACTTCCTCGTCATCCAGGTCTACCAGCTCCTCCGGACCGTCGTCCAGCGGCACATTTTCATCGGGTACGTTCTCCACGGGCGGCGTATCCACTCCTCCGGGACCGGGCGCGTCAGCTCCTCCCGGGCCGGGCGCATCCGCTCCCCCGGGACCTGCCGGCGCTGCTGCCCCGGGACCTGCCGGCGTTGCAGGCGGCACTACGACAGTTCCTCCCGGCGCTGCGGGAGGCGCCACAACAGTCCCCCCTGGCGCTGCAGGCGTTACCGGCGCAACGGGCGCCCCGGGATTCTCTGTCCCGCCTCCCTGAGGCAGGTTCTCCTCAGGCGTTCCGCCTCCGCCCTCCGATATGGGCGTATAAATAAAGGTAAACACATTTTCCGCCGCATTCTCTGACAATGTTCTCGTCAGGTTATAGGCCTGAGGACGATACCCTTCTATATACAGGTAGGCAATCACAGGCTTATCGCCTACGTTGCCGTAATAGGTCTCGCTGGGGGCCAGTGTGTTTCCGTTCTGATCCTGATAATTAATCACATAAGAAACCGCGTCGCCCAGAATGCCGTAGGCCACCACATAATCCTGATCCTCCGTCACGTTGAAAGCCGGATTCTGCTGCGCCTCGCTGTTATCCACGCCGCTCTTTCTCAGTCCCTTGACATAATATTTATTGTTGTCAAGCAGCTGAACATCGCCCCGGCTGAACACGACCTGCCAGTCGTAAGGCACCGAATCATATTCCAGCACTTCCTTACCCTGAATCGTACCCTGGCGCCCGGCGTAAATCCGGATTTTATAGGAATAGGCTTTTCCGGTCTGATCCGTCTGGCTGGTCTGGCCTGACTGGGCGGCCTTTACGGGAACCACCGCCGCGAAAAGCATACACAATGCGCACAGAACGCAAAGCAGCATTCCCGGTTTATGCGCCTTTTTCTTCCTCGTTCCCGCCTTCGGCAGGTTCCGCTTTTTCATGAACTTCATACAGCGCCACCTTCTTTCCCCGCCCTGCTCTTCCGGCTCTCATTCCACTGCCAGATACAGAACAGAAGCAGTAGCAGGCCGCTGGCCCCGGTCAGTACCGTGAAAATCGAAATCTCACTTCCGTCTCCGGTCTTCACCACGCCGCTGCCAAACAGACCCCTTCCCGGACTGCTCTGTCCCGGATTGTTCTGACCGGGCGTTCCCGGACTATTCGGGTTACCTGGATTATTCGGGTTGTCTCCGGGCGGATTGTCCGGCGTATCCCGAAGCTCCACGGCAAATTCCATCTGCAGGTCCGCCAGGGTATCCTGATAATCATTGCCCTGGGTCTCGCCGTCCAGAGCCACCTCCAGGGTGATCACTCCCGACTGGCTCCTGGACAGCGTATCCAGATAAAAATATTCCTTCAACGAACTGGTAGCTTCCTTCAGGCCCTCGCCCGCGGCGCTCACATTCTCGCCGCCCACCGTGTCGCTGTCAAACAGCACGTTCTCTTCGCCGCCCTGATTGCTTTTATAGGACAGACGATACGTATATGCGCCGCCCTTCGTCTGGCCGTTGGCACTCCGGTCTTCCAGAGAGTAGAGCACCTCGTTCTTCATATACCAGTCTGTGGCGGTCTCATTATCATTTTTCAGGGACAGGGTAATGATCACATTGTCCCCCGGCTGCATGCCGGATACCACATCGTTGATATCCGAGGTTTTGAAACTGCTGGCCATCTCATTATCCCTGTTAAAGGTGACATTCCAGGTCTCGTCGCCGTAAAACGTCTCCGCATGGACGGGAATCCCCCGGATCAGAAGCAGGCCGCACAGCAGAAACAGACTGATTTTCTTTTTCATACAGACCTCCTTAATCCACAAGGCGCAGCGTGCCGTTGTTCACGGACACCTTCCGTCCCCAGGCGCTCAGAATAGCATCCTCGGCATTGTGCTCCTGCACGGCGTCTACTTCCGCCTTTACCACAAATTTCACGCCGTTGTACAGATAGGTAGTGGTAACTGTGGTATAAGCCCCGTCCGTCGATTCCGTCTGGGAAACCTTTTTCGCCAGCTCTCCGTCGATCGTCAGCCGGTCTGCAAAGAGAGGGGTCCTTGAGGCTTCTCCCGCTTCCGCAGGCAGCATCTTATTGTAATAGAGAATCGTCCGCTCCTTCGTGGAACTCTGCTTATCTTCGATCCAGTCCGTTCCCTGATTTACCAGATTCAGATGGATCAGATCCGGAGACAGCTCCCGGAGCCGTTCGGAGGACTTATCGTCCTTTCCGTCCACACTGTCCACCCAGTATTTATAAATTCTGACCCGGACATACTGATTGATGCTTCCGGTATTCTCCACACAGAGTTCTTCCCGATAGGTCCTGCCCGGTATCAGGCTTTCCCCATCGGAAAGCATATCCCCGAGCAATTCTCCTGTTTCCTCATCCCAGCTTCCGTTTCCTCCGCTGTTGTAATTACGCCAGGAAACCGGATTTCCATTTTCCAGCAGGCTGACGCCGATGCTGTACATCTGCACCCGGGAGGAATAAGTCTCGGAATAATAGGTCAGCGCAGCCCTGGCCCCGCCGACGGAGCTGCCAAGGAGCATTACCACGGCCAGTGCGAACAGGCCGTAGATCGCCATGGGCGGCAGCAGCTTTTTCGGTTTTCTCACGATTGGTTTTTTCATGAAAGATCTTTTCATGATTCGCCGCCTCCTTCCTCACCTGGCGTGTTACCTTCTTCGGATCCTGCCGTCGTCCCAGGACTGGCTGTCGTTTCCGTGGTTTCCCCGCTCTCCGGCGGTTTCACCGTCTCCGTGCTGGTGGTAACGTCAAGGACAGCGGTCCAGTCTGCAGGAAGGGCGCTGCCATTCTCATCATATAAAACAGGCGTGCTCTCATAGATAACGATCACGTTAAAGGTATCGCCATCTTTTGCATCCTCCGGAATCCCGTTGATCCTGATATTGAGCGGCCCAGTGCTTCCGCCTCCCGGCACCATTCCATCATAATAATAATATCCGTCCTCTTTGGCCGTCCAGCCGGGTCCCTCGTAAATCAGCTCATAGGTACTGGGGCCAAAGGCTTTCACACGCACGTAAACCGGCGCGGCCCCCTCCTCGTTGGTAACCGTAACCGTCTTCGTCCAGTCCGAAAAATTTTCCGTAATTTCCGTTCTGTCGCCCAGTTTAATCACATAACCGCCCTCTGCGGTGGCATAGGTGGTAAAATAGGCCCAGGCCTGCCCCAGACCCGCCGTCATAATCGCCGCCGCTGCGAGGACCGCGGCCGCGTACCGCATTTTTTTCATGATCCACTCACCCCCTGCTAATTATTCACCGGATCCTGGACCCAGTTCCATCTGCCGGGCTGCCCGCCCGGCAACCCGCTGTCCGTATAGGTGAACTGATTCTTGATTCCGTGCCCCCGCTTCAGGTCGTCGTTATGGACATTGACAAAAGGAATCTCCACCACAGTGTCCTGATCCGCCGATATCGTAATGCCCTCCCGCACCGTGCCGCCAGTGTCAGGGGCGATCTCATAACCGGAGCCGCTGTACACCTCGCTGACCGTCAGAACGGCAGTGACCGGAATTCGCTCAAATATTATTTCTTCCTCTCCCGCCGCCGTAAAGGTCAGACTATCCACTCCATGATAGGAGGAAAGCTCCCCTCCGGCTCCCTCGGCCCCCGGCGTCTCTCCGTCCACCTGAAATACGAAGGTTACCGGATCGTTGGGAATCTCAGACTCATAGCTGGAAAGGACTTTTCTGATTTTCAGAGAGCCAAAGCGCACCGACCGTTCAAATTTCAGATAAACGTTCAGATCGTAAGACCAGTCTCCCTGATCCGCGGTATTCGGCGGATCATCAGTCGGGTTGACCGGCACATCGCTGTCCCTCATCGGCAGGGAAACCAGCTGAGGCTTAAAGGTATACTCATACTGATTCGAATTGGCATAGGTAACGATCGTGGTCTTACCCTCATCGTCGGTCACATCCTTTCGGAAATCCGCCACGCTGTCGGTTCCCTTTCCGCCTCTGGCCATCAGCAGGTAAAGCCCCGGCTCAAGATCGGAAACAGAAGACGTTTTGTCCAGCGTTCCCTGCTTTACCGGATTTACCTTCGTATCCCCGTCAAATATCACTCTGGCCGCTTCCTGGGCCATAGTGTCCCAGTCCTCGGCCTTCTCCGGCGTCCTGTCTTTCATCTCCGCCCTGTCGAAAGGAGCGATAAATTCATAGTGATAAGTATCGTATCCTGGCGTCTTCACAGCTTTCGCCACCTGGAAAATATCCACCTTCGCTTTGGCGCTCAGAACGTCCTGGGCCATGGCCTCATCCGTCACCTCCATCGGGTGAATCGTCAGAGAACCAGTTTTAGACTGATCGAAAGGGGCAGCCCCACTTCGCGTCGGCTTCACCCCGCAGACAGCCGCCGCCAGCGTCACCGCCGCAATCAGATATATCAATTTCTTTTTCATGGGCAATCCCTCCTTTTACAGTTCCGCAGCGCCCCGGCCAGCCCCCCTGGATCCGGTTCGCCGCTGTTTTTCATCTGCCATGAAACCCTTTCTCGATTTCCACGGCCCTCCCTTTATGATTTTCTCAGTTCCTCCAGCATTTCCTGCGTGGATTTTTTCGGTTTTCTGATTTTATAATAAAGCAGCATCAGCGCCAGCGAGATAAACAGTAACGGCACGCCGATGGCCGGTATCACAATATAAGTAGGAATCCTGACCGCCTCCGCAGCCGCCACGATCTCCCCGGCAATGTTCTCGATTCGATGGCCGCGGACAAGGATCCGGTGGGTGTTGATTCCGTAAGGGGTGCAGGTTACCAGAGTAAAATAGTCTTCTCCATCCACAATAGCCAGATCGTCGGTTTCCTCCGGCAGGACAATACGGATCTGGTCTACCATGTATGTAACGGTCTGGTCGAGGACGGTGAAGGTGAAGATGTCGCCCTCGCGTACCCGGTCCAGGTCTGACAGAAGCTTCGCGCTGGGCAGTCCCCGGTGACCGGACATCACACAATGGGTCCGTTCTCCGCCTACCGGAAGAGAAGAACCTGGGACATGGCCCATGGCGATCTGTAAAACACTCTCATCCACACTGTGGTAAACAGGGAGATTTACACTGATCACCGGGATCTGCAGATAACCCATAACCCCGCTGCCACCGATATTCAACAGTTCTTCATACCTTGCATATTCTTCATCGCTGACGGTAAAATTTACTCCGTTGGGCAGGGACTCATTATAGGCTTTCGCCGCGTTCAGAATCGCTTCCTTTTCCTCTGCGGACATATTTTCTACCGCATCTACGTAGCCAGCGATCGCCTGAGTGGCATGCATGGAATTCCACCAGTCGCTGACAGAAGGATAAAGCAGGATGCCCATACCGACTACCAATATCACAACCAATATAATTGTCGAAACGGAA
This sequence comes from uncultured Lachnospiraceae bacterium, assembly GCA_910579325.1. GTDB lineage: Bacteria > Bacillota > Clostridia > Lachnospirales > Lachnospiraceae > Paralachnospira_A. The sequence goes on along the minus strand of CAJTTU010000019.1, from coordinate 2,222 downwards.
GGGCCTTTTTTCTCTTTTCTTTCTTTTTTTCCCTTCTCTCTTTCTTCCACTTGTTCTTCTTTTTTCATAGGTTTCCCCACAATGATTTTATGCGATGGTCTCTCTTTAACCACCTGCTGACGTTGGCCGGACCTGACGGTCCGTTGCTCGCCGCGCGCCACGGGAAGGTGTCAGCCTGCGCGGCATAACCGGGGACGGGACCAGCCGCCCCCGGGGAATCATGATAAGTTGATACGTAATGTGATGATTAAATCATCATCACATTACCGATGTGCGCTCATACGCTTTTTGGTTACTAAAAGGATGCCTGCTCCGGCAACCAGAAGACCGCCTACCACGTAGAAGATCGTAGTACCGATACCACCGGTGGAAGGAAGGAGGGAACCGGATTTGTTAACAATATCCGCTGCGAAACGACCTGCCGCAGCGCCCCATCCTTCTCTGATCTCGAATCCAGACGTTTTAGATTCAATAGTCCATGTACAAGTTTCATCGCCAGTAGTTACTTCTTCCTCAGGTGCTTTAAATTTAATCTCGAAGTGAATATCATCAAGTGTATTAAAGCCCGCAGGTGTTACTGTCTCTTTCAAGGTATATTCACCGGCTCCAAGACCTGTAAAAGCAATTGTACCATCTTCCCCAGTAGTTAACTCCATAGAAATATCAACCGGCTCATAAATAGTTGTTTTCTTTGAATCCTTTACATATTTCGTATTTACATCAACATACTTCTCATTTGTGCCTCTAACAAGCTTATACAATGTCTCTCCATCGTAATCAGCCTTATTTTCAGGAACTATATATTTTCCATCTTTTAAAATATAACCTTCAGTCGTCTCTTTAGTTCCCACGCCAATTTCTACATAGTCAGTGCCTGTAGGTGCTTCTTTCGTATATGTGCCATCTGTCAAAAGATACCACTCACCAACTTCATTTTCCTCAGGATTCGGAGCCCTGAAATAATCCACATCGCTGAGAACAACCTGATAAGATGTACCTGTCAATGTGAATTCTGCTCCAGCTAACAGATTCTCTTTAAGAACCTCATTGGCATACTTTACAATTTCTAATTCTGTAACATAAGTCAATGTCTTCTCATCCGGCGTCTGACCTAAGACAGTTGTGCTTTCATCGGCAGGCAGACCCGGCTTCCGGTCATCCTCTGTCCCCTTATATGTTTCATTGGGATTGTTAGAATATTGCAAATTCCACGTATTATCGTTTCCGGTAGTTCCGACTATCGCTTTGTCATTTACAGTCGCGGAATATGTTACAACAATATCAGCTCCAACTGTATAGTTCATGATATTGTCAAATGCAAGACGGAAGGTATATGGAGCAGCATCCGTTCCTTCATAAACATAATAATCCTGTCCCTGCGTTAATTCTACGCCTCCAACCATTACACTAATGGTATTGGAATCCTCAATCTGCTCTCCTGTCTCAGAATTATAAAGGCGGTCAAAAGTCAGACCTTCACTTAAAGTATCGTTCATTATAAAGTAATAATAATCATATCCAGCCCAATTTGGAACATTGCTGGTAATCTTATAAGATACATGAGAACCAATAGAAGCATTATTTGCATCATCAGTATTGTCTGCATCTACATAGATCTCTTTATCGCCACTCGGAACTTCTGACTTCACTACCATTACAGAGTCGCCAACAACTTCCAATAAAAATCTTGTATACGCTCCGCTGCCTTCTTCATTATTGCCTGCTAAATTCTCGGTTTCATCTGCTACCAGATAATAACCTGATCCACTAACAGTAATCGTAACATCTCCGACGCCCGTCGCTGTATAAGAAGTATCGCTTAAATATTTAGAAACAATTTTAGAAAAATAATCCAGAGCCCCTGATTCACTAATATTCGTATTGCTGAACTCTGATAAAGCTTTTGCTACATCAGCCGCTGTCTCACAGTTTTTAAATGCGCCACTAAATACATCATCTTTATCAGCCTTTAATTCTTCTAACAAATTGTCTGTATTTATTACACCAGAGCCCCATACTATATTGGAAAGAACATACTCTGCATTATACTTCTGATAACAATCAGCAGTATGAACATGTTCTTCATTTACACAGGTAAGCGTCTCTCCCTCTTTACACGCATCTGTATGTGTATGCTCTTTCTTTCCACATATCACACTATCACGATAATCCGCATTCGGAGCCAAATCACCTGCAAAAATCTGATAAGCCGCATAAGTATG
>CAJTTU010000018.1:1733-47694 GCA_910579325.1 uncultured Lachnospiraceae bacterium | reverse complement strand
GGGTTATCCGACATTGGATTTTCCAACACCGGGCTGTCCGTGGTTGGATTTTCCAACTGCGGCGGCTGTGGCTGCTCATAAATGGTGTACTCAATGGCGGTCATTTTGCCCTTGTCGTCCCGTCCCTGCCTGCGTGTGATATACCCGGCTTTTTCCAGTTCCCATACGGCGGTACGGATAGCGTCAATGCTTTCTTTGTTGATACTGGATAAGCCCTTTAGGGTGTAGTCCCAATTTTCCGGCAGGGACAGCATTTGAGAAAGCAGCCCTTTAGCCTTTAGGGTCAAGTCGGGGTTGCGTAGGTGGTGGTTTGACATGACCGTGTAGCCCCTGTTTTTCTCTACCCGGAATACTGCCACGTTATCAGCTCCTTTCGTCTACCCGGACAATGAAAAACGCCCGTTCCGTGTGGAAAAGGCGTTTACCATGTGGTTATAGGGCTTCGTGTTTAGTTTTCGTGTTTCTAAAAAGCCTTGTTTTATGCGGTGTTGCGGTGGTTGTCTATAAATACTTGCCCCGAATGGAGCAGGAAAAACAACTCTTATTAACATAATGGTCGGTATTTTGCAAAGCACCCAGGGGGAAATTTTTGCTGATGGGGTCAATATTCAAAAACTTGGAAAAGCCTATTTAAAAGAAATTGGATATCTGCCTCAGTATCCGCAGTTTTATCCGGACTTTTCTGTCAAAGACTTTTTGGCATATATGTGTGCTTTGAAAGATATTCCGGTGAAAGAGGGTAGAAAGCGTATGAAGCAGCTTTTGGAAGCAGTTAATTTGTCTGATGCTGAGGAATTGAAAATAGGTGCATTATCGGGCGGTATGAGGCAGCGAGTTGGCATAGTGCAGGCTTTGTTGGGCGAACCCCAATTGTTGATTTTAGATGAACCGACTGCTGGCCTTGACCCACAGGAGCGAATCCGTTTTCGGAATCTGATTAGCCAATTTGCTGAAAACCGAGTTGTTCTTTTGGCTACGCATATTGTTCCTGATGTGGAGGCTATTGCAAATGAAGTGCTGATTTTGAAAGAGGGAATGCTTATCAAACAGAATACGCCGGAAAGACTGACGGGAGACTTATATGGAAAGGTGTGGGAGCTGACATTGTCTGCGGAGCAAAAACTCACCGATTTTGATTACTTTCAAATCAGTAATATACAAAGAATCGGTGATAGACTGCGTATTCGATTATTGGCAGAAAAGAAACCGGCAGAGAATGCCGAAAAGGTTGCCGCAGGTTTGGAGGATGTTTTTCTATATTATTTTGGACTGCCGGAGGTGGAAGCCTGAGGTAATTTTTGTGTTTCATAAAAAGCTTGTAATAACTTTACAAACATACTTGACAATCTATCTCTGATGGTAACAGGGGCGCCAGAAGAAAGGAGCCTGTAATCGTAGCCGATATTGAGCGGAGAGCCGGAAGAAACTATGTTATTAACAGCCCTGAGCTTTTCGGCGAAGTCGATCCTGCATTTGACAGAAAATTGGAAAAATGCTATACTATACTCGCATAAAAAATACAAAAACCAGAGAGATATGATGCCATGAAGAGAAAAAAACGAACGACTTTTTTCCTGTTTCTGTCCATATGCCTGGTTTTTTCTCTGACTGCCTGTAAAAGGAAGGAAGGACGGCCGGAGGAAACCGAAGGGACAGAACCTGTCTATGAGGAGAATGTGGAGCTGACGGTCTGGGGCGCCGAGGAGGACGAGGCGCTTCTTAAGGAGATTCTCACATCTTTTCAGTCCCATTATGCCGATCAGGCAAGTTTCCGGATTACATATTATCCCCAGAGCGAGTCAAGCTGCAAGGATGCGTTGCTTGGCGATTTGGAGGCGGGCGCGGATGTGTTTGCCTTTGCCGACGACCAGGCGGCTCCTTTGGCGGCGGCCGGGGTGCTGGAACCGGTGGAAAATGCCGACAGTATCCGCAGCGCAAATCTGCCTGCGGCCGTGGAGGCCGCTTCGGTGGGCGATACCCTCTATGCCTATCCCCTGACGGCGGATAACGGCTATTTCCTCTATTATAATAAAGCCTACTTTTCCGAGGACGATATCAAAAGCTTTGAGCGGATGCTGGAGGTTGCGGCAGAGGCCGGGAAGCTGGTGGCCATGGACTGGTCGTCGGCCTGGTATGTCTATGCCTTTTTCGGAAATACCGGTATGGAGGTGGGGCTGAATGCGGACGGCCTTACCAATTACTGTACCTGGAACAGCGCTGAAGGCCCGATCTGCGGCACGGATGTGGCAGAGGCCATGCTGTCGATGGCGAAAAGCCCCGGATTTTCAAACCGGACGGACACGGATTTTCTGGCGGGCGTTCAGGACGGAACCGTGATCGCCGGCGTCAGCGGCGTCTGGAACGCGGTGGCGGTGGAGGAAGCCTGGGGAGAGGATACCGGGGCAGCCCGGCTTCCTTCCTATCACTGCGCAGGGCAGCAGGTGCAGATGGCCTCCTTTTCCGGCTGCAAGCTGATCGGCGTCAATGCCTACTCGGAGCATTATACGTGGGCGGTGCGGCTGGCGGAATGGATTACAAACGAGGAAAATCAGGCGCTCCGTTTTGCCATGCGGGGCCAGGGGCCTTCCAATATCAATGCGGCAAATTCCCCCGAAGTCCAGGATGCGCCGGCGATCCGGGCTCTTTTGGAGCAGTCGGAGTTTTCCCACCTCCAGCGGGTGGGCGGAAAGTTCTGGGAACCGGTGACGGCCTTTGCCACTGCCATGGCGGAGGGAAACCCTGACGGCGTCCCGCTGCAGGAGCAGCTGGATCAGTTGGTGGAGGGCGTTACGGCCAGATAGGAGGAATCGATTATGAAAGGCAAGCTCACGTTGCAGCAGCGTCTGATCCTGCCCATCATCCTGTTGGGGCTGGTAACGCTGTTGTCTAACATCCTGGCGGTGTTCAGCATTAACAATGTCAACGGCAGCGCCCGGAGGATCGTGGAAGAATACATGGTCAGCGAAACCCGGCTGGAGGAAATCCGCCGCTCCATTATGGAAATCCACCGTCTGGCTCTGTCCCATATTGTGGCTGCTGATCATGCCTCCATGATTAAGCTGGTGCAGGATATCAAGACGGAGGAAGCGGCGCTGGATGAAAAGCTGGCGGAATATGAAAGCTTTGTGTCCGAACAGGACATGGGAACATATCAGGCTCTGACGGAAGAATATGAAGCATTGAAGCATGCGCTGGTGGGCCTGGTCTGTGCCAGCGCCGACAGCAAAACCCAGGAAGCCTACGCTATGGCAAACGGAGAGGTGGCGGAAAAAGGCGGCGGGGCAGAGGCGCAGATCGACATCCTTTCCGCTTCGGTCAGCGCCCAGGCGGAAAAGGCGAAAAACAGGCTGTCCGTGGTCTATCTCACATCGCTGGTGATCAGCGCGGTTACGCTGGCAGCCGGCGTTCTTCTGGTGCTGGCGGCTTTCCGCATCATTCGGAAATATGTGATTGCGCCGATTAAGGACGCTATGGGCATGTTACAGGACAGCTCCCGGCGGATCAGCGGCGTGGTAAGCGAGGTGCGAGGAAGAACCCGAACCTCCGGCGCCAGCGTCCAGGCGCTCTCCGCCCTGTCCGGGCAGCTGTCCGCAGCCGTGGAAGAGGTGGCCGGCAATGCCGCCGCCATCACCTCCAGCGCCTCCGGCACCCAGAACGACGCCAATGAGATGGCGGAGGAGTGTGCCGAGATCACCGGTTATTCCGTTAAAATGCGGGAGCGGGCGGAGGAGATGGAGCGGTCTGCCAGGGAAAATAAGGAAATTGTCCACAGAAAGACGGAAGAGATTATGGCTGTCCTGAACGAGGCGATTGAAAAGAGCCGGAGCGTGGATCAGATCGGCATTCTGACCAAGGATATTCTCTCGATTTCCTCTTCCACGGATCTGATCGCCATCAATGCTTCCATAGAGGCCACAAGAGCCGGGGAGGCCGGAAAGGGATTTGCGGTGGTGGCCCAGGAGATCCGCCGTTTAGCCGACTCCTGTGCCGAGACGGCCAACCATATCCAGGAGGTCAGCGGCGTAGTCACCGGCGCGGTAGGGTATCTTGCCGACAGCGCCCAAGAGCTGGTGGATTATCTGGGCCAGGCGATTCTGACCCAGTTTGAGCAGTCTGTCCGGGCCGGGAAGCAGTACCATGACGATGCCGCCTATGTGGAGCATTCCATGGATGCCTTTAACAGCAGGACAGACCGGCTCCGGAATGCGATGACGGAGATTGCCAGTTCCATCGGCAGCATTTCCGCCGCCATCGACGGCGCGGCATCGGGCATTAACGGCATGGCCGGCAGCGCTCACAGCCTGGTGGAGGATATGGCCGGCATTACTGCCCGCATGGATACGAACCAGGAGATTGTGGGCGAGCTTAAGCGGCAGATGGACGTGTTCGCAAATCTGTAATCGTTCCTCTCTTTTTTGGTTATCATACGGAGAGGACAACAGCGGAAGGATCGTGTATACTGACGGTGTGCTTCCGGAATCTCACGGTATCTGCTTTCTCGCGGCAGTTGCCTGCGCGGCTGAAAATCGGATATGAAATCGGATATGGAGCGATTTTGGGAGTATGTCACCTGTCAGGAGGATTTTACAGGATGGAATGGATTGAACGGTTGAATGAGGCGATCGGTTATATGGAGGAGCATTTGCTGGACGGGATCGATTATGAGCAGTTAGGGCGGATCGCCTGCTGTTCTTCCTATCATTTTCAGCGGATGTTCACGTATATGGCGGGCGTTACCCTGTCCGAATATATCCGCAGGAGAAAGATGTCTCTTGCGGCCGTGGATTTGCAGGGAAAGGATATGAAGATTATTGATGTGGCAGGCAAATACGGGTACAGCTCCCCCACCGCTTTTAACAGAGCCTTTCAGTCCGTTCACGGAATCGCCCCCTCTGCCGTGCGGAGCGGGGGTGTAGCGGTAAAATCTTTTCCGGCCATTACATTTAAGATCACGGTCAAAGGAGTAGAAGAGATGAATTATCGAATCGAGACGAAGGAGGCGTTCCGGATTGTGGGGGTGTCGGTGCCGCTGTATCAGGAAATTGAAAAAAATTTTACGGTCATTCCCCCGAAGTGGCAGGAAATATCCATGGACGGAACCTTGCAGCGGCTGATCGGCATGATGGACACGCAGCCCATGGGTGTGCTGGGCGTCAGCGTCTGCAACGACCGGGAGCCTTGGCGGTATTATATCTCCGTCGCCACCTCCCAGGTAGCGGACGGCCTTGAGGAATACACTATCCCTGCGGCGACCTGGGCGGTTTTCCCGGGAGAGGGCACCAACGAGTCCATCCAGGAGCTGGAACGGCGCATCGTAACCGAATGGCTGCCTACCTCCGGATACGAGTACGGCGACGCCGCCGATGTGGAGGTCTATCTAAATCCCGACCCGCAGAACGCAAAATATGAGGTGTGGATTCCGGTGGTGAAGAAACAGGCGTAAAAATTTGCTGATTCTTAGAATTGGGTATGGTTTTTCGCGCATATCATGCGTCGGCTCAAAGAAAAGCCGGAAGCGGAACATCTGACAGGAGTGTTCGGCTTCCGGCTTTGATCTATTTTTTGATGGGACTGAGAATTTGAAAATCTTTTGCCGTTAACATGATATTATGGTAAAATAGCCAGGGGAGGGTAAGGGCATTGCGGTGATGACAGCGATCAGGCGGGATAGGCCGTTAGATCGCGGGGGTACCAAAAAATTCTTCCGGCTTATCTCCATGATCTGTTCTTCCATAATATAGGATGCCGCTATGCCCTGTGCAGATACCTGCTGAATAAAAACATGCTTTTTATCTCCCCGGTCTGCAGTTTTGCAGGTTGTTTTATTATAGCACGGAATGCTTGAAAAAAGTGTGACAAAAATCGCGTTTTTTTTGTCACAGGTTGTGTCACTGTTTGAAGGGGGCAGCGTTTCTGCTGTCTGCGTCTTTATGTTACGCAAAGGATCTGGCGATTATTTCAGGCTTGGAAACAGACAGCTTGATCAAGGAGGGCAGTTTATGGATTATGAGAAAGTATATCAGATGGATTTCGCGAAAATCTATCATCTGCTGGTCAGCAAGGCAGAAAAAAAGGGACGGACGAGACAGGAAGTGGACGAGGTGATCCGGTGGCTGACCGGGTATGCTCAGGCGGAGCTGGAGGCAATGACGGAAAAGCAGCTTTCTTACGGGGACTTTTTCCGGAATGCTCCCAGCCCAAATGAAAACCGGAAGCTGATCAAAGGCGTGGTCTGCGGCGTGAGAGCCTTCGAAATCCATATTGATATAGGTCATCAGCGATTCCGCCGCCGAAGTCTTCTGCCAGTAGGAGCGGCATTTCTGTTCCTGCATGGCGTACATTACGGAATAGAGGTTATAGATGGAACCGCATCCGGGGAAATCGTATCCGTCATACCACTGCCGGATCTCATTAAAATCCATCCCGTATTTTCCGCATAAGGATCGAACCTCATTTTCCGTAAATCCTGTGAATTCCACAAACCTGCCGGGATTCAGAATCGTATATTCCCGGAAATCTGAAATAGCCGACTGAATCTCCACATCCCCCTTCGCTTCGCGGATCAAAGCGTCCCATTCGTCGATAATAAATACAAATTCCCTGCCTGTTTCATCCGCGCAGCGGATCATATCCTCCAGGAGGTTTTCTCCAAAAGCCAGCTGGGGATACAGCTCTTTCAGCTCCTTATGGATGGCATTTACGATATTCCCGGGCACATCCGCCATCGGTTTCAGTCGCAGCTTTGCCTCGGAAATAAATCCGGTAATGTCAAGGCTGATCACATGGTACTGATTCATATGCCTGAGATACCCTTCCGTTTTCGCGATTTCCTTGTCATCGAAGAGCCCGTGGGAATCGCAGGAAAAATCATAGTAGGCGCACAGCATCTTGGCCGCATAGGACTTTCCGAAACGCCTTGGCCTGCTGACGCAGGTCAGCATTTCCATTCTTTCTATGTTTTGATTGACTAATGCAATCAACCCGGTTTTATCTACATATTGCGACTACAGAATTTTTTGAAACCCTTTGTTTCCCGGATTCAGATAGGTTCCCATCGAATCACCTCCATATTAATGACGTTTTTTTAACAGGGCATCTATTTTATCTAACAGAACTTCGGTTTTATCCATGATATACCTCTTTTTCGGGATTACTTTTTACATCATATCATCCTTTATCCATAGCTTCAAGACAAAATCGCCGATACCGTCAGGAAACTGATCGACAGAAAATGGAAAACGAAAGCAGCGGCAGATTGAGGGCGGGCAAATTGAATGCAAATTGAACGCGGCAATATTTTTCTTTATGTTTTTCTGACGGTATGATACAATGTTAAAAATGCCTGTGGGCGTGAGCGCAAAAGAAGTCCATTAGGCGCGGTTTTACCGGATATGAGGGGGGACGGCATATCGGAGAATGGGGGGCTTATGTTAGAGGAATCGAAAAATATAGCGGATTATATCGACATTGGATTTCTTCAGATGCTGCAGGATAATTATTCCAAGGCTTTGGGAATGGGGTTTGTGATGGTGGATTACCGGGGGAATCCCGTCACCCATTACAGCGGTTTTACGGATTATTGCCAGCAGGGACGGAAAAATCAGGATTTTTTTGAGATGTGCAAGCAGTGCGACGCCCACGGAGGCCTTCAGTCCGTGATTACCGGCGAGCCATATATTTACCGCTGCCATGCGGGGCTGGTGGATTTCGCGATTCCGCTGGTCTGCGACGGCATCTATGTGGGTTCTCTGATGGGAGGCCAGGTTCGTTTAAGCCGGGAGGAGGAAGGGCTGGAATGTATCCTTTCCGCGAAAACGGACTGGCATAAAGATAAAAAACTGTCCGAAGCGTACGGCAGAACCCAGCTGGTTTCCTATGAGAAAGTGAAGTCGGCGGTTACGCTGCTGCGGGATATGCTTCTGCTTTTGCTGCAGGACGGCATGAACAGGGAGCAGGGGGCAAAAAAAGCCGCGCCGGCGGAAAAACGGAAGGAAGGCGGACAGAGCGCCGGAGGGGAATTTTCACTTCAGAAACAGGAGCTTGCCAGCATAAAGCGGCAGGGGCGGCTTCGCTATTTCTTCTTTGTGGTACATATTATTTCACAGCTTGCCTTTCAGGAAAAGGCGACCAGGACGGAGGCGGTGGCCTATGATTTCGCGGATATCATGCGTTATGTCACCGAATCGGACAGCTCGATTTCCACGCTTGGCGAAGAATTAAATTATATCGGTGCGCTGCTGCGCATCCAGAAAGCGTGGGCGGGGGACGGGCTTTTATATGAGATATCGGCGCCGGATCAGTACCGGGACGCAAGCTGTCCGTATATGGTGCTGGAGCCGCTGGTAGAGCTGGCTGTCCGGGGCTTTGAGAGCAGGCGGCGAAAGGTGGAGATTTTTGTGGAAGAAAATCCGGGCGGAGGCATCTTGATGCGGATCGTCAGTGACAATGAGGCGATGGCGTTGGAGGAGATGTATGCCAGGCCAGAGGATGATTTACAGGAGGAGAACTTTACCTTACGCGACTCGGACAGGAACTTAAAACGGCTCTTTGGGAAACGGTGCGGTCTTTTTATCGGGCCCAGGAGGGACGGGCAGGAGGGGCACGAGCTTTGCTTCCGGCTGCCGAGGAAGAAAAAAGAATAGGAGGCGAGGAGCCTATGGGTCAGATTCTGGTGTTGAATGAAAACCGGCTGGAACGGGAGGTGACCCGGAGCATTCTGGAAAGAGGGCTGGAACCGTCGGAGGTCATTTTCGCGTCGGAGGGAGAGTCGGCGCTTAAGCTTATGAATGAGGAGGATGTGGATCTGCTGATCGCGGACGTGCCCAGGTTCGACCTGCGCCGCCGGGATTTGATGACAAGAGCCAGACGGGCGGCGCCGGACACGCCGATCCTTGTAACCTCCGTGGGGATCCGCAAGGATGTGGAGCCCTATGTCTGGCGGCTGGGGCTGCAGGATTACCTGCTCAAGCCTTATCGGCCGGCCTGGCTTCTGGAGGCGGTGAGGGCACTGCGGCGGGGGGCTTCCTCTCCGGGGAATAACAGAGAGGATCAGCGGCGGGAACAGTACTTAAGACTTTTGGAAGAACATATGTGGGCCTTCCGTTATAAAAAATGCATGGATACAGCAAAAGATTACCTTGACGTTCTCTACAAAGATATATATGATAAAGGTCTGCTCCGGCTTCAGTCGCTTCGGTTCGCCGAAGGGCTTGCGTGGCTTGGCAGTTCTCTAGGCTCCGCCGCCCAGAAACGTCTGTCCGGCGTTATGGAGAAGTTCCGGCTCCGGTGTGACAGGCAGACGAGGAAGTATGACACCTATCTGGTTCTGGAGAAGATGCTCGATATTATTTTCTCCGTTTTTGAGGAAAACGGCAGCTATCAGATCAACAGGGAGCAGAAGGCGCTGAACTATATTGACCGCAATATCAAGGGCGACATCAATTTAGACCAAGCTGCGGAGTACGCGAATATGAGTTCCTATTATTTCAGCAGGGTGTTCAAGAAGATGACCGGGGTCAACTTCATTACCTATGTTACCGACCGGAAAATGGAGATCGCCCAGGACATGCTTGTGGAGACGGATATGCCAGTGATCAATATCGCCTACGAGCTGTCCTATAACGAACCAAATTATTTCAGCAAAGCGTTTAAGCGTAAGGTGGGGATGACGCCCACCGAATACAGGGAAATTCACTGCGGCGAATGATGGGAGCCGGCGTTTCTGCCTGATAGGCAGGGACGCCGGTTTTTTATGCATGCGCCGGATTTTTATTCAAATATTGTTAAATAAAACACATTTCCGAAAAAAATCTTATGCAATTCCGACAAAATATCAGACAAAAAAATCCATGGTTACGACAAGAAAGTGCAAGTTGATTATATGTATAATAAAAAAAGTAACAAATTCACCAAGCGCGGACATAGGGAGCAGCCTGTGGAAAGTACACAGGGCTGGCGGATATGCCGCGGATCCTTACTAGGAGGAATAAGAATGCAAAGAGAAGCCCTTGGTATGGTGGAGACAAAAGGTCTGGTAGGCGCCATTGAGGCGGCTGATGCCATGGTGAAGTCAGCGAATGTGGCCCTGGTCGGCTATGAGAAGATCGGCTCCGGCCTGGTTACCGTTATGGTGCGGGGCGACGTAGGCGCGGTGAAGGCCTCTGTGGACGCCGGTTCTATCGCCGCCGAAAAAGTCGGCACCGTTGTCTCCAGCCATGTCATCCCGAGACCGCACACGGATGTGGAAAAAATCCTTCCGAATATGGAATAACAGTTTTCGGGATTTTCGTGGATGGAGCCTGACACCTTTATGAGAACGCTGAAAAGGCGGAAAAATTTTTTGGAGGGAAAATACATGGATGAATTAACCAACAACATCATGGAAGAAGTTATGAAGAGACTGGGAGCCGCTTCCGTGACTTCGCCTGCGGAGGAATGCTGCGCGCCTGCGGAAGAAACCGCGCCGTCCTGCAATCTGACGGAGTTTGTGGGCACTGCTCTCGGCCATACGATCGGCCTTGTGATCGCGAATGTAGACCATCAGGTACACGAAGCGCTGAAAATCGATCCGAAGTACCGGGCGATCGGCATTATCAGTGACCGTGTGGGCGCCGGCCCGCAGATTTTCGCGGCAGACGAGGCCGTAAAGGCGACCAACAGTGAGTGCCTTCTGGTAGAGTGCCCCCGTGACACCGAGGGCGGCGCAGGCCATGGCTCTCTGATTATTTTCGGGGCGGAGGACGTATCGGACGCCCGCCGCGCCGTAGAGGTATGCCTGCGGGAGATCCCCCGCACGATGGGAGACGTGTACGGCAACAGCGCCGGCCATCTGGAATTCCAGTACAGCGCCCGCGCTTCTCATGTGCTGAATAAAGTATGGGGAGCCCCTCTTGGAAAGGCCTTCGGCATCACCGTAGGCGCGCCGGCCGGCATCGGCGTAGTTCTGGCCGACGCGGCGTCTAAGGCGGCGACCATCGACGCAGTGACGATCGCGACCCCCGGCAATGGCGGAACAAGCTATTCCAACGAGGTGAACTATTTCTTCTCCGGCGATTCAGGAGCGGTAAAGCAGGCGATTATCGCAGCCCGCGACGTAGGACTTCAGCTTTTGAAGACGTTAGCGCCGGACGAGGAACTGAAATCCACCACCACCCCTTATATTCTTTAATAGGAAGGAGCTGTAAAAGCTATGAAATCAAAGCGTTTTGAAGCGTTGGCAGCCCGCCCGGTAAATCAGGACGGCTATGTCAAGGAATGGCCGGAGGTTGGCCTGATCGCCATGAACAGCCCTTTCGACCCGACCCCGAGCATTAAGATTGAAAACGGTCGCGTGACAGAGCTGGATGGAAAATGCCGCGCGGATTTTGATATGCTGGATACCTTTATCGCAGACCACGCGATCCGCCTGGAAAATGCGGAAAAGGCTATGGCGCTGGATTCTCTGGAGATCGCGCGCAAGATTGTGGACATTAACGTTTCCCGTGATGAAATTCTGGACATCACCCTTTCCATCACTCCGGCCAAGCTGACCGAGGTTGTGGGCAAGATGAATATCGTGGAAATCATGATGGGCATGACCAAGATGCGGGCCCGTCTGATGCCTGCGAACCAGTGCCATGTCACAAACGTGAAGGACAACCCGATCCAGATCGCCGCCGATGCCGCCGAGGCCGGCGTGCGCGGCTTTGCCGAGATGGAGACGACGGTGGGTATCGCCCGTTACGCGCCTTTTAACGCGATTGCCATCATGGTAGGCGCGCAGGTGGGACGCCCGGGCGTTATGACTCAGTGCGCGCTGGAGGAAGCGACCGAGCTGATGCTTGGCATGCGGGGCTTCACTACATATGCGGAGACGATTTCCGTATACGGCACCGAGCCGGTATTTATGGACGGTGACGATACTCCTTACTCGAAGGCGTTTCTGGCCAGCTGCTATGCAAGCCGCGGCCTGAAGATGCGCTTTACCTCCGGTACGGGCTCAGAGGTTCAGATGGGCTATGCCGAGGGTAAATCCATGCTGTACTTAGAGGCTCGATGCCTTGCGGTTACCAAGGGCGCAGGAGTACAGGGAACTCAGAACGGCTCCGTGTCCTGCGTGGGCGTGCCTGCGGGCGTACCCGGCGGTATCCGCGCGATTGCCGCGGAGAATCTGATTGCCATGCTTTTAGATCTTGAGTCCACCACATCCAATGACCAGACCTTTACCCATTCGGATCTGCGCCGTGTGGCCAGAAGTGTGCCCCAGTTCTTCTCCGGCACCGATTATATCTGCTCCGGCTATTCCGCCACGCCGAACTATGACAATATGTTCGCCGGTTCCAACTGGGATGCGGAGGATTACGACGACTGGAATATCATCCAGCGTGATATGAAGATCGACGGCGGCCTGCAGCCCGTGCGTGAAGAGGATGTGATTAAAGCCCGGAACAAGGCGGCACGCGCCCTTCAGGGACTGTTCCGCGAGCTGGGCCTGCCTCCGATTACGGATGAGGAAGTGGAAGCGGCAACTTACGCGAACGGCTCTAACGATATGCCTGACCGTAATGTGAATGAGGATCTGAAGGCGATTGAAGATATGATGGCGCGCAACGTGACAGGCGTGGACTTTGTCAAGGCTCTTGACAAGGCAGGGTTCCCGGATGTAGCGCAGAATATTTACAACATGCTCCGCCAGAAGGTGGCAGGCGACTATCTCCATACTGCTTCAATTTTTGGAGAAAACTTCCATGTTCTGTCTGCCGTCAATGTGCCGAATGATTACCACGGGCCGATGACGGGTTACCAGATCAGCGAGGAAAGATGGAAACAGATCAGCGATATCCCGAATGCCATCCGGCCGGAAGATATCTGAGAGGGAGGCGTGACAGAATATGACTTTTGATGAAAAAACACTGCGTAGTGTAATTGCGGAAGTGATCAAGGAAATGGCCGGTTCCGGAGCGATGCCCGCGGCAGCGGCGGCGCCCGCTCCTGCGGCGGCGCCTGCGCCCGTAAGCCGGCCGGCAGCCGGCAAGATGAGCCTGGTGGAGCAGGGGGATGCTAAAAAGGGCACCTCTCCCGACGAGGTAGTGATCGGCATAGCGCCTGCCTTTGGCGTTTATCAGACCGAGACAATTATCCATCAGCCCCATGACAAGGTGCTGCGTGAGATTATCGCAGGCATCGAGGAAGAAGGATTAAAGTGGAGAGTGATCCGCGTATACCGCACCTCCGACGTGAATTTTGTCGCCCATGACGCGGCGGAGTGCTCAGGCTCAGGCATCGGCATCGGCATCCAGTCGAAGGGTACGTCTGTGATCCACCAGAAGGATCTGCCGCCGCTCAGCAACCTGGAGCTGTTCTCCCAGGCGCCGCTGCTTGAGATGGACACCTTCCGCCAGATCGGCAAGAACGCCGCCAAATACGCGAAGGGCGAGGCTCCTACGCCGGTGCCGGTTCGCAACGACCAGATGGCGCGTCCTACCTATCAGGCGATCGCGGCATTGCTGCACATAAAAGAAACAGAGCATGTGGACAACGATAAGCGGGCTCAGGCGGTTGCCGTTTCGTTCGGCTGAAAGGAGGCTTAAACCATGGATCAGGATCTTTTAATGAAACAGATTGTAGAACAGGTTATGCAGACCATGATGAACAGCGGGGCAATGCCTGCGTCCGCGCCTGCGGATGACAAGGGCTTAAAGGCCGGAAAGGTTACGGCTAAGAATTATCCCCTGGCGGAGAATATGGCCGACCAGCTTAAGACGCCTACGGGAAAGCCTTTTAACTCCTTAAGCTATGAGAAAGTGATTTCCGGAGAGATTACGGCCGACGATATGCGTATTTCCCCGGAGACTTTGGAGATGCAGGCGCAGGTGGCGGAGTCCGTACACCGGGAAGCTTTCGCGGGAAATCTGCGCCGCGCGGCCGAGCTGATCGCCGTGCCGGACGATCGTCTGCTGGAGATTTATAACGCGCTGCGCCCCTATCGTTCAAGCAAACAGGATTTGATCGACATTGCCAACGAGCTGGATCAGAAGTACGGCGCGAAAACATCGGCCGCCCTGGTCAGAGAGGCTGCCGACGTCTATGAGCAGCGCGGCAGGCTGAAGAAATTTTAAGCGGGTTGCGTAAGTCAGGAGGTTCCACTATGAAAATCGTTGCAGGCATTGATATCGGAAATGCGACAACGGAGACAGCCCTGGCGAGAATCGACGGAAATCATGTCGAATTTCTGGCCAGCGGCACAGTACCGACGACAGGTATCAAAGGAACCCGGCAGAATATCAACGGCGTAGTCCATTCCCTGACAAAGGCGATGGAAAAAGCGGGCATTACGCTGACGGAGCTTTCACAGGTGTGCCTGAATGAAGCCGCCCCGGTGATTGGCGACGTGGCCATGGAGACGATTACGGAAACCATTATCACGGAATCTACGATGATCGGACATAATCCTTCCACGCCCGGCGGCATGGGCATCGGCGTGGGGGAGACGATTCCGGTTACACAGCTTTCCTCTGCGGCAGACGGCAGGGATTATATCGCGGTGGTTCCTGCGGACGTGGACTTTGAGGAGGCCGCCAGGCTGATCAATGAAGGCTCCACAGGAACCAGAAAGGTGACGGCGGCCATCGTAAAACGGGACGACGGCGTGCTGATTCATAACCGCCTGCGTCATAAGATTCCGATTGTGGACGAGGTGGCTCTGGTAGATAAGGTGCCGATCGGCATGCGCTCCGCCGTGGAGGTGGCAGGCGTGGGCGGCGTGGTGGAGGTGCTCTCCAACCCTTACGGGATCGCGACCCTTTTCGGCCTTTCCTCAGAGGAGACAAGACAGGTGGTTCCCATCGCCCGCGCATTGATCGGCAACCGTTCCGCCGTGGTCATCAAGACCCCGTCGGGCGATGTCAAAGAGAGAAAAATCCCTGCGGGCATCATTGAGTTCCGCGGCCAGAACCGTTCGGTCAAGGTGGACGTGGACGCAGGGGGAGAAAAAATCATGGAGGCCGTGGAATCCCTGCCGATTCTGGATGATGTCCGGGGCGAGCCGGGAACAAACGCGGGCGGCATGCTGGAAAAGGTACGCCAGGTTATGGCGAACCTGACCGGGCAGCATCCGAAGGATATTCATATCCAGGATCTTCTGGCGGTTGATACATTCACGCCCCAGAAGGTTCAGGGCGGCCTGGCCAATGAGTTTTCCCAGGAGAACGCGGTGGGCATTGCCGCTATGGTCAAGGCCGACCGGCTCCAGATGGAGGCGATTGCCAGGGAGTTTTCCGCACAGATTGGGATTCCGGTTCAGGTCGGGGGCGTGGAGGCCGATATGGCCATCCGGGGAGCGCTGACGACGCCGGGCACGGCGAAGCCGCTGGCGATCCTGGATATGGGCGCCGGCTCCACGGACGCTTCGATCATTAACGGGGAAGGGGAGATCCATTCCATCCACCTGGCAGGCGCGGGCAATATGGTTACGCTCCTGATTCAGTCGGAAATGGGGCTGGACAGCTTTGACATCGCCGAGGACGTGAAGAAATATCCCCTGGCCAAGGTGGAAAGCCTGTTTCATATCCGACATGAGAACGGGACGGTGGAGTTTTTCCCCGAACCGCTGGATCCAAATGTGTTTGCCAAGACCGTCATCCTGAAGGAAGGCCGGATGCTCCCCCTGGAAGGCGACTGGTCTATGGAAAAAATCCGGCTGATCCGCCGTCAGGCAAAACAAAAGGTGTTTGTCACCAACGCGCTGCGGGCGCTGGCCAGAGTCAGCCCTACGGGCAATGTGAGAGACATTCAGTTTGTCGTGCTGGTAGGCGGTTCAGCGCTGGATTTTGAGGTGCCGCAGATGGTGACGGACGCATTGTCACAGTTTAAGGTTGTGGCAGGCCGGGGCAATATACGGGGGTCGGAAGGCCCGCGTAATGCGGTGGCCACCGGGCTGGTGCTTTCCCTTGCGGAAAAGGGGGGACGGGTATGAATGCGGCTCAGATTATGATGTCAAAGCCCGCCGTCCATGTACTGTGCGGCTTGGATGCCCCGGAGTACGCGTTCCGGCAGCTTCTCTACGGACTGGAGGAGGAAGGCATTCCTTGCGAGTTGCAGATGGGAGCGGACGGAGACGCAGTGGCGATGGCTTGGGAAGGCGCCCAGGCCTCCCGCCTGGGCGTAGGCGTGGGGCTGGACGGCCGGGACGCTGTTTTGCAGATGTCTAGGCTTGACTGCGAAAAGCCTCTGTTCCGCGTTTCGGTGCACTCAGCGGAGCGGGTGCGCATCCTGGGAGCAAATGCCGCAAGGCTTGTGAAGAAGCTGCCGTTGAAACCTTTGGAAGGGAGGTGGGAGCATGAATAAGAGTTTAGGGCTTATAGAGACAGAAGGGCTGGCCGCGGGCATCGAAGCGGCAGATGCGGCGGTGAAGTCGGCCAATGTAGAGCTGATCGGCTATGAGTTGACAAAAGGCGGGGGCTGGACGACCGTGAAGATTCAGGGCGACGTAGGGGCGGTGAAGGCCGCCGTGGACGCGGCCAGGATGGCAGCCGCCAAAGTAAACCGGGTGGTGAGCACCCGTGTGATTCCCCGTCCCTCCGCCGGACTTGACATGCTGGTGCATAATCCGGATACCGTCGGGGATTCTTTGGAGAAACCGGATGCGCCGAAACCGCCCACACCGCCGAAGGATTCGGAAAAGGTGAAAGAAAAGGAAGCCGCAAAGCCGGAAGGGACAAAGATGGCCGCGGAGGAAATGAAGCCTGCGAAGGGGGCGGAACCTGCGAAGGCGGAAACATCCGCGGAAGAAGTGAAGCCTGTAAAAGACGTCAAACCTGTGGAGGACGCAAAGCCTGAGAAGACGGAAGCGTTTGCGGAGGAAGTAAAACCTGCGGAGGCGGAGACGGCTGCGGAGGAAGCAAAACCTGCGGAGCCGGAGGCGTTTGCGGAAGAAGTGAAACCTGCGGAGGCGGAGATGGCTGCAGAGGAAGCAAAACCTGCGGAGCCGGAGATGCCTGCGAAGGAAGAAAAGCCCGCAAAGCCGGAAGCGCCTGCGGAGGAAGCAAAACCTGCGGAAGCGGAAACGGCTGCGGAGGAAACAAAACCCGCGGAGGAATCCGACCCGGCGGAGCCGGACGAAAAGCCGGCGGCCCAGAAAGGACGCAGGGGAGGAAAGCGTAACAATAAACGGGAAACGACAGAATAATATAGATTGGAGGTCATTGTTATGGGTGAAGCGCTCGGCATGATTGAGACAAAAGGCCTTGTGGGAGCCATCGAGGCGGCCGATGCCATGACAAAATCAGCGAATGTCACGCTGATTGGTTATGAGAAGATTGGTTCCGGACTGGTGACCGTGATGGTTCGCGGAGACGTAGGCGCAGTGAAGGCGTCGGTAGACGCAGGCGCCGCCGCCGCTGAAAAAGTGGGTGAGATCGTATCACAGCACGTTATTCCGCGTCCCCATACGGATGTGGAGAAAATCCTTCCGAAGACTCTGTGAGAGGAGGGGTAATCCGTGGAGAAAAGTCAATTCGCCCAGAAAGAATTTCTGATCCTTCTGGTGCGGCTGGTGATGGAAGAACTGCGCAAATGGGAGCGTTCCGTTCCGATCGGCGTTTCAAACCGCCATATCCATCTGGATCGGGCGGATATGGATATCCTGTTTGGGGCTGACAGTGAACCGACGAGGATAAAAGACCTGGTGCAGCCGGGTCAGTATGCTGCAGCGGAAACGGTGACGCTTCAGGGGCCGAAGGGCGAACTGAAACGGGTTCGCGTGCTTGCCCCTTTGCGCAGTGAAGCCCAGGTGGAAATCTCCATCGGAGACAGCTATGTGCTTGGCGTCCGCCCGCCTGTCCGGGAGTCCGGAATGCTGGAAGGGACGCCGGGCGTAAGGGTGATCGGGCCGAAGGGGGAGGTGGAGCTGAAACGGGGCACCATCGCCGCCCTCCGCCATATCCATCTGGATCCGGCGACGGCAAAACGGATGGGCGTACATGATAAGCAGATGGTTCGGGTGGAGATCGAGGGCCTGCGGGGCGCGACGTTAAACAATGTGCTGCTGCGGGTGTCTGACGTGTTCGCGCCGGAGATGCATATTGACGTGGAAGAAGCCAATGCCCTGGGCGTGAAAAACGGCGATCGGGCATACATCGTTTTGGACTAGAAAACAGCAACGAACCGGACGAACCCTGGAAAAAAGTAAGCGGCTAAAGGACACCCGTTAACAATTTTCCATGCATCGCACGTAAGAGCCTAAAAGACAGGCTCTAAGTGCTCATAGCGAGGGAGGATTTACAGACACTTTAGTGGCTGGAAATTCTCCCAGATCCAGGGGTTCGGGAGGGGAGTTGCGGAACTATAATATGGAAAATGGTGCTTATGAGTCGCGATTTGGCGCAGTGCAATGAGACACTGCTGGAATTTGAACGTTTAATAGAAAACGGCGAAAAAAAAGACTGGGAAGGCACTTTGCGCACTGGCGTGGATCTGGGTACCGCAAACATTGTCCTGGCGGTGGTGGATGAGGGAAACCGGCCTGTGGCCGGCGCCACTTATCCGTCCACCGTGGTTCGGGACGGCATTGTGGTAGATTATATAGGAGCAGTACATGCCGTGACAAAGCTGAAAGGCCAGCTGGAAGAACTGCTCGGCGAGACGCTGGAGGCAGGCGCATGCGCGATTCCCCCGGGGATTCTCGCCGGAAATGTGAAAGCCATCGGAAACGTGGTGGAAGCGGCCGGGTTCCGGCTGACTGAAATTGTAGACGAACCGACCGCGGCCGCTTCTGTCATTGGCATTACGGACGGAGCGGTGGTGGATGTGGGCGGCGGGACCACGGGGATCAGCATTCTGAAAAACGGGAAGGTCATTTATACGAGCGACGAGCCGACAGGGGGAACCCATATGACGCTGGTGCTGGCAGGCTTTTACGGATGCGGCACCCAGAAAGCAGAGCTGATGAAACGGGATCCTGCCCAGGAGGCAAACGTATTTCCGGTCGTAAAGCCGGTTGTGGAAAAAATGGCTTCAATTGTCAGGCAGAGCCTGGACAAATGCCCTGCGGACACGGTCTATGTGGTAGGCGGCGCATGCTGTTTTACCCAGTTTGAGTCGGTCTTTGAGAAATGCCTCGGCATTCCGGTGGTAAAGCCGGCGGCGCCGCTTCTGGTCACGCCTTTGGGCATTGCCATGAACTGTACCGGGTAAGGGGGTGAGGCCAATGAAGGAGCGGGAGCAATATATCCGCGGCATTATCGCCCAGATACTTGCCGAGCGGGTCGTGGAAAAGCTTCTGGAACGCCAGAAGCAGGCGCTGGTAGTCTATACTGGTTCCAATATGGGCATAGAGACGGGCCTTGCGTGTCTGCGGACGCTGCGCCAGGAAGAAGGCTTTACCTATCGGGTGCTGCTTACCCGCAGCGCTGCCAGGATGCTGGACGCTACGGCGATCCGCGAAGCCCTGGAGCCAGAGGAAATGTGGACGGAGACGCCCGGCGATTCACCGGAAGTCTTGACCGCCCGCTATGACACGATTCTGGTGCCCGCTTTAACGGTGAATACCGCGGCCCATGTGGCCGGATGTATGGCGGATACCCCGGCCGCGGCCATCATTCTGGATGGGCTGATGCGGGGGAAAAATGTGGTGGCGGCGGTGGACGGCTGCTGCCCGGACAATCCGGAGCGTATCCGCAGAGGGTTTCATATGACGGAAGCCCTGAAAAAAAAGCTGCGGGAAAACAAGGATGCGCTGAGAGCGTTTGGCGCGGTTTTGACCACCTCGGATCGTCTGGGGGAAGCGGCATTAAAGGCCGTCACCTCCTTTGCCGCAAAACCTGCTTTCCAAAAAACGAAGGGGCAGGCCGGCGGGGAAGTGAACCGGCGGACAGAGACAAAGACGGCTGCCGGCATATTCCGCGCGTCGATGGAAGGGCGGGTATTCAGCGGAAAGCATGTCAGGGCTTATCCCGACCATTCTACGATTCTGGTTCCCCCGCGGACGATCATTACCCAGCTGGCCTCTGACGAGGCGCGCGGGCGGGATATTCGCATCGAAATTGAAGCTTTATAAAGCTTGAAAGCAAAAGGACATGTCTGCTGACGCAGACATTATCAAATATGAAAGTAGATTGCTCCGTGCTTACGCACTCCCGCGATCTACCCCGGATATTCGCAATCCGTGCTATCGCACTACCTGCTCATACCCGGGGTGCGCCAAATGTCCATAGATGCTCTCATGCATACCCGCAGGGCACTTAGCATGTCGCATCTAAGTCCACTTGGCTTACTTTCAAAGTATAGGTGGTAAAAAATGTATCTGGGAAGAGTGATCGGAACAGTAGTTTCTACCAGTAAAAATGAAAGCCTGGTCGGCATGAAGCTGCTGATGGTGGAGAAGCTGAATGAGCGGCTGGAGCGGGAGGGTTCTACGGAGATTGCGGTAGATTCCGTGGGAGCCGGTACCGGTGAGCTCGTCCTTGTCTGCAAGGGCAGCTCGGCGCGCTATGTGTTCGGCGACGGCTCGGCTCCGGTGGACACGTCTATCGTGGGTATCGTAGATACGGTGGAGGTGAGCTGATGGCAAATTTGTACACAAAGACGGGCGACAAAGGCCAGACCAGCTTAGTGGGCGGTTCGAGGATCAGCAAATCGGATCCTCAGGTAGAGTGCTACGGCACCATTGACGAGGCGAACTCCATGCTGGGCCTGGCTTATTCTCATACGGGCCAGGAGTATATCCGAAACACGATACACGCGATTCAGGGAAGGCTGTTTTCCCTGGCGGCAGAGCTGGCCAGCGACGCGGAAGGCATTTCCGGGTTAAAGGGTCTGATCGGTGAGGAGGATGTGTCTTTCCTGGAGCATGTGGTTGACACATGCACGGAGACCACGGGAAAAATGACCCATTTTGTGATTCCCGGCGTGGATCCGGCATCCTCCGCCCTCCATGTGGCCAGAACCATCGTGCGGCGGGCGGAACGGCGCATGGTGGAGCTGTCAGGCATCCGTCCCGTGCGTGAGACGCTGATGCGCTATACCAACCGTTTATCCGACGCCATTTACGCGCTGGCACGCCTGCAGGAGGAAACCGTGGCCGAGGCGCGGATGCGGGAAAAGGTGACGGATCTGGTAAAGCATGCGCTGGCAGGGCAGGGGGACGGCCTTCCGCCGATTTCCCTGGAGGTTCTTGAGCGCATGGCAGGGCGGGCGAAGGAGAGAGCCGGACAACTTGGCGTTCCGGTGGTCTTTTCCGCCGTTGACAGCGGCGGGAACCTGCTTTTGCTGGAGCGGATGGAAGGCGCGCTGCCGGGCAGCGTGGAGGTATCGGCCGGCAAGGCGTATACGGCCAACGCATTCCATATGCCGACTCACGAGCTGGGGCAGGCGGCGCAGCCGGGTGGTTCCCTCTATGGGATCGGAAACGCTGCCCCCGGGAAGATTATTCTCTTTGGGGGAGGCTTCCCCTATGTGTCAGGGGGCACGGTTGCGGGCGGCATCGGCGTATCCGGCGGTACGGTAGAACAGGACATGGAGATTGCGCGTTACGCGATGTCTGTTTAAGGAGGAAATGCAATGAATATTGATGAAGGCGTAGTAGTGGACATAGTTAACGCAGTCCTGGGCCGCCTGGACGGGTCTTCCGCTTCACAGGCGGAGGAAGAACCAAAAGCGCCGGAGGGAGGCGACGGTATTTTCGAGAGCATGGACGACGCGATCGAAGCGGCTGCTGTCGCCCAGCGGGCATATTTAAGCTGCTCGATGCATGACAGGGCGGCGTATGTGCAGGCGATCCGGGACGTGGTGCTTAACCAGGAGAACCTGGAATATATTTCCCGTCAGTCCGTGGAAGAAACCGGAATGGGGAACTATGAGCATAAACTGATCAAGAACCGGCTTGCGGCCGTAAAGACGCCGGGGATCGAGGATCTGACGACTGACGCGCTGACAGGCGACGACGGGCTCACGCTGGTGGAGTATTCTCCTTTTGGGGTGATCGGGGCGATTACGCCGACCACGAACCCTACGGAGACGATTATCTGTAATTCCATCGGAATGCTGGCTGCCGGAAACAGCGTTGTGTTCAGCCCTCATCCGAGGGCAAAAAACGTTTCGCTGCATCTGGTACGGCTGATTAACCATGCCCTGGCAAAGGCCGGCGCGCCGGCGAACTTGGTGGTAACGGTGTCAAAGCCTTCCATCGAGAACACAAACGCGATGATGAGCCATCCGCTGATACGGATGCTTGTGGCGACAGGCGGCCCCGGCATTGTAAGAACCGTGCTGTCCAGCGGCAAAAAGGCGATCGGCGCAGGCGCCGGCAACCCGCCTGTCGTAGTCGATGAGACGGCGGATATCGAGAAGGCGGGAAAGGATATCGTCGATGGCTGCAGCTTTGACAATAATCTGCCCTGTATTGCGGAAAAAGAGGTAATCGTCGTAGATTCCGCGGCGGATTATCTGATTTTCAACATGAAGAAAAACGGCGCTTATGAGGTGAAGGATCAGGCGACGATCAATAAGCTGGTAAGGCTTTTGGTGCAGGAGAACGGGAAAAGCCCGGTTACGGCTTTTGTCGGCAAGAGCGCAAAATATATTCTGGATCAGGTGGGCGTTTCCGTGGATGACGACGTGAAGGTGATCATCATGCAGGTCGGGGAGGATCATCCCTTTGTGCAGGTGGAGCTGATGATGCCGGTTCTGCCGATTGTGCGGGTGCCGGATGTGGACGCCGGTATTGAGATGGCAATCCGTGTAGAGCACGGCAACCGCCATACCGCAATGATGCATTCACGCAATGTGGATAAGCTGACCAAGATGGCGAAGTTGATCCAAACGGCGATTTTTGTAAAGAACGGGCCCTCCTATGCCGGAATCGGCGTGGGCGGCGAAGGCCATACGACCTTTACCATCGCCGGGCCTACCGGTGAGGGGCTGACTTCAGCCAAATCCTTCGCCAGACGGCGCAGATGTGTACTGGTCGGCGGAATGGATGTCCGTTGACGAGCAATGTCAAATAGCATATGAAAAACAGCAACGGACCGTACAAGCCCCGGAAGGATTTTCTGACGCGTCTGCGGCAGGAAATCCTTCCAGGTCCAGGGGGCTTGTCAAATAGCAAGCGGCTAAAGAACACCCGCTAACTATTTGCCATGCATCGCACATAAGGGTCTAAAGGACAGACCCTAAGTGCTCATTGCGATGGGAGGGGAGTTGCGGGACTTTAATTTAGAGAGGTACTCCTTATGCAGGAAAATTTGACGGCTTTGACAGAAAGTGCCGGCGTAGTCGGAGCAGGAGGTGCAGGTTTCCCCACCCATGTAAAGCTGAAGGGGAAAGCAAAGACCGTGATTATCAACGGAGCCGAGTGTGAACCCCTTTTGCGGGTGGATCAGCAGCTTATGGCAAAGCAGGCCGGAAGACTGCTGGCGGCTCTTGACAAAATTACGGAGCATCTGGGGGCGGAAGAGGGCGTTGTGGCGCTCAAAGAGCATTACCATGCCGCGGCGGAAGCGCTGATGCGTGAGCTGCCCAGGTATCCGAAGCTTCGGCTCCATCTGCTGGGCGCCTTTTATCCGGCGGGCGACGAGCAGGTGATCGTCTACGAGGTAACGGGGCGGGTTGTCCCGGAAGGCGGCATCCCCATGAATGTGGGCGTCGTCGTGACAAATGTGGAGACGGCTCTGAACGTGCTGGACGCCATAGACGGGCATCCGGTTACGGAAAAATATGTGACCCTGACCGGAGCCGTGCGTACGCCGAAAACGGTGAAGGTTCCGCTTGGCATTACCGTGGCCGAGGCGCTTCAAATGGCCGGAGGCCCTGCCGTGGCGGATTACCGCGTCGTGAATGGCGGTCCGATGATGGGGCGGATGGTTTCGCCGGAGAGTCCGATTACGAAGACGACGAAAGGGCTGATTGTGGTTCCCGCCGGACATCCGCTTTTAAACAGCTTAGAGCGCCCGTTGGGTGTTTCCCTGCGGCAGGCGGCAACCGCATGCATGCAGTGTTCCCTGTGCTCCGAGGTTTGCCCCAGGGGGCTTTTAGGGCACCGTATCCAGCCCCACAAGCTGATGCGGCTGGCGGCTTACGGGAGCATGTGTGATCCGGAGCAGACGCCGATGAACGCTTATCTTTGCTGCGGCTGCCGTCTGTGCGAGTATGCCTGCGTGATGGAGCTTCAGCCCTGGAAATTGAATGGCAATCTGAAAGGGATTCTGGGCGGAAAGGGTATCCGCAACAGCCTGAACAACAAGCCGGAGCATGGCGCGCCTTTCCGGGAATACAAACGTTATCCGGTACATAAGCTGATCCATCAGCTGGGTCTTACGGCCTATGATGTGGACGCGCCTTTGGATGAAGCTGCCGTGCCTTCGTATGACAGGGTCACACTGCCGCTTAGGCAGAACGTGGGAGCGGCGGCGGAACCGGTAGTAAAGGCGGGAAGCCGGGTGGAGAAAGGCGATCTGCTCGCGCGTATCCCGCAAGGTCAGCTGGGGGCGAATCTCCATGCCAGTATTTCCGGTACGGTGACGGCTGTCAGTGATGAGAGTATTGTGATTCAGACATAAGAGAAAGATTGCCGGGCAATCAGAAAGTGAGGGGGATTATGGATATTTTAGCACTTGTGGCAGCTTTTGGCGGCGGCGTGATCGGCGCTTATATGGGAGCGGTTCCGGCGTTTGTCATGACCGGCGTTTTTGCTTTGGTCGGCGGCGCGATTATGGCGAGCGGGGGAGATGGCAGCGTGATCATCAATTCCCTTGCGTTCGGTTCTTTTCTGGGCCCGCATGTTGCTTTTGCCGGCGGCGTGGCAGCGGCTGCTTACGCAGGCAAACAAAAGAAGCTGGAATCCGGCGCTGATGTGGTCAGCAGCCTGAACGGGCTGACGGCTCCTGACGTGCTGATTGTAGGCGGTGTATTCGGTGTGATCGGCTATGTGGTTGCGGCGTTGATTGGGATGACGCCCCTTGGCCCGCTGACTGACCTGCCGGGTATTACGGTAGTGATTCTGGGTATTATCGCCAGGTATTTGTTTGGCTCTACCGGACTGACCGGAAAATATACCGGAAACGGCCCCCGTGTCTGGTTTTCCACGGGCAAGGGCTTTGTAAATAATGTGGTTCTGGGCGCCGGTGTGGGCCTTGCGGTGAGCTTTGTGGCGGCGACGCTGGCAGATAACGCTGCGGCGCTGGGTATTCTGCCGATTATCTGCTTTGGCTTTTCCGCGGTGACCTTGCTGTTTGCCTGTGCGGGGCTGGCCTGCCCTGCCACCCACCATATGAGCCTTCCGGCCGGTCTGGCCGCCGTAGTCGGCATAGGCGCATGGGGGCCTGCGGGAGCGCTTTTAGGCGTGGTATTTGGCATTTTAGGTTCATTGCTCGGAGACTTTTTCGGCAATACATTTAACAGCCATTGCGACAGCCATATCGATCCGCCGGCCACAACCATTTTTATTTTAACGATTGTTGTGAACCTGATTGGCATGGCGGTCGCTTAGGAAGGACGGGCGTATGGGAAAGTCGATTGGATTATTGGAGCTGAAAAGCATCCCGGCAGGCGTCCAGTCCGCGGATGAAATGCTGAAAGCCGCGGATGTGGAACTGCTGGTGGCCACCGCTATCTGTCCGGGAAAATATATGATTATGATCAGCGGGCAGGTGGGAGCGGTGAAAAGCTCTGTGGAAAGAGGCAGACAAGTGGCGGGAACCTTCCTGATCTGCCATCATATTATCAATAATGTTCACGCATCCGTGCCGCCGGCTCTGGTGGGAACGATTGACGTGGAGCATATAGCCGCCCTGGGCATGCTGGAGACGATGTCGGCGCTGACTGCGGTGCGCGCCGCCGATATCGCCGCGAAGGCGTCCAATATTACGCTGATGGAGGTCAGGGTGGCCAGAGGCCTGGGCGGAAAGGGGTACCTGATGTTTACGGGCGAGGTTTCCGCCGTGAAGTCGGCGCTGAATTCCTGTGTCACACAGCTTGAGGAAACCGGCGATATTACGAGCAGCTGCGTCATTCCGTCCCCGCACAAGGGTCTGCTGGAAAAGCTGATGTGAGGGCGGCGGTGTGTCGCTGCTGTTTCGCAAGGCTGCCTGACAGACGGGAACGGCTGTGTTACAGAGTAGTGGAAGGAAAGGAATGAGTTGGAAATGGATATGAATCTTTTGGATATCGGCGCCTCCGCGGAAGGCAAGCTGCGTATCATTCAGGAAACAGTCCCCGGCAAACAGGTCACGCTGGCGCATATTATCGCCAGTCCCGGCGAGATTATTTACCAGAAGCTGGGGCTGAATCCGGAGATCGACTATCAGCAGTCAGCGATCGGGATTTTAAGCATGTGTCCGTCAGAAGTATCCGTGATTGCCGGCGATATCGCGCTGAAAACGTCCTCGATTGAGATCGGTTTTATCGACCGTTTCAGCGGAACCCTGATTTTTACGGGACGAATTTCCAATGTCCAGTCCGCGGTTTCCAATATTCTGGCTTATCTGAAAAACCGTCTGGGATTTACTGTCTGTGAGATTACGAGAACATGAAAAAGATTATTTTAATGGGCCGCAGCGAATGTGGGAAAACGACTTTGACGCAGGCGCTTAAGGGCGACGTGATTACTTATCATAAGACCCAGTATATCAATCATTTTGATGTGGTCATCGATACGCCAGGAGAGTATGCGGAGACTGCTTCCCTTGCCCGGGCGCTGGCGCTGTATTCCTATGAGGCGGATGTGGTCGGCCTTCTGCTGAATGCGGCGGAGCCTTATTCTCTTTATCCGCCCTGCTGCGCAGCCTGCTGCAACCGCCCCGTGATCGGGATCGTTACGCAGATCGACCGCGAGGACGGCAATCCGGATCGGGCGCACCACTGGCTGGAGATGGCCGGATGTAAGCCGATTTTTCGGGTCAGCTCTTATACGGGCGAGGGGATCTGGCAGGTTCTCAACTATCTTCGGGAACCGGGTGATGTGCTTCCATGGGAGTCCCAGGAAGAAGCCGATCGGCCGCGCACGGTTGTTTCCGATAAGTTTGGAAAGGTATAAAAAGATAGAGGATAAAAAAGGACGAAAATTTGTTTTGGATTTTCGTCCTTTTTTCAGTCTTTGCTGTCTGTGCCTGTGTGGGTCTCAAAAGTGCTTGCGCCTAATTTACACTTTCTCAGGAAACATTCACGTTTGTTCCGGAATCATCAGTTTCTGTCCCGGAAGCGTCAGAGCTTTCGGAAGAAGCTTTTTGGCTTTCCAGAGCCTGCGGGGTGCCGGCGGATGATTTCTCCTGTGTGTTTTCGGAAAGGATATAGCCGTCGCTGTCATGGATGCGGGGAATACGTCGGCTGTCATTCCTGCGGTAGACGACGGCGGCTCCGGCAGTCAGCCCGCCGATCAGGACGCCGCCGGTGATGCCGATAGCCGGATTGACGGCCAGCAGGCTGCCAAACATAAAGTTTAACGCCACGGCGCCAAGGGAAACCAGCGTCAGGAGCCGGGTGTTGCGGCTGATATTGTTACTGACGATGGAGGTATAGGTGTCAAGGTCTTTGATGATCGTATTTTTGTTCAGCTCATAGCGTTCTTCCAGGAAGCGGAAATTCAGCGCTGCCTGTCCCTGGAGCACATAGCTGTTTTGTATCTGCATGGGGTAATAGCCTTTTTCGATGCGGGTGATGATTTCCTTGAGCGAGATGATCTGGCTGCCGTATTCCGTATAGCGGCGCCGGAAATCCAGTATCTGGTAGGTGACGCTGTTATCGATACGGTTGTCCAGAGAGTCCTCAAGAACCTTCATATCTTTTATGCCGTATTCGATCAGGGCGTTCAGATTCTCGATTTTAAACAGGATGGCATACATAAAAGCCTGCCCGATATACTTGACGTCTTTTTCCGTCAGGAAGTTCCGGAACAGGCCTGCGGGAGATTCCTCCACCACCAGGTTCGTGCCGGCCTGCCGGAGACGGAATTCATTTTGCCCGGATCCCTCTCCGTAGTTCAGCTCCAGAAGCAGGGATGTTTCGTCTCCCTGGATACGCTGGCTCAAAACCGGTTCCTCGATGGGACGGAAAAAAATGCAGTAAGAGCTGTCCGCAAGGCCTGCGCCCTCCGGGTGGCGGCCTCTGTTCATGGATTGAAGATAGGTATAGTTTTCCATAAGATTACTCCATGATGGGAGCGTGGCGGAGGGCTCCCATTTTCATTACGAAGTATCCAGCAAAACGCGCCAGTGACGCGTTTTGTCGGATTTTATAGTGTCTGGCAAAACGCATCGGGAATGCGTTGCGCAGGATTTTTCAATTGTATGTAAGATTTTTTTATGTAGAAATTATATCATATTTTTAGTTGATTGTCTATTTTTTGGCGCTGTTTCCTTGCGCAAGTTTACATTTTATGTTACTGTTCAGGTGCCGCCCGGCAGGTTGTCATTTCGCAAAATTCTGTCTATAATATATACCAGATACGCAGGTTCCGACAGGGCTTCCGGCAAGGACTGAAAAGTTGGGAGCTGCGAATAGAAAATGCTGTTACACATTGCAGGGACAATACGGCAAATTATTGAGTCGATGAAACAGGCAGCCTGCCGAAGGAGGGAATTTATGGATAATGAGAAAGTATACCGGATGGATTTCGCAAAGGTTTATCATTTGCTGGTCAATAAAGCGGAAAAGAAAGGCCGGACAAGGCAGGAGGTGGACGAGGTAATCCGGTGGCTGACCGGGTATGGGCAGGAGGAATTGGATGGGATGCTGGAAAAACAGATCTCATATGGAGATTTCTTCCGAGACGCCCCGAAACCAAATGAAAACCGGAAGATGATCAAAGGCGTGGTCTGCGGCGTGAGGGTGGAGACGATTGAGGAACCTTTGATGCGGGAAATCCGTTACCTGGACAAGCTGGTGGATGAGCTGGCGAAGGGGAAGGCGATGGATAAAATATTGCGGAAATGAAGGAAGAGATATGGGTGGTGTTGCCTTTGGCCCAAGGTATACGGCGGTTTTGTCAAGTGTAAAATTGGCGCTGGCAGAATAAAGAGTTGTGGAACAGGGGCGGGAAACGGAATGGAGCAAAAAATAAACGCATTTCCTTTCATATGGTGGTTGAGGTGCCTGCAATGCCGAAAGATGTGAAAACCGGTTTTATTCTCTGGAAAAGGATCACGAACTTAAAAAAGGCGGTTGCGCAGATTATGCTGTTTGCGGCGGCCTGTTTTGCGGCAAAACTGTTTGTGGCGCCGCGATTATACGAACGGGCAGAGACCATCTCCCTGACGCTGCATATGGATGCCCGTACAATGATAGTGGCATTGGCGGCAGTCCATATCATTGTATTCGGCGGTATGATGAAAAGGATTGTATACGAAGCCTGCGGCAGAAATAAGGATTTCTTTTTTCAGCTTGCTGTCAGCAAAAAGGCGGGATGTATCTGTACGGCGCTTCAGCAGTTGAACTGGTATGGTTATGGGCTGGTTATGCTGTTGGGGATCTGCGATCATGTCATTGCGTCCGGATGGTTTCTGATTCCGGCATATACATTGGCGTTTATCGTTGGCTTTGGGATTTATTATGACATTGCGGATACAGGGAGCCGTAAGAAGAAAAAGCTTTTTCTCAGGTGTCAGGCCGGCCGGAGGAAAAAGAAAGACGAAGATTTTTTGAAAGGCCATCCGGTGTTGGAGCTTCTCAAAATAACTGTTTGCGGCTTTTACCGGTGTAAAGGCATGGCGGTGGGCCAGATCGCTTTGATCATTTTTATTTTGTTCTGCAAAAACACGGACATGCCGCATAGAAACGTAATTTTTTGGGCAAACGGGTTTTTGATTTTGCTTGGAGACGGATACTGGAGAAGGGAAAGCGAGAATTTTCGATATTTTTCTGAGACCGGAATTCCGGTTGGCCGGTATCTGCAGGTTCATTTTCTTGCGGGGATCGGTTTTCATGTTGCCATTCCGATGCTGTTTTATTACCCTGTGTCCGGCGGGACGGCAGCGGCGGCGGTCAGCTTTGGCTTGCTGTCTTATCTGCTTGTTTTCTGGTATCTGGCACAGATTTATCTTTACCTGACCTTTAAGCGGGAGCAGGAAGGGGCGATTCTTTTATGTGATATGATCTTTTTGGTTATGGCAGTTGTGCCGCCCGTGGGTCTTTTGATGACGGCCTGGCTGTACAAACGGATTACCTGTAAATGGAGGGGGACAAATGCTTGCGGTAAATGGGCTCACAAAATATTATGACGGACAGAGCGGGATTGAAGATATTCATTTCAGCTGTCAGAGCGGGGAGGTGGCGGCAGTTATCGGTTCCAATGGCGCAGGGAAAAGCACGCTGCTTAAAATCCTGGCCGGCGTATTGAAAGCGGATGCGGGCTCCGTGACGCTGAACGGCTGTGATACGGGTGAGTATGAAAGCCGGAAGCTGATTGGTTATATGCCCGACCAGATGGAGCTTGCCCGCGGACTGACGGTGAAAAATTTTTTGCATATGGTGTCCGATTATAAATATGGCGGAGGGTTCAAGGAAGAACTGGAGCAGGCAGTTGCCGCTTTTGGGCTGGGGGCCTGTCAGAACCGGGCGTTTCATAAGCTGTCGATGGGAAACCGGAAGAAGGCGGCGATGGTCGCTGCTTTTCTCGGAAACCCGCGTCTGCTGATTCTGGATGAGCCGACAAACGGCGTGGACACGGCGGGAATCATTGCCCTTAAGCAGTCGATCAGGGCTGCCCGGGATAAGGGGAGTGTTGTGGTGATATCAAGCCATATACTGGATTTTGTGAGCAGTATTTCAGATTCTTATATTTTTTTGAAGGGCGGCAGGATGGCGGCGGTGGGAAAAGAAGGTGAGAATCCGGAAGAGAGGTATCGGATGCTGTATTTGTAATGAAAGATTTTATGAGGATGGTAATTGTGATTTGTTTTGCAGGTCACAGGCCTGTTTTTCCGGAAAATATAAAGCTGTTTAATTAGAGGATATTATATTTGGGAGAAATTGAAAATGAAGATAGAAATGCATGTCCATACCAGCGAGGGCAGTCCCTGTGCGCAGGTTGACGCAGAGGGGATTGTACGGGCATACAGCGAAGCCGGATATGACGCAATCGTAATAACCAATCATTTTGACGCACAGCTGCTTAATCAGTTTGGAGCAACCGATGAGGAGAAAATTGAAAGATATTTATCAGGGTATAGAAAAGCGAAAGCGGTTGAAGAGAAATATGGTATAAAAGTGATGCTTGGAATTGAAATTGGTCTGATTCCATATCCTGAAGAATATTTGATTTATGGAATTTTTCCGGGAGTGACTGCCATACTCTGGAGCAGGTGGGGGTTGGCGGGATTGAAACAGAGCAGCCAATCGGTGATATCAGAGAATTGGCTGAACTGATAAAAAATACGCAGGTAAAACTGATTATCACTTAAACAAACTTCTAATTTCAGGTGTATTTCATAAAGGAAATAATTCCTGGCTGCTATTAGTTGGGGATTGGCGATTATTTATCTCCATAATGTCCTCTGCAATGTGCGATATAAAGTCGTCCGTTTTCCATGTGATAGACGAGACGGTCTTTATCATTGATGCGACGGCTGTATTCGCCCTGGAGATCGCCGGTCAGGGGTTCGGGTTTCCCGATCCCCTCCCGGCAGCCATTGCGTTCAATATCCTTTTTGAGCTGGTTGATGCGTTTTAACGTTTTCTTATCCTGTGTTTGCCAGTAAAGGTAATCTTCCCAGGCGTCGTCCGACCATATTTTTTCACTCATCGTCCACCTCAATCAGTTCATGGATGATACCTTTACCGGATTTTAATTCCTGTACGGATTTTTTCATATAGGCCATGTTGGTTTCTGAGAAAAAGGGAGCAGGAGTCTGGGTAATTTCAAACGGAATACGGTTCTCGCGTAAAACTGCTTTTACAAAAAGATTGATTGCGGTGGAGGTATTTAAGCCGACATTGGAGCAAAAAGCGTCAAAGCTGGCGTTATCTTTTTCGTCTACTCTTGCGGTCAGGGTTGCCAGTGCCATAAAAACAACTCTTCCTTTCATATGTTTTGTTAATTCTATCACTATTGTGTGCCAAAAGCAAGTGAATGTATTACAAAAGAGATGAAGATTGTGTAGATCTAGGATAAAATAAAACTGAAATTTTTACAGATGTCTGCCGGAGAGGTGGAACTATTGCTTTTTTATGGAGGTATTGATATGTTTCGAAAAATGCGCAGAAAACAGCAGGAATTAACAAAAGAAGAAACCGCTGCGGTTTTATCCCGGGGCACGTCCGGGGTTTTGTCGCTGGCGGGAGATGACGGTTATCCCTATGGGGTGCCGGTCAGTTATGTGTATGACGGAGAGAAAATTTACTTTCACTGCGCGAAAAGCGGGCATAAGCTGGATGCGGTGAGAAGGAACGCAAAGGCCTCTTTTTGTGTCATCGACCAGGATCAGATTATTCCGGAAAAATACACCACCGGCTATAGGAGCGCAGTCGTCTTCGGGCAAATCCGCATCATTGAGGACGACCGGGAAAAGCGGGCGGCGATTGAAAAACTGGCCGTCAAATATGCGCCGGACGACACGGCCGCCAACCGAAAAAATATGATCGACCGGGAGTGGAATGCGTTTTGCATGCTGGAAATGGGGATTGAATGTATGACCGGCAAAGAAGGGCTGGAACTGGTTAAAAAGAGCCGGCCGGCCTCTCCAAAAACTCCACAATAAAATGCAGCGCCACCCCCAGCGGAACCGTGTGCCGCCGCAAGGTGCTCAGATAGAGAAACCCTGCATCGGTAAAGCTGTTGGTCTCGGCCACATATTCTTTCAGGCGCGGAAGATAAGGGGGCAGAAATTCGCTTAAAGTGCCGCCCAGCACCACGTCGCAGTCCAGCGCCATATGGATGTTGTTGATTCCGATGGCCAGATGGCGCAGCATATTATCCCAGAGGTTTTCGTACTCCGCGTATCCGGCGCCGTGCTGTTCCATCCGGGAGAAGAACTCTTCCAGGGAAACGCCGAAGGTTTTGCGGATGCGCCGGGGAGAGCAGTAGGCTTCCAGGCAGCCCTGGGCGCCGCAGGTACAGCGCAGGCCGCCGGGCTCCACGCAGATATGGCCGAACTCGCCGCTGCGGCGGTTATCCCCCACATAGGGCATGCCGCCTAAAAGGATGGCCCCTCCCACGCCGTTTTCCAGGGAGAGATAGGCCATGTTCCGGTTGTCCTTGCGTGTAAAGGATTCGGCGTGCCCGCCGCTGGTGGCGTCATTTTCCACATAGGCCGGGTAGGGGATCGAGCTGGTAAGCCCTTCCAGCGAGGTATCCTTCAGGTTCAATGTAGGGGCGGCGGTGATAAACCGGCTGTCCGGCGACATGACGGCAGGCAGGGCGATCCCCACCCCCAGCAGCCGGTCACGGTCGATGCAAAACTGGTCGAGAAAACGTTCCAGGGCGTCGGACAATAAACCGCCCATGTCGGCAAACCGGACGATCGGTGTATTTTCTACTTTCTGGTAAGCGATTTCATTCAGCATAAGATCGGCGGCCACCAGCCGCAGATGGTGCTCCGACACGGAAATGCCCGCGGCAATTCTTGCGTCGGGAACGATGGAAAGCCCGCTGGCTTTCCGCCCGCCGGTGTACTGCTGCTCGCCGGAGTCCTGCACCAGCCCGGCCGCCATCAGCTCAGACAGATTCTGGTATACGGTAGGAAGGCTTAAATCCAGTTCCCGGGCCAGGCTCTGCCGTGAGCAAAAGCCTCTGGCGTTATAAATATGCCGATAGATTGTATTGCGTGTCCGCTGCCGCCGGTCTGTTCCGCTTCTGTCGTATTGCATAAGGTTCCCTCACTTTAGTAAACTGATCATCGTTATCTTATGGTTCCGGTGTGGAAAATCCCGGATTTGCTCCCATTTTAGCAATAGATTCTGAGATAGTCAACTTGTCCGCGGAGTCGAAACAGGTAAAAAAAGGGCTGAAAGGTGCCATTTCCTGTCGGTTAAGAAAAGTTATTTTATGTATTTAGCACAAAACATTGGTGATAATACCGGGAATAACAGCTGCTGTTCTGCAAAATATAACAAAAATATAAAAATTTCAAAGATTTATGTTGACATTGATTGCCTATTTTTATAAAATGATGTTACAGAAGTACATACTTCAACCAAATTTTTCAGGAGGAAAAAGTTATGAAGAAAAAGACACTTGCTCTGATTCTGGCGGCATGTATGGCGCTGTCTCTGGCTGCCTGTGGTGGTAACGGCGGAAAAGACGAGACAAAGGCTCCCACGCAGGCTGCTACGGAAGCTGCTACCCAGGCTGCTGACAATCAGGGAACGGCCGCACAGCCTGCAGAGGGTGAAACGAAAGCCGCGCCCGCTGAGTCCACAGGCAAAACCGTAGGTATTTCCATGCCTACCCAGTCTCTGGAGCGTTGGAACCGTGACGGCGCTTATCTGGACGAGCAGTTCAAGGCTGCCGGATACAACACCATCGTTACATATTCTGACAATAAAGCAGATCAGCAGGTAAACGATATCCAGAACATGTTAAGCCAGGGCGTAGACCTTCTGGTAGTAGCCGCCATCGACGGCGAAGCGCTGAACCCGGTGATGAACGATGCCGGCGCTGACAATATTCCGATTATCGCCTATGACCGTCTGATTATGAATGACAATGTTTCTTATTACGTTTCTTTCGATAATTACACTGTCGGCGTTCTTCAGGGCACCTACGTAAAAGAAGCACTTGATCTGGACAATGCGGAAGGCCCCTTCAATATTGAGTTTACCGCAGGCGATCCCGCTGACAATAACGCCGGATATTTCTTCAACGGCGCTATGGACACGCTGAAGCCTTACATTGAAGACGGCAAGCTGAACGTCGTTTCCGGACAGACAGAGTTTGACGTAGTCGCTACCGAGCAGTGGCAGACCGACGTGGCTCTGGACCGCGCGCAGAACGTGCTGGCTTCCTACTATTCTGACGGCACGAAGCTGGATGCATGGCTGTGCTCCAACGATTCTACCGCTCTGGGCGTATCCCAGGCCGTTACCTCAGATTATGCCGGTGACAACGACGTAATCATCACCGGACAGGACGGCGACGTGGCCAACCTGCGTAACATCAAGGACGGCGTACAGTCCATGACCGTATACAAGGCAGTGGCCAATGAAGCTGTTGTTACCCTGGATCTGGCGAAAGCCATCCTGAACGGCGACACGGTTGACGAGAGCCTGATCACCGCTGCCGGCTGGGGCTTTGCCTGTGATTATGACACCGAGTCCTATGCGACCTCCGAAGGCCATAACTGTCCTTCCTTCCTGCTGGTTCCCGACGTGGTAACCGTTGACAATATGGAAGAGAAGCTGGTTACTCCCGGATACTACAAGGTAGGCGCTGACGGTTATCTTGAAGCTACTAACGGCTGATTTTAACAACCCCCAATCCGAAAAAATGCGTCATTGTGAAACATACCCTTGGGTATAGGTGCATTTTGCCGGATACTGCGTAATAATTGCAAGGATGGTGGGCAGGGCAGAAGCCCCGCCCACTTTTCTGTATTACCCCCTGAAAGGAGGAAAACACTTGGCAAATACGATTTTGGAGATGAAATCCATCACCAAAGAATTTCCCGGTGTAAAAGCCCTGGATAATGTAAATCTGAAAGTGGAAGCCGGGGAGATCCATGCGCTGATCGGCGAGAACGGGGCCGGCAAATCCACCCTGATGAACGTGCTGTCAGGTACATATCCCGCAGGCAGCTATACCGGCGAAATATATTATGAGGGCAAGCTGTGCCAGTTTAAAACCCAGAAGGACAGCGAGGCTCTGGGCATTGTCATTATCCACCAGGAGCTGGCTCTGATTCCTTTACTGTCCATCGGGGAAAATATGTTCCTGGGAAATGAGATTAAGAATAAAATGGGCTGCATCGACTGGGACAAAACCTACAGCGAGGCGGAGCGGCATATGCGCCAGGTAGGTTTAAACGAGTCGGCCCAGACGCTGATCAAGGATATCGGCACCGGCAAGCAGCAGCTAGTGGAGATCGCCAAGGCTTTCTCCAAAGACGTAAAGCTGCTGATTCTGGACGAGCCCACCTCATCCCTGAACGACGAGGATGCAAAAATGCTTCTTGACCTGCTGCTGGAGTTCAAGAAGGAAGGGCTTACTTCTATTATTATTACCCATAAGCTGAACGAAATTATATACTGTGCCGACAAAGCCACGATTATCCGGGATGGCTCCACCATCGAGACGCTGGTAAAAGGCGTGGATGATTTCAGCGAAGACCGGATTATCAAGGGTATGGTAGGACGTTCCATGGAAGACCGTTATCCGGCCAGGGAGCACCATGTTCAGGATGAAATAAACCTGGAGGTAAAGAACTGGACGGTTCACCATCCGCTGTATCCGGAACGGGTGGTGGATAACAATATTTCCTTCCATATCAAGAAAGGGGAAGTGGTAGGCTTCTCCGGCCTGCAAGGCGCAGGGCGCACCGAGCTTGCCATGTCCATTTTCGGCCGCAGCTATGGCACAGGCATTTCCGGCGAGCTGTATATCGGAGGCCGGAAGGTGGAACTGAAATCCCCCCAGGATGCTATCCGTCACAAGCTGGCTTATGTCACCGAAGACCGGAAAACCAACGGCCTGCTTCTGGATGAGTCGATCCGCTTCAATACCACGCTGGCCCGGCTGGACAAAGTGTGCAAGGGCGGCATCATTGACGGCGGCGAGGAAATCAGGGTGGCCGAGCAGATGACAAAGGACATGGGCACGAAAACGCCCACCATCGAGCAGAATGTGGGCAACCTGTCCGGCGGCAACCAGCAGAAGGCTTTGCTTGGCAAATGGATGTTTACCGAGCCTGACATCCTGATTATGGACGAACCTACCCGGGGGATCGATGTGGGCGCCAAATACGAGATTTACTGCCTGATCAATGAGATGGTAAGCCAGGGCAAGTCGGTGATGATGATCTCCTCCGAGATGCCCGAGCTCTTAGGCATGTGCGACCGTATTTATGTGATGAACGAAGGCCACCTGCTGGCGGAGTTAGATGCCGGAGAGGCTACCCAGGAAGGCATTATGGGTTATATTATCCGCGATACCAATCAGGATTCCCAATCTGCTTAAGTATGAATAACAGCAACGTACCGTACAAGCCCCGGGGGCTTGCCAAATAGTAAGCGGCTAAAAAACACCCGCTAACTATTTGCCATGCATCGCACGTAAGGGTCTAAAGGACAGACCCTAAGTGCTCATTGCAATGGGAGGGAAGTTGCGGAACTAAATTAGGAGGAGACAATGACTGAATCCAAAAAGCAATTCAATCTGGTAAGTTTTCTGACCAAATATGCCATGGTAATCGCCCTGGTAGTGGTCTTTATTCTGTTTGCCGTTCTGACCAAGGGAACCCTGCTGTCTCCCCAGAACATGACAAACCTGATGCTGCAGAACGGCTACGTGCTGGTTATGGCCTGCGGTATGCTGCTGTGCATCCTGACAGGCGGTAACATCGACCTGTCCGTGGGCTCCGTCGTCTGCCTGGTGGGCGGTCTGGCTGCCGTTATGGTTTCCAACATGCATATGCCTGCCATTGCCGCCATTCTGACCGGCCTGCTGGTAGGTCTTCTGGTGGGCTGCTGGCAGGGATACTGGATCGGCTATGTCCGCATTCCGCCTTTTATCACTACCCTGGGCGGCATGTTTATTTTCCGTGGACTGGGCCGGTTCGTGCTGAACAGCAAAACCGTTGCTATTCAGGACTCTACTTTTTTAAATATTTTTACCGCCTACATCAAGATTCCCGGCCTGGATGACGGGGCGATCAAACTGTCTCCGATTATCGTGGGCGTGGTGGCAGCAGTTCTCGTGATTTTCAATACGGTGAAAAACCGCCGGGAGCGGGCGAAAAAAGGCTACCGCCAGAACAGCGCTTTAAGCGATTTTGTCAAAGCCGGCCTGATTGCCGCCCTGGTGCTCTATTACTGCTATCTGCTCAGCCAGTACAGGGGGATCTCCGTTATGCTGGTATGGGTGCTGGCCATCTGCCTGATCTATAACTTTATTACGGCAAAAACCGCTTTCGGACGTTATTTTTACGCTGTGGGCGGCAATGAGAAGGCGACCCAGCTGTCCGGTATCAACACAAACAAGATTTACTTTATCGCCTATGCCAACATGGGTCTGCTGGCCGGCCTGTGCGGCCTGCTCTGTGCGGCACGTATCGGCTCCGTCAATGGTTCCACCGGCCAGTCCTTTGAGATGGATGCCATCGGCTCCTGTTTTATCGGCGGCGCTTCCGCTTACGGCGGCAGCGGTACGGTAGGCGGCGTCGTAATCGGCGCCCTGCTCCTTGGCGTTATTAACATGGGCATGTCCATTATGGGCCTTGGCGACACCTGGCAGTATGTGATCAAAGGCGGCGTGCTTTTGCTGGCCGTTATCTTCGACGTAGTTACCAGTCGTAAATCCGGAAAGAAATAAAGAGGGACGTTATGCTGTATATCGGAATCGATCTTGGCACCTCCGCCGTCAAGCTGCTGCTGTCGGACGAGAAGGGCAGGATCAAAAATATTGTATCGAAAGAATACCCGCTGGAGTTTCCGGAACCTGGTTGGAGCCAGCAGAATCCAGAGGATTGGAAACAGGCGGTGCTCACGGGCATCCCCGAGCTGCTGAACGGCTTTGACGCCGGCGAGGTGGAGGGAATCGGCGCAGGCGGACAGATGCATGGTCTGGTGGTTCTGGACAAAGAGGACCGTGTGATCCGCCCCGCGATTTTGTGGAATGACGGCCGTACCGCAAGGCAGGTGGAATACCTGAATGAGACGGTGGGAAAAGAAAAGCTGTCCGCCCTTACCGCAAATATTGCCTTTGCGGGCTTTACCGCGCCCAAGCTGTTGTGGATGCGGGAAAATGAGCCGGAGCTTTTCCGGAAAATCCATAAAATTATGCTGCCGAAGGATTATATCAACTATGTCCTGACCGGCGTCCACAGCACGGATTATTCCGACGCCAGCGGCATGCTTTTGCTGGATGTGGAGCACAAGTGCTGGTCTGGGGAAATGCTGGAGCTGTGCGGCGTCAGGGAAGAACAGATGCCGAA
Source organism: uncultured Lachnospiraceae bacterium (assembly GCA_910579325.1). Classification (GTDB taxonomy): domain Bacteria; phylum Bacillota; class Clostridia; order Lachnospirales; family Lachnospiraceae; genus Paralachnospira_A. The sequence continues at coordinate 8,647 of CAJTTU010000018.1, read as the reverse complement.
GCTGTTTGAAAGCTATGAGAAGACAGGGACATTGAAGCCTGAGATCGCGAAGCAGCTGGGGCTTTCTGAAACCGTGGCGGTCTGCGCCGGCGCGGGGGACAATGCGGCCGCCGCCGTAGGCACGGGAACCGTGGGCGACGGCGCCTGCAATATTTCCCTGGGCACATCGGGCACAATCTTTATTTCCAGCGGGAAATTCGGCGTGGACCCCAACAACGCCCTTCATGCCTTTGCCCATGCCGACGGGCATTACCATCTGATGGGCTGTATGCTTTCCGCCGCCAGCTGCAATAAATGGCTGATGGAGGACATCTTCGGGGCGAAGGACTATGCGGGAGAGCAGGCCGGCATCACGGACGAAAAGCTGGGACGCAACCGGGTTTATTTCCTGCCCTACCTGATGGGGGAGCGATCTCCCATCAATGACACCAACGCCAGAGGAACCTTCGTGGGCATGACCATGGATACCTCCCGTTCTGACCTGACTCAGGCGGTGCTGGAGGGCGTGGCTTTTGCCATCCGGGACAGTTTTGAGGTGGCAAAAGGGCTTGGAATCGATATCCGGCGCAGCAAAATCTGCGGCGGCGGAGCGAAGAGCCCGCTGTGGAAAACCATTATGGCAAATGTGCTGAACATACAGTTAGATATGCCCGAATCGGAGCAGGGTCCGGGGATGGGCGGCGCCATGCTGGCCATGGTGGCCTGCGGGCGGTATCAGTCGGTGGCGGAGGCCTGTGAGAAACTGACCCACACCGCCGAGACCGTAAGCCCCACGCCTGAGCTTGCCGCCCGGTACGAGGAGCGGTATCAGCAATTCAAGCACATTTATCCTGCGTTAAAGCCTGTGTTTTCGGCGATGAACGGGTGACAGAATGGAGCATAAGCACTATCATATGGTTCGGAAGAACCAGGCGAATCTGCGGGTGTTGTTCCGCGGGGTGGTAACGCTGGCACTGTTTTATATTGCTTTCCGGCTGCCCGCCATGAGCGCGGCAGACCCCACATTCCCGGATGCCCTTGGCTTTGCGGCCGCAGGGGTATTTGCCATAGTGGCTGCCGGTTTCGGCATCTATGCCTGGAAAAGCTACCGGACAGACCGGAAAAACGCATTGCTCACGCCGGAGGAAGAGGCGGTACTGTATGAGGAGCAGGAGGAGTGAGCCTTGGCGCTGCTCCGGGCTTTATATCCACGGGGCTGGTAGGGCCATGCGCGCAGGTGTTTATGCCCTTCAGCGGGAAGCTGTGCGGCGGGGTTCTCGGAAAGGTTCTCGGGAATCCCCGATGAGACGATGCCCTCAGGGCAGGTTAGATAGAGTCTGCCCCGGTGAAGCAAGGGTACCTGCCGCAAAGCCCGCATAATTGTAAACCGTACCGGCGGCTCATTAAAACCCGCTTTCATTACAGGGTATCCGGCAAAACATAACGGTACTTAATGATATGTTTTCGTGAGGACACATTTTGCCGGATTCATGGTATGGCTGGTATGCGGGTTATTACATAAATATTTGAGAGGTGATACGCCATGAAAATTTATTCGATCCATGATCCCGAATTTGCCAGCTATGGCAAGGTGCTTTCCGGCTATGACACGGAGGCGCTTTTAAAAACGCTGGATGCGGTTACGCCGCTGCCTGCGGGTGTGGAATATGTCCCCTCCCAGCCGGAGCTGGAGGCGCTGCCCATCGCCGGACAGATGGCCGCCAATGCCTATGGCGGGATGCCGATCCAGCTGGGATGGTGCAACGGGCACAACACCAGGCTGAACTGTCTGGAATATCACAGGGACAGTGAACTGAACTGCGGCACCGAGGATTTTATTCTGCTGGTGGCCAGAGAGGACGAGGTGATCGACGGAAAGCTGGACACGGCGAAGGTTAAGGCATTTCTGGCTCCCGCCGGCGAGCTGGTGGAGGTTTATGCCACCACCCTGCACTATGCGCCCTGCTCCGCAAAGGCAGGCGCAGGCTTTAAGGTGCTGATCGTCCTGCCCCGGGGAACCAACGGCCCGAAGCCGGACATCCTTCCCGTGAACGCCGAGGACAAAACCCTCTGGGCCCGGAACAAATGGCTCCTTGCCCACCCCGACAGCAGCGAGGCTGCCGCAGGGGCTTATGTGGGGCTTGTGGGGGAGAATGTTGATATCTGTGGTGAGATTTAAGAATAGACATCTGTGACGAAAAGCTGAAAAATTCTAAGAAATATAGTATCCGTGATGAAATAAAAAAATAGTATATTTGTGAAAAAATTTTAGATATATTGGTTTAAACCGTAGAAAAATTTTATCTGTAAGAGTATACTCATTCTTTAGAGAATCTTCGTTTTTTGTATCACAGGTATAAAGAACAGTTTTTTGATTTTCCTTTATCACCAAATGTATTCCCGGAGTCTGCCGTATCGGATTCTTGTGCTGCTCTGGGCGTATAACTAAAATAACAGGAGGATTTTTGTATGCTTACTAATGTTCCCGAAGTAAAACTGGGATTGATCGCCGTGTCCAGGGACTGTTTTATCATTTCCCTGTCGGAACGCCGCCGGGCGGCTGTGGCCGCTGCCTGCAAGGAGCAGGGGCTTGACATCTATGAGTGCAAGACCACAGTGGAAAATGAAAAGGATATGCTGAAAGCGGTAGATGAAGTAAAACAGGCCGGCTGCAACGCCCTGGTGGTTTTCCTGGGCAATTTCGGCCCTGAGACGCCGGAAACACTGATTGCCAGAAACTTTGACGGCCCCTGTATGTATGTGGCGGCCGCCGAGGGCGACGGCGATCTGATCGACGGCCGTGGAGACGCTTACTGCGGTATGCTGAACTGCTCTTACAACCTGGGCATGCGCCATCTGAAAGCTTTTATCCCTGAGTATCCGGTGGGCACCAGCGCCGAGATCGCAAAGATGATCGGTGAATTTAAGCCGGTTGCCTGTGCCCTGATCGGCCTGTCCCAGCTGAAAATCATTACCTTCGGCCCCAGGCCTCAGGATTTCTTCGCATGCAATGCACCCATTAAGGGACTGTATGAAATCGGTGTGGAGATCGAGGAGAACTCTGAACTGGATCTGCTGGTGGCCTACAAGGCCCATGCCAATGACCCCCGTATCCCGCAAGTTTGCGCCGATATGGCAAAGGAGATGGGCGAGGGCTGCTATTATGCCGATATGAACGAGCGGATGGCGCAGCTGGAGCTTACGCTGCTTGACTGGGCCGAGGAGCATAAAGGTTCCAGGCAGTATGTGGCTTTTGCCGACAAGTGTTGGCCGGCCTTCCCCGAGGCTTTCGGCTTTGAACCCTGCTATGTAAACTCCCGTCTGGTAAGCCGTGGGATTCCGGTATCCTGCGAGGTGGATATCTACGGCGCATTGTCCGAGTATATCGGCATGTGCGTTTCCGGCGACACCGTGACCCTTCTGGATATCAATAACTCGGTTCCGGCTTCTTTATATGAGGAGGATATCAAGGGCAAATTCGACTATCGGCTGACCGATACCTTTATGGGCTTCCACTGCGGCAACACGCCCTCCTGCAAGCTGTGCGCCGACCGTGCGGTGAAGTACCAGCTGATCCAGCACCGTCTGTTAGAGCCCAAGGATTCCGAGCCTGACTTTACCAGGGGTACGCTGGAGGGCGACATCGCTGCCAGCGATATTACCTTCTACCGTTTACAGTGCGACAGCGAGGGCAAGCTGCGGGCCTATATCGCCCAGGGCGAGGTTCTGCCGGTGAAGACTCGTTCCTTCGGCGGAATCGGCGTATTCGCCATTCCTGAGATGGGCCGGTTCTACCGCCATGTGCTGATTCAGAAACGGTATCCGCACCATGGGGCGGTGGCGTTCGGACATTATGGTAAGGCTTTGTTTGAAGTGTTCAAGTTCCTGGGTATTGAGGATATCGCTTACAACCAGCCGAAGAGCCTGCCTTATCCGACGGAGAATCCGTGGGCATAAAAGGAAGGAAATCTCAATAGGTCAGAAAATGCTGCGTGGTACATTGAAATGATGTGGTGCGTTGAAATGAATGCTGTTAAGCCCGCCGTCTGGCGGGCTTTCATTCAGTTAGTCCACTTTCTTTTTTATCTTAAGCAGCAAAAGAATGATGCAGACTCCCGTCAGAATATGCCCGATCCCTGCGATTCCGGAGATAGAAGCGTCCAGTCTTCTGCTCAGTTCCGTTCCCCACACCTGCGTCAGCCCTCTCAAAAGAAAGCCAAGTCCGGTAATATTCAGACCAAGCTGATAGACGGCCAGAAGCCTGCCGGTTTTCTGGTCAGAAAAAGAAAAGACTTTTTCGGTCAGCATCAGCACAAAAAAGAAGAACATTCCCAGCAGAAAATAATGTGTGTGCATGACAGACAGATTCGTATCGTTTAACCATTGTGATTTTCTCCTTTCTATACGCTTGCTGTTTGGGTCGGCGGTGATTTTGCTTTTCATTTCAAGCAAAGCTTGATTCCAATATGCTTCCGTCAGGGCAAGAAGAATCTTCTCTTTATTTGAGAAATAATTGTAAACGGTTCCGCTTGCGATACCGGCTTTTCTGGCAATGGAACGGATATTAATGGCCTCTATGCCTTCTGTGTCCGCAATATTTTTCGCTGAACCCAGCAGCGTATCGCGCAGGGTATCATCTTTTTTACTCATCAATGCCCTCATTTTTGTTTGATTCCCGCAGGCAGCGAGCCAAGTGGCCGCGCTCCATGTTGACCTTGCTCCTGTCAAAGATATTGTTTCCTTGCAAAGGCGGTGTGCGAATAATCTCAATCAAATAGCTGTCCGGTGAAGAAATACGTTTTTAGCTTCTTTGGCAAAAGTGGGCTTGACAAAAGAATGACAGCGTGTTATATTTTTATCGTCAACACCGTGTTATACATTGAGGAGGTTAAGCCTATGATACAGCAAATTTCCGATGCCGAACTTGAAGTTATGAAAATTGTTTGGGGGAACCGGTCGGAAGTAACGCTTTTTCCCTATATCATGGATGGGCTGGCGGCCAGGGGCAAGCCGTGTCAAAAGAATACCCTGATTGTACTGCTGTCGCGGCTGATGAACAAGGGCTTTTTGAGCGCCAAGAAAGTCGGACGCCGCAATGAATATACCACGCTCGTTTCTGAAACGGAATACCAGACAGCGCAGACAAAAAATTTTCTGGATAAGATTTATGAGGGAAGCGCGAAAGGGCTGGTTTCCAATTTGATTTTGGGCGATCTGCTGGCAAAGGGAAAGTGCAACAATGAACGCAGCTTTAAAAATTTTCCTGTCTATGTCCTTTTCCGGCGGATTGCTTATTATGGCTCTGCTTTTGGGAAAACGGTTTTTGAAAGATAAAATCAGCCGACAATGGCAGTATTACATTTGGCTGGTTGTTGTTCTGCGGCTGCTGCTTCCGTTCGGGCCGGAAGTAAGCCTGATGGGAAAGGCATATCAGGCTGTCGATCTGGCAATATCTCAGGTTGCTCCTTTACCGCCGCCGCAGCAACTCCCAGCCAATGCTCCGGGAGGCAATCTTACTCCCGCTGTTGGAACGGAGCAACACAGTGAACCTGTGAATAGTCCGGCAGATGATATAACGACTGTCCACCCATTTCAAAATATTGGGACGATGCTAATAAATTATATCTGGCTGGTGTGGCTAGTGGCCGCGCTGGGCTTACTGATACGGAAAATAACAATCTATCAGGGCTTTGTACGATATATCAAGGCTGGATTAACTCCAGTTTCTGATATTGAGCGGTTAGACGAACTTTCTATTGTTGCGGAGCAGTCAGGCATTAAAAAGCCGATTGAGTTATGCGTCAATCCGTTGGTTTCTTCCCCACTGCTGATTGGATTTTTCCATCCATGTATCGTACTCCCCAGCGTGGATATTCTCGAAAAGGACTTTCGTTATATTGTCCTGCATGAATTGACACACTATAAACGGTGCGATATGTTCTATAAATGGCTGGTTCAAGTTACCGCCTGCCTGCATTGGTTTAATCCGCTGGTTCATCTTATGAGCCGGGAAATTACCAAGGCCTGCGAATTTTCCTGTGATGAAGTTGTCCTAGCTAAAACGGGGAGCGGCAACGCGCAGGACTATGGAAAAACCTTGCTTGACGCTATGGCGGCAGTAGGGAGATGCAAGGAAAATCTCGGAGCCGACATGTTAAGTGAAAATAAACAGCTATTAAAAGAGAGGATAAGCGCAATTATGAACTTTAAGAAAAAGTCAACGGCGGTACGCCTTTTGACAGGTGTGCTGACGCTGTGCGTAATGTTCGGGGCGGCTTTCGTTGGCGTTTATTCAGTTGACGCGGCAACTGATCGCACAACAGGCAAGCCCCAGGTTTCTGTGGATAAAACTCCCGTACAAGGGAACACAGGCACAAGTAGCAGGGACTATGCGGCCCAGGCGGAGCGGTACTATGAGGCTGACAGCCTGCCGCTGTTTGAAATCACTTTTCCCCGGCTGGATGGAAATACGCAAAAGAAATGGCTTGAAAAGTTCTATGCTGATGGAGACTTTGCATTTTTCTCTGTCGCCGTGCATTGGCTTGACACAAATTCCGCTTTGTTTGCCGGTTTCGCTGAAAAAGCGTATGCCGATGAAGAAATGGCGTTTTTCTCCACCTTGACGGACTGCATGGATGAAGCGGAGCTGGAACTTTGGCTGGACAGGGCTTTGGAAGATGAAAACTGGGCATTTCAATCCATCCTCTTTGATAAGCTGGACCGGGGAGAGGAATTTGACGAGCTGGAAGAAAAGCAGGAGAAAGAGTGGGCTGAAGCCCAGGCGGCGCAATACCGGGCTGTGGGCGTTACAATGGATGGAAAGGACTATTACTGTCAGGGACAGCTTGTCAACATCTTTCTAGACATACAGGCCAACGGATCCTTTTGCACGCTGAATATGAACCCAAAAGGAACCGTCAATATCAAAATTGTCC
>CAJTTU010000018.1:0-1723 GCA_910579325.1 uncultured Lachnospiraceae bacterium | reverse complement strand
AGTGGTGGAACTGCTGGGGGATCTGAATGGCCCGGATGATTAAAGCGATGTGGAAATCATCCCCGCTGTTTTTGATACCGTAGCGGCAGAAGAAACCATTTCCCTGGGGGAATACACTTAATGGAAACGAGTCATGAAATTGTAACTTTTTTCTGGTATAATCAAATGTATATACGGAATCTTTCGGTTTCGGCCGTTGAGGCTAAAAGTGCGGAAGGTGGCCAGGGGATTCCGAATATATATGAAAACGAAAAAGGCGGAAATTCACGATGACTGATTTGTATTATATTGAAGATGATCCCGATATCGCAGGGGTTGTGAAAGAATATTTGGAGCAAAAGGATTTTAAGGTGACGGTATGCGGGACGCTGGAGCAGGCGAGGCAGGCGTTGCGGATACGGGTGCCCACCCTTGTGCTGCTGGACTGGAGCATGCCGGACGGCCGCGGCGACAGCCTGTGCCGGTGGATTCGCGGCAGATGGAAGGAGCTGCCGGTTATTTTTCTGACGGTTCGGGGAGATTCCTGCGATATTGTGTCCGGGTTTCGGAACGGGGCGGATGATTATGTGGTGAAGCCCTTTGCGCTTGAGGTATTGTATTCCCGGATTCAGGCATTGTTGCGTCGGACGGGCAATGTGGCGAAGCGGTATCTTTCCTGCGGCAGAATTGTGATCGATGTGGAGCGGAGAACGGTTTTCTGTTATGGGGGAGAGGAATCCGGCGGACAAATTCTGCTTAGCGCCGCCGAATACCAGCTGCTTTTATATCTGATGCAAAACAAAGGAAAAACCGTCACCAGAGAAAAAATCCTGGAGCAGGTATGGGATGTGAACGGCAATTATGTGAACGACAACACTCTGACGGTTACGATGAAACGGCTGCGGGATAAGCTGGGGCAGCCGGCCTGCCTGAAAACGGTCAGGAGCGTGGGCTATCGTATGGAGGAGGGGATATGAGCGGGCGGAAGAATTATCTGGTGACGCTGGGGCTTGTATTATCTGTCAGTCTGATTGCCGTTTCTGTCTCCATTATGCTGGCGGCCCGTCATTATGGCAGGGTTCAGTTTGATCTGCTGAATGCGCTTTGCGGAGAGATCGTGGAGCGGGAGCCGGAGACGAGAAAAATTATTTCCGCTGTGCTAAAGGAATATGTGGGCGGAAAGGCTGATGGGACGGCGGAAACCGATCTGTTGTCAGAACTGGGGTACCGCATATCGGATTTTTCGGGTTCTGTTTACGGGCAGAGCGGTTTATGGCAATGGGTCCGGCAGAGTGTGCCGGCGGCGCGTTCTATTATGAAGTATCCGGCAGGGTTTGCCGGTGATATATTTTGCCGTATCGGGTTTGTGGCTGCCGGATTTTTAGCGGGAGTTTTGCTCTTTCTGTTTACTTTTTTATATCGGAATAAAATAGAGGCCGGGCGGATTCTGGCACTGGCGGATTATCTGGAACGGGTCAATACCGGCCAGGCGGCGGTTCTCTCTGTTTCCGGGGAGGATGAATTTTCCAAGCTGGAAGATGAGATATATAAGACGGTGACTTATCTGTATCAGACGAAGGAAGCGGCGGTGCAGGCGAAAAATGATTTCGCCGAAAATTTGTCCAATATCGCTCATCAGATCAAAACGCCGATTACGGCTGTTTCTTTGTCTATGCAGATGATGAGAAAGGAATCTGATACGTATACCAGATATTTTGAACAGATTGAAAAGCAGCTTTCGAGG
>CAJTTU010000017.1:28631-49544 GCA_910579325.1 uncultured Lachnospiraceae bacterium | reverse complement strand
GATACAAAAATAGACACTGTATAGGGCTGCTCCGAACCCGGCATATGGATGCTTTCTGGGCATTTATAACAAAAACATTCTGTAAAAACCGTTCGTTTTTAGAAAAGTGTACGACAAAAAACATAAAAATGGGCAAAAAAAAGGCAAAATACACAATATTCAGGTTGACAGGAACGCAACAGGGTTTTATAATTAAAGATGATTAAGAAACTAGACACTGTCTATTTTTTATGATTTTAACAAGGAGGAATGTACCATTATGATTCATGCAACGATTAACGGCATCGCCGTCAGAGTTGCGGAAGGTACGACGATACTTGAGGCTGCAAGACAGTACGGAATAGAGATTCCCACACTCTGCTACCTGAAGCATCTGGCTCCCGAAGGCTCCTGCCGTATGTGTATGGTGGAGATCGAGGGCAGCCCCAAGCTGGTAACGGCCTGTACCTTCCCCATTGCCGAGGGCAATGTGATTCATACGGAGAGCAAGCGGGTAGTGAAAGCCCGCCGCGGCGTTCTCGACCTTCTGATGAGTCATCACGACACCCAGTGCTTTTCCTGCCAGGCCAACGGCGAGTGCAAGCTGCAGGATTACTGTCATCAGTATGGCGTGAAAGAGTCCAGCTTCCCGAAAGATGAATTTACACTGCCTATTGACAGAAGCAACAAGTTCTTTACATATAATCCGAATTTGTGCATACTCTGTCACAGATGCGTTAATACCTGCCAGAAGCTGGTAGGCCGTGGCGCCATCGATACGACCCAGCGCGGGTTCCGGTCGGTGATCTCCCCTGCCTTTGGCATGGACTGGTCAGAATCCAACTGCGAGTCATGCGGTAGCTGTGTTTCCGCCTGTCCTACGGGAGCGCTGTCCACAAAGGCACAGAATCCGTTCCGTGTTTTCGAGACGGAAAGAGTGCGTACCACCTGCACATACTGCGGCGTAGGCTGCCAGATCGACCTTTTGGTCAAGGACGGCAAGGTAGTGGACGCAAGACCGGCGGACGGTCCGGTGAACAAAGGGCTGCTCTGTGTAAAGGGTCGTTTTGCCTTCGACTTTGTGAACAATGAGCAGAGGCTGAAAACGCCGCTGGTCCGCAAGGACGGCGAGCTTGTGGAGGCTACCTGGGATGAAGCGCTGGATCTGATCGCCGATAAGATTAAAGAGACCAAGCGTGATTTCGGTCCGGACGCCGTTGCCGGATTCTCATCCGCCAGAACCATCAATGAGGACAATTATCTGTTCCAGAAATTCCTGCGGGCTGCCGTAGGTACGAACAATGTGGATCATTGTGCCCGTCTCTGACATAGCTCTACTGTTGCAGGTCTTGCAACCACGTTAGGCTCAGGAGCCATGACAAACACCATCGAGGATGTGAAGAGTGCGGATGTCATTTTTGTGACAGGTTCGAATACCACCGAAGCGCATCCCGTAATGGGAATGATGATCCGGCAGGCTGTCGCCGAAGGGAAGAAGCTGATCGTAGCCGACCCGAAGCGGATTGACCTTGCCAATATCGCGGATGTTTATCTGCAGATTAAACCAGGCACCAGCGTTGCGCTGTCCAATACCATGCTGCATATCATTTTCTCCGAAGGTCTGGAGGATAAAGAGTATATCGCGGCCCATACGGAAGGTATTGAGGAACTGCGTGAATGCGTGAAACCGTACACGCCTGAAAAGGGTGCGGAAATTTGCGGCGTAGATAAGGATCTGATTATCAAGGCCGCCAGGCTGTATGCTTCAACGCATAAGTCTTACATCGCCTATGCTATGGGTATTACCCAGCATCTGAACGGCACAAACAATGTTATGAGTCTGAGCAATCTTGCTCTGGTTACCGGAAATCTGGGCCATGAAGGCTGCGGCATCAACCCGCTGCGTGGCCAGAACAACGTACAGGGCGCCTGCGATATGGGCGCGCTGCCCACGGACTACCCTGCATACCAGAAGGTATTCGACCCGGCCGTACAGGAGAAATTCGAGAAGGCCTGGGGCGTACCGCTGAATCCGAAAAAGGGTCTGACCGTTACGCAGACGATACCGGCTATTCTGGAAGACAAGGTAAAGGTACTTTACATTATGGGTGAGAATCCCATGGTTTCCGACCCTGATACCCATCACGTGGAGCAGGCGCTGGAAAAGGCTTTCGTCGTAGTACAGGATCTGTTCCTGACTGAGACGGCGGAAAAAGCCGACGTAGTGCTGCCAGTTACCTGTTTCGCCGAGAAGGACGGTACGTTCAGCAATACGGAGCGCCGTGTGCAGATGGTACGTCAGGCCGTACCCCGTAAAGGCCAGTCCAAAAATGACTGGGAGGTTATCATGGAACTGATGAACCGCCTGGGTTATTCCTGCCATTATGACAAGGCAGAGGACATCTTTAACGAGATGCGGACAGTGACGCCGTCTTACGCCGGTATTACATATGAAAAAATCGCGAAGGACGGCCAGGGCGTTCAGTGGCCCTGCCCTACGGAAGACCATCCCGGCACGCCTCGTCTGCATGTCAATGGTCCCAGCAGAAAGGGCGGTATCGGCCTGCTGAAAGCTATGGACTGGGCGGCTTCTCCGGAGACAGAGAACGAAGAATACCCTATCACATTGATGACCTGCCGTATTCTGTACCACTATCATACGAGAACCATGACCGACAGAACCATCGCCATCCACTATACGGCTCCTAGAAACTATATCGAGCTGAATGCGGATGACGCCCTTGCCAACAAGATTGAGGCAGGGGACTGGGTAAGCGTTACCTCTCCCCGGGGCACCGTTTACTGTGAGGTTCGTATCGAAGATACGCTGGAGCCCGGCGTGGCGTGGATGCCTTTCCACTATGGCGGAGGCGCGAACGTCCTTACCGACGCCCATAATCTGGACCCGATCTGTTCCATCCCCGGCTACAAGCAGGTAGGCGTGCGGATCGCCAAGGTCAGCGAAGAGGTTGCCTTAAAGCAGACCGAACGGGTACGGAGCAACGAGCGCAGCTATTTCGAGAACGAGGTTCAGAACATCCTGTGGTATCAGGAACCCAGCGAGGCGATTGCGCTGAAAGAGAGAAGCGGATGCTACCAGCCTGAGGAAAATCGGCTAAGATAAACCCGTTAGCAAAACGATTTGCAAAACAGGTTAAAAATCATAAAAATCGAGTTTCAGTCTAGGCAATGTTTTAGTTGTACGTGAATAAGAATTAAGAACAGTAACTGTCCGTACGGTACCCGGAGGATTTACGGACGCGGTAACGGCCGGAAATACTCTGCCGGTGTGATGGTACTGGGAGGACAGTTACGGGACTAAAAATAGTAACTGTCCGTACAGTGCCCAGAGGATTTACGGACGTGGTAACGGCCGGAAATACTCTGCCGGTGTGATGGTACTGGAAGGACAGTTACGGAACTAAATTAGGAGGTATTTTAAAATGAGTGACGAGAGAATCAACATTCCTTATAAAGGGACCCCGGAGCAGGAGAGTCAGCTGGCCGAGCTGCTTGACGATTACAAGGGAACGAAAAGTCCTCTGATTCCTGTACTGGAGCAGGCACAGGAAATTTTCGGATATCTTCCGGAAAAGGTGCTGAAAACAATCTCTGAGGAATTGCGGATTTCTTTGGCTAAAATTTACGGCGTAGTAACATTTTATTCATTTTTCTCCCTGTATCCCAAGGGAAAATACAATATCTCGGTATGTCTTGGTACCGCTTGCTACGTAAAGGGCTCCGGCCAGGTTTACGAGAAACTGCAGGAAGTTCTGGGAATTACCGGCGGACAGTGTACCGCAGACGGTAAGTTCTCTCTGGAAGCCTGCCGTTGCGTAGGCGCCTGTGGCCTGGCTCCGGTTATGACGGTGAACGGCGAAGTTCACGGACGTCTGACCGCAAACATGGTCGAGGATATCCTTGCACAGTATCAATAGGAAAATCCAACTGATAAATGCCATGAATAAATGGAAAAAGTTATCGTTCACTTCGTGGCCGGTAACTGAAAAAACGCATATGCGGAACTAAGATAGGAGGATGGGCATAGTGATTACAGTTGATCAGTTAAAGAAAATAAAAGAAAAAAACCAGGACATCGTTAATTTCAGACACGAAGGCGCAGACAAGGGAAAAGGAAAGTACCGTTCCCATGTGCTGGTTTGCGCCGGTACCGGATGTACCTCTTCAGGCAGCCAGAAGATCGCCGATAAGCTGGAACAGGAGATCAAGGCAGTCGGACTGGAAAATGAAGTGTGCGTAATCCGCACAGGCTGCCACGGCCTCTGCGCATTGGGTCCGGTTATGATTATTTATCCGGAAGCCGCTTTCTATTCAAATATGGAGTTGGAGCATGTTCATGAGATCGTTGAAGAGCATCTGGTAAAGGGCAATGTGGTAACGAAGTATCTGTATCAGGAGACCGTTACCGAGAACGGCATCATTTCCATGAATCAGACCAATTTCTATAAGCCTCAGCACCGTGTTGCTCTGAGAAACTGCGGTGTGATCAATCCGGAGAATATCGACGAGTATATCGGAACCGGCGGTTACGAAGCTCTGGCCAAGGTGCTTACCACCATGTCAAGAGAGGATGTTGTGAAATGCCTGATTGATTCCGGCCTGCGCGGACGTGGGGGCGGCGGATTCCCTACCGGAAAGAAATGGCAGTTCGCTATGGGCGGCGCTCCCGGCGTACAGAAATATGTATGCTGTAACGCTGACGAGGGCGACCCGGGCGCGTTCATGGACCGTTCCGTATTAGAGGGCGATCCCCACGTTGTATTTGAGGCAATGGCTATTGCCGGTTATGTAATCGGCGCAAACCAGGGTTATATCTACGTGCGTGCGGAGTATCCCATCGCCGTTGACCGTCTGAACATCGCTTTAAAGCAGGCCAGAGATTACGGCCTGTTAGGCAAAAATATTTTCGGTACGGACTTTGATTTCGATATCGACTTACGTCTTGGCGCAGGCGCATTCGTATGCGGCGAGGAAACCGCTCTGATGACCTCTATCGAGGGCAACCGCGGCGAGCCCAAGCCTCGTCCTCCGTTCCCGGCCGTTAAAGGTCTGTTCGGACAGCCTACGATTCTGAATAACGTGGAGACCTGGGCAAACATTCCTCAGATCATTTTACAGGGCGCCGACTGGTTCGCTTCCATGGGTACCGAGAAGTCCAGAGGAACCAAGGTATTCGCTCTTGGCGGCAAGATCAACAACGTAGGTCTGGTGGAGATTCCCATGGGAACCACCCTGCGTGAGGTTGTTGAGAATATCGGCGGCGGTATTCCCGGAGGCAAGAAGTTCAAGGCTGCACAGACCGGCGGTCCTTCCGGCGGATGTATTTCCCTGGAGAACTATGACGTACCGATTGATTATGACAATCTGGTAGCCATTGGCTCCATGATGGGTTCCGGCGGACTGATCGTTATGGACGAGGATGACTGTATGGTGGATATCGCCAAGTTCTTCCTGGAGTTCACCGTGGATGAGTCCTGCGGTAAGTGTACGCCCTGCCGTATCGGTACGAAGCGTCTGCTTGAGCTGCTGAACAAGATCACCGACGGCAAGGCTGAGATGGAAGATCTGGACCGTATGGTTGACCTGTGTAACCTGATCAAGGAAAATTCCCTGTGCGCATTGGGACAGACGGCGCCGAACCCGGTATTGTCTACATATAAATATTTCAAAGATGAGTATATCGCTCACGTGAGAGATAAGAAATGTCCGGCCGGCAAATGTAAGAATCTGTTCTCTTACCAGATCGACCCGGATAAATGTATCGGCTGCGGTCTTTGTGCGAAGAACTGTCCTGTTGAAGCGATCAGCGGCGAGAAGAAACAGCCCTTTACAATCGATACCAGCAAGTGCGTGAAGTGCGGCGTTTGTATTTCTAAGTGTAAGAAGGAAGCTGTTTACAAAGCGTGATCATTTTCATAAATATAGAATTGGCAAAAGTCCCCGGGTACCACAGTTTGACTGACGGATGCAAAAGGCCGTATGAAATCGGACTGTGGACCGACGGGACGGCTGCGAAATTAAAATTCGTACAGGAGGAGGTACTACATTGAGTCAGGTTAATAAAATCCGTGTAATGTTCGATGGCAAAAAGTATCAGGTAAATGCCGGTACTACCATCTTGGAAGCAGCAAAGAGCGTGGGAGTGAAAATCCCCACCCTGTGTTATCTGAAATTTATGACGCCGGAAGCATCATGCAGAATGTGTATGGTTGAGATCGTCGGTATGCCCAAGCTTGTGACCGCATGCTCTTTCCCCATTGCGGAAGGGTATGAGATCCTCACGAAGAGCGAGAGAGTTATCAAAGCCAGAAGAGGCGTTCTGGATCTGCTGCTCTCCAACCATCCCAATCACTGCTTCGCATGTCCCGGCAACGGCGACTGCGAGTTCCAGAATCTTTGCTATGAGTACGGCGTAAAGGAAACATCTTATCCCAACGAGTTTGTTGAGAAGCCCATCGATGATTCCAACCCTTACTTTACATACAATCCGAACCTGTGTATCCTTTGCCACAGATGTGTGAACACCTGCGAGCATCTGGTAGGACGCAGCGCGATTGCCCTGTCAAAGAGAGGCTTTAATTCCAAGGTTTCCGCCGCTCCGTTCCAGGATCTGTGGATCAACAACATGGAATGCGAGTTCTGCGGCAACTGTATCCAGGCCTGCCCGGTAGGCGCGTTAAGGCCGAAGAACCGCTGCGAATACCGTCCTTGGGAAGTACAGAGAATCGAGTCCACCTGCTACAACTGCAAGAAGGGCTGCAAGCGTGTACTGCTGATGAAGGACAACAAGATCGTGGACGTTGTGGCCGATCCCGAGTCCGAGAACAAGGGACGTCTGTGCAACAAGGGCCGCTTCGAGTTCTACGATGTACAGAAGCCCGGCCAGATCGCTATTCTGGAAGCTAAGGATATCGAGCGCGCAAGAGAGGCTCTGATGGAGCAGCTGGACGCGGAATAAGGCGCGGAATAATTTAAAATAACAGCTTGAAGGAACATGAATGCAAAAGGCTGCGGAAATAATCCGGGCCATTGAGCGGAAAAAGTGGAGGAGAGAAATCTCCTCCATTTTTGATATGCCCAATTTTAAAAAAATTGAAAAAACCTTATTAATTTTAAAAAAATACGAAGAAATATTCACAGAGAATTGTAAAATCTGTCTGGACGGAGTATAATGCTTTTGAGAAATTTTGTGTTAACCTGCAAAAAATTTTTACTGAAAAGAAATAGAAAATGAAAATTAAGAATGACATCTATTTGGATAAGCTGATCAAAATAACAACCCAACGGACTTGATTGATAGCAGGAGGACATCATATTGCCAGCAGAATTAACAAAAATATATTTTGTACGTCATGCGCAGCCGGACTTTGCATGGAAGGACGACAGAACCAGACCTTTAACCGCTGAGGGCAGAGAAGATACCAGAATCGTACTGGATTTCCTGAGAGATAAAGAGATAGACGTATTTTACAGCAGCCCCTATAAGAGAAGCTATGATACGATTGCAGATACGGCAGTTTTTTATGGAAAGGAAATTATCACCGACGAGAGACTGCGTGAACGGGAATCCGGCATTCATGGCAATCAGCATGGCATGTTTGAAAAGCGCTGGGCGGATCATGATTATTGTGAGGAAAATGGCGAATCGATTCATACGGTGCAAAAAAGAAATATGGAGGCGCTTACGGAGATTTTGGAAAAAAACAGCGGTAAAAAGGTTGTAATAGCCACCCATGGAACAGCGCTCAGCACGATTTTAAATTTTTATCATCCGGATTTTGGATGTAAAGATTTTCGGCGCATAATCGATTGGATGCCCTATATTATTGAATTGGATTTTAGCGGGGATGAGCTGTTATATGAAAAGGAACATTGTTACATAGAAAAAGAATATTCCCGTAGCAGCGCTTCCCTGAAGGGGTAAAATGCTTTGAATATGTTTGGAAGCAGGAAACGGACTATAATATATATTCCCGGAATCTTTCGGCACCTGCTTTTGCGTTTGACAAAAAATCATGTCACAAAATCAGGCACAGTGAGACTTTGAGAGTACATGAATCTGGCAGGGAGGGACTCGTATATGTGGTTTATATTTGCGATACTGTCCGCGCTTTTCGCGGCGTTTACTTCTATTTTAGCCAAAATCGGTATCGAGGGCGTAAACTCGAACCTGGCCACGGCGATACGGACGGTGGTAGTCGTTGTCATGTCCTGGGGAATGGTATTTCTGACAGACGCCCAGGGCGGGATCGCGCAGATCAGCAGAAAAAGCTGGATATTCCTGATTCTTTCCGGGCTGGCTACCGGCGCTTCATGGCTTTGTTATTACCGGGCGCTGCAGATGGGAGAAGCCTCAAAGGTAGTGCCGATCGATAAGCTCAGTGTGGTGATTACGCTGATCCTGGCTTTTGTCATTCTCCATGAAGAATTTACCGCGAAAGCATTGATCGGGTGTCTGCTGATCGGCGCGGGGACGCTGATTATGGTGATATAGTCTATCAGGATTGCGGCAAATAAAAAAGCTTGCCGAAGGTTTATGGAAGTGAGTGGAAGTATGAAACGTACGCCAATAAAGCTGAATATTGAGACATACCCTGAGGCGGTGGCAGGCTATATGAAGGATTCGATGCTTTACGACAGTAGCTGCTCGCCCCAGGCCAGAGTGTTTTTGATCGACAGGGATGAAGGCTATTTCCTGAAAGAAGCGGCCGCGGGAACATTGAAAACAGAAGCGTTGATGACCGCGTATATGTGTTCGTTGAAGTTATCGGAAGAAGTGTTGTATTATGGTTCGGCGCATGGAAAAGATTATCTGTTAAGCAGGAAAATTCAAGGAGAAGACTGTACTGATTCGGCATATCTGTCAGAACCGAGGCAGCTTTGTGACGTCACAGCCTCGTTACTGCGGGAACTGCATGAGATGGATGGGAAAAACTGTCCTGTACAGGACAGGATTATGACATATGTGGAGACGGTAAAGGGAGGTTTTGATAAGAGCAGTTATGAGCCGGATCTGTTCAGAGGGATGTGGGAATTTGATTCTTTTTCAGAGGCGAAACGTGTGGCAGAAGAGGGGCTGCCATTGTTAAAAAAGGAAGTACTCCTTCATGGCGATTACTGTCTGCCCAATATCATTTTGAATAACTGGAAATTTTCGGGATATATTGATCTTGGCTGCGGCGGGATCGGAGACAGGCACATCGATGTTTTATGGGGGATCTGGACGCTGCATTATAATCTTGGGACAGCTGCGTACACAGATCGTTTTATTGACGTTTATGGAAGAGATATGATTGAACCGGAAAAACTGCGGATGATTGCGGCGATGGAGATGATTGGCGCTGGATAAACTGGCGGACTTGCAGGATAATTTCAAAAATTCGTAAAAAAAATGCAAAATTTCCCGAAACTGTGGTATAATGCTATTCCGTGAGACTTGTTAAGGGAGGGGCTTATGCCAAAAAAGAATCTGGAACGGGAGAATATGATAAAGCAGCATCAAAGAGAACGATGGCTCGCCATAAAGCGCTCTCCGGGACTTCTGGCTGCCGTGGGAATTTTGTGTCTGACGGCGCTTCTTTTTGTTCTGTTTGTGCCTGTGAAGCTGACTGCCGTATATCACGGCGTGATTCATGAATATGAAAGCATTTCGGATCGGCAGATTCAGCTGTCCGCTTATACTCTTTCGGGACGTGTTTATGAAATTTCGGAATTTTCCAAAGACCGGGACGCACTGGAGGATACTGTCGTTTCGGTGACGCTGAGATGGGGTCTGCTTCACACAGAGCTGGAGATTACGCCGGTTCCCTTTGATCACTATACGGTGTTCTATAATGCCCTGCATTATGAAAAGGAAGATTTAAGGCAGGAGAACATGGTAGTGAGCGCCGTTTTCTCGGATGGTTTTGCCCGGGCTCTGGCATCGGACGAGTATACTTTTTCTGGCGAAGAAGGAAAGATGGATGTGGCCGTTACGGTTCATTCCATATTTGGTGAAGGACCGGCAGGGAATATTCCCATGGTCCGTTTTACAGGATACCGGATTGTCGGCCCTGCCGTTTATGAAGGAGATTTCATCGATCACGAACAGTACGCGGCTTTCGCGGTGTTTGAAAACCATATGGAAAAGCTGGTTCATGGAGAGCTTTTTCTCACCGGTGAAAAAGCCTGCAGGCATTCGCTGATACAGATATCTTCAGAATATGGCAGCTATGGGGAAAAAATAGTTTTTACGCCGATTTCCTCGGTGAGGCCAAATGATGACTTTTCACGGATCACCATAGAATATGAGGACGGTCGGACCGTTCCGGTAACTCCCGGGGCGGAGAATTCCGATTTTACGGCTCCTGTTCTGCGATCCTGCAAGGTTGACGGGGAAACGATGGTGGCCGAACTGGAAACGGACAAAGAGACGCCCTGTGTTTACGCCCTGTTTGAAAGCGGCGGTAACGGCATTGAAGGGGAATGTCTGGGCGCCTGCTACGGCAGCGGCTGCGTTCGGATCACGGCGCCATTTCGACGGGAATATATGCTGGATGAGTTTCGGGCCATCAGTGTATGCGCGGATGCGGAAACCTGTCTGACCTCGTCAAGCTATATTACTAATCCGGAAAGGGTGGCCAGCCGTACCTTTGCTTATCCGAAACAGCCCTCCAAAAAGGGCCTGCAGGTGGATCCACGCCGGCTGGGAGAGGCGAGAGAGCTGGGGGTTAATCACAGTGTGGTGAACGTGCTGCTGGACAAACTGGCGGGCGGAAGCAGTTATCCATATAATTATAATGGAAAAACTTACTATTTTAACGGGAATTATATCTGGGAACTGGACAGGGATATCAGGCAGCTGGGCAGCGCGGGCATCAATACCACGGCGGTGCTGCTGATGCGGTATACGGGAGCGTCGGCCGATTTGATTTATCCCAAAGGCCGGGTATCCGGACATTCCTATTACGGATTGAATATGGCAGATCCTGATGCCAGGGAAAAACTGGCCGCCATGTTTACCTTTCTGGCGGAACATTATTCCAATGATGAATTCAGGGTGTATAACTGGATTTTAGGCAATGAAGTGGGAAATTATACGAGATGGAATTACTGCGGCGGACTTTCCTTTGACGAGTATATCGCGAATTATGCCGAGTCCTTCCGGGTGCTTTATAACTGTACCCGAAGCGTTTACAGCAACAGTCACTGTCTGATTTCTCTGGATCACTGCTGGAATTTTACCCGGAGCGGCGCTTATACCAGCCGGGAAGTACTGGATGCCTTTGCGAAAGAGACGGCTGAGCATGGGGATATTGAATGGTGGGTAGCCTATCATGCCTACTCGGAACCGCTTACCAACACCAGGTTCTGGAATACCACCGCACGGGTGATCGATTCTCTGGACAGTAAAATGATCACGATTATGAACCTGAAACTGCTTACCGATTATGTGGCTGATACATATGGAGAGGAACATAAGTTTATTCTCTCTGAAAATGGTTTTTCTTCCGGCGCCGGAGAGGAGACGCAGGCGGCGGCGATTGCCTATGCCTATTATCTGGCCGAAGCCAACGATATGGTGGACAGCCTGATTATTCACCGCCATACGGATGCTTCTGCGGAAATGGGAGAAGGGCTTTATTTTGGTCTGCGCAACAGTTCAGGCGGCCAGAAACGTTCCTGGAGCGTCTATCAGAATATGGACAAAAATGCCTCCAGCACCGATTTCGCTCTGGATATTATCGGGGGCGCGAGCTGGCGGGCGCTGACGACGAAAGCGGGATTCTGACATGGGTTCGGAGTCTCTTTCGCGTCTGTTTTTTCAGTCGGAAAAGCAGAGGTGTAAGAGACTTCGAACATGCGTTTTGAAATGGAGAAACATTTTGAAATGGGGATATATTAGGGAATCTTGTCGAAAGATTTCGTTTGTGTATTTCCATATTTTGTGATATGATGAATGCATTCCAGGTCCGGATATTCTGTGAGAACGATTCATTTCGGTATTTTTCCGTAGTTTCTGTTTTTTCCCTCTTTTATGTGATCCTTTTTGGATTTTTTGTTGACATTTTTACAAAAGTATATTAATATGTGTACATCGAACAGGTGTTTGCAAACGAACGGCCACATGGCTGCTCTGAATAATTTATGGAAAGCAGCAACGGCGTAAACAAGCCCCGGCAGGGGAGCCGCGGAATTTTAATGGAGGAAAGAATATGATTAAAGAAGATAAATTAAAAGCTTTGGATGCGGCGCTGACGCAGATTGAAAAGCAGTATGGTAAGGGGTCCGTCATGAAACTGGGCGATTCAGCCGCACGTATGAATATCGAGACGATTCCTACGGGCTCTTTAAGTCTGGATATCGCCCTGGGACTCGGCGGCGTGCCGAAGGGCAGGATCATCGAGGTTTACGGTCCTGAGTCCAGCGGTAAGACTACGGTGGCGCTGCATATGGTGGCGGAGGTGCAGAAGAAGGACGGCATCGCGGGCTTTATCGACGCAGAGCATGCGCTGGATCCGGTTTACGCGAAGAATATCGGCGTGGATGTGGATAATCTGTACATATCTCAGCCGGATAACGGAGAACAGGCTCTGGAGATCGCGGAGACGATGGTGCGTTCCGGCGCCATCGATATCGTAATTATCGACTCCGTGGCGGCCCTTGTGCCGAAGGCGGAGATCGACGGAGACATGGGGGATTCCCATGTGGGGTTACAGGCCCGTCTGATGTCCCAGGCGTTAAGAAAACTGACAGCCTGCATCAGCAAGTCCAACTGCGTGGTGATCTTTATCAACCAGCTCCGGGAGAAAGTGGGCGTGATGTTTGGGAATCCCGAGACGACCACCGGCGGTCGGGCTCTGAAGTTTTATTCTTCGATCCGTCTGGATGTGAGAAGGATCGAGTCTTTAAAGCAGAGCGGAGAGATCATCGGTAACCGTACTCGGATCAAGGTTGTGAAGAACAAGATAGCGCCGCCCTTTAAAGAGGCGGAATTTGATATCATGTTCGGCAAGGGGATTTCCCGGGAGGGAGACGTGCTGGATCTGGCCGCGAAGGTAGATATCGTGGAAAAGAGCGGCGCGTGGTACGCTTATAATAAAGAGAAAATCGGCCAGGGCCGGGAGAACGCGAAGATTTTCCTGCGAAACAATCCGGAGATTATGGCTGAGATCGACGCGAAGGTCCGGGCTTATTACAAGATTGGCTCAGGATCCGAATCGGATGGAGCGGCTTTGCCTGAGGATGCTGCCGAATTGGAAAGCGGGATGACCGGCTCATTCGCCGGGGCCGAAAATTCGTCGGAAAGTGAGAAATAAACATACAAGCTGTTGTGTAAATTGTTTTAATATTCACAAAATAATGTTACAAACCACCAATACACTTGACATGCGGCGAAAAACAGTTTAAAATTTAGGTATTGTATTTTGTACAATGAAAACTAAATAAGGAGGTGCTCCTGGATCGATGGGTAGTTATATCATTGCTGTGTTAATCACACTCTGTGTTGTAGCACCTATTACTTGGTTTGTCGCCGCGGCTTACCGGAAAAAAGTCTATGAAGACAAAATCGGCAGTGCGGAAGAAAAATCAAGAGAGATAATAGATGAAGCATTGAAGGTCGCCGAGACAAAAAAGCGCGAAGCCCTTTTGGAAGCCAAAGAAGAATCTTTGAAGACCAAGAACGAGCTGGAGAAAGAGACCAAAGAGCGCAGAAATGAGCTGCAGCGATACGAGCGACGGGTTTTGAACAAAGAAGAGAACCTGGACAAAAAGGCTGATGCTCTTGAAAAACGCGAGGCCGGGTTAACAGCAAAAGAAGATTCATTGAACAAGAGAAGCCAGGAAGTTGACGAGCTTCTTGAAAAACAGGAACAGGAACTGGAACGTATTTCCGGATTAACCTCCGAACAGGCAAAGGAATATCTTTTAAAAACTGTTGAAGAAGATGTAAAACATGACACTGCGAAAATGATCAAAGAGCTGGAATGCAGGGCCAAAGAGGAAGCGGAGAAAAAAGCGAAGGATTATGTGGTGACAGCGATACAGAAGTGCGCTGCGGACCATGTGTCCGAGACGACGATCTCCGTGGTCCAGCTTCCAAACGATGAGATGAAAGGGCGGATCATCGGACGAGAAGGCCGGAATATCCGCACGCTGGAGACGCTGACAGGCGTGGATCTGATTATTGACGATACGCCGGAAGCTGTGGTTTTATCTGCTTTTGATCCGATCCGCAGGGAAGTTGCCCGCATCGCATTGGAGAAGCTGATTGTGGACGGACGGATTCATCCGGCCAGAATCGAGGAGATGGTGGAAAAGGCACAGAAGGAAGTGGAATCCATCATTCGTGAAGAAGGTGAGGCGGCGACCCTTGAGGTGGGACTTCATGGGATTCATCCCGAACTGATCAGATTATTGGGAAAGATGCGTTACCGTACCAGTTATGGTCAGAACGCATTGAAGCATTCCATCGAGGTAGCGCATCTGGCGGGACTGCTGGCCGGCGAGATCGGCCTGGATGTTCGTCTGGCAAAGCGTGCCGGCCTGCTGCATGATATCGGCAAGGCAGTGGACCATGAGATGGAGGGCTCCCATATCCAGCTGGGTGTGGAGCTGTGCAAGAAGTATAAGGAATCGGCGGTGGTCGTCAACGCAGTGGAATCCCATCATGGCGATGCGGAACCTACATCCCTGATCGCGTGCATTGTACAGGCGGCGGATACGATTTCGGCAGCCCGTCCTGGCGCAAGAAGAGAAACATTAGAAACATATACCAACAGATTGCAGCAATTAGAAGATATTACAAACTCCTTTAAGGGAGTGGACAAGTCCTTTGCTGTTCAGGCAGGCAGAGAAGTACGTGTGATGGTAGTTCCTGAACAGGTCAGCGATGACGAGATGGTATTGCTGGCGAGAAATATTTCAAAACAAATCGAATCAGAATTAGAATACCCAGGACAGATAAAGGTAAATGTAATTCGTGAGTCGAGAGTTACAGATTACGCGAAGTAAAATCTGTTAATTATAAAGGACATGTCTGTTTATCAGGCATGTCTTTTTAACATCAGTGGGAAAGTTCTCAAAAAAACAACAAACCAGACAGAATTTTATAGGGGAGTTGTCAAAGGATATGAAGGAGTGGATGGTTTTATGGATGAAGTGAAGCGAGTAAACCGGGAATTGATTTATAAAGGTGCGGTGGTGGATTTTTATACGGATACGATGGCATTTTCTAACGGGCATACGGCCCAGTGGGATTATATCGAGCATAAGGGAGCTGCCGCCGTAGTAGCTGTGACGGATGAGGGAAAGATTCTGATGGTGCGTCAGTACCGGAACGCCCTTGAACGCTATACTCTGGAGATTCCGGCGGGTTCTCTGGACAGAGTGGGAGAGCCGAAGATCGAATGCGCTGCCCGGGAGCTGGAAGAAGAGACAGGATACCGGGCCGGTACACTGGAGCCTTTGCTGATGTTGAATACAACCGTCGCTTTCTGTAATGAGCTGATCGGTATCTTTGTGGCAAAGGATCTGATTCCGTCCAAACAGCATCTGGATGAAGATGAGTTTGTGGATGTGCAGGCCTGTGAATTGGATGAGCTTCTGGATATGATTTACAGTCAGAAGATCACTGACGGAAAAACCATCGCGGCGCTGCTGGCTTATAAAGTGAAATACGCTTCCTGAGACATGTTTTCCCTTTCTGCCGCATATACTGTTAGCAGGGAGGATTACAGCGATGAGATCAAGAGCAGAACAGATGCCTTTTTTGTTTTTCTGGCTGTCCGGGCTGGCTGCGGGGACGTTTTTGTTTTATGTCGCCAGTCGTTATGAGGAGGCCTCTTTGGTGGCGGACAGCCAGATCTTTATGAATGCGGTTCGTATGGGACAATCTTCAGGCTTTCCTTTGTTTCGCTATATTTTTCAGCGGCGTTTTCTGATCGCGCTGGCCCTGTGGCTGGCAAGCATGACCCAGTTCGCCATGCCTGTGTTAAACAGCGCCGTTTTCTGTTATGGCGTGACTACGGCTTATACCGTCTCAGCATTGACTTATCTGTATGGGGTGATCGGCTATCCGATGGCGCTGGCGACCGGATTTCCCCATAATCTGATCTATATTCCTGTCTGGATGCTGTTTTATTTTTTCTGCCGCGGCATGAAACAGGAAACTTCCGGCCTGCTGCGTCAGAGTCCTTATTTTCTGGCTTTGTGCCTGCTGTTTCTGACAGCCTCGTTTCTGGAGGCCTGTGTAAATCCCTGGGTTTTAGAGTGGGCGGGATATCTGTTCCGCATCCTATAGATTCAATTTAGCATTTTATTTCCGCGGCTGGCCGCGGGGTATCCGACATTCGTGAAATTGCCACTTGCGTTTTTTGGCCGGGCCGAGTTATAATGAGGAGAAAATTATTGGCTATAGTAAACCAGAGAGAAAGGACTGCTTGCGATGAGACCGTACAAAGAACTGAACAAAGAAGAATTACTCTGTTTGAAAGAAAAACTGGAACTGGAATACAGGGAGTATCAGGGAAAGGGTTTGAAACTGGATATGTCCAGAGGAAAACCGTCTGCCGAACAGCTGGATTTATCCATGGAAATGATGGATGTGCTGCACAGTGGTATGGACTTAAAGGGCGAGCAGGGCGTGGATTGCCGAAATTATGGAATCCTGGATGGTATTAAAGAAGCAAAGGAGCTTCTGGCGGCTATTATCGAGGTGCCGATTGACAATATTATTATATATGGAAACTCCAGTCTGAATGTGATGTTCGATACCGTGTCCCGGGCGATGACTCATGGCGTGATGGGAAACACCCCGTGGTGCAAGCTGGATCATGTGAAGTTTTTGTGCCCGGCTCCGGGTTATGACCGTCACTTTGCCATTACGGAGTATTTCGGCATCGAGATGATTACGGTGCCCATGACGCCGGACGGACCGGATATGGATATGGTGGAACGGCTTGTCAGCGAGGATGAGGATATAAAAGGAATCTGGTGTGTTCCGAAATATTCAAACCCTCAGGGACTGACATATTCTGATGAGACGGTGCGCCGGTTTGCCCGGTTAAAGCCTGCCGCGAAGGATTTCCGTATTTTCTGGGACAATGCGTATTCGGTGCATCACCTGTATGACGACAAGCAGGATCAGCTGATCGAGATTCTGGCGGAATGCGAGAAGGCGGGAAATCCTGATATGGTGTACAAATTCAGCTCTACCTCCAAAATCAGTTTCCCTGGTTCCGGCGTTGCGGCGATCGCTACTTCTCCGAATAATATGGAGGAGATCAAGAAAGCGCTGACCATTCAGACCATTGGCCATGACAAGCTGAATCAGCTGCGTCATGTGAAGTTTTATAAGGATATTGACGGGATTACGGCGCATATGAAAAAGCATGCGGCGATTATGCGGCCCAAGTTTGAGGCAGTTTTAGATATTTTGGAAAAGGAGCTGGGAGGACTGGAGATCGGAAGCTGGATTAAGCCCAGAGGCGGTTACTTTATTTCCTTCGATTCCATGGATGGCTGCGCGAAGGCGATTGTCCAAAAAGCGAAGGAGGCCGGTGTGGTGATGACGGGCGCGGGCGCTACTTATCCCTATGGGAAGGACCCTCACGACAGCAATATTCGTATCGCCCCTTCCTTCCCGACACTGGAGGAACTGAAGACAGCGGCGCAGCTGTTTACGCTGTGCGTCAAACTGGCATCCGTAGAGAAGCTGCTGGAGGAAAAATAGAACCGGAAGAACCGTATCCGGAAAATAAAAACTGGAAAAAACGCAGCCGTGATGAGCGGCGAAAAAAGACACTGGAGGAAAAACCAAGATGAAAAAAGAACCTTTTCTGACGTTGGAGGAGGTAAAGGAAATTACCAGAACATACCCGACGCCTTTTCATATCTATGATGAGAAGGGAATCCGGGAAAATGTACGGCAGTTAAAAGAGGCGTTTTCCTGGAATCCGGGATTTAAAGAATATTTCGCGGTGAAAGCTACGCCGAATCCTTTTTTGATTCAGATCTTAAAGGAGTATGGCTGCGGCTGCGACTGTTCCTCTATGACGGAGCTGATGTTGTCCGACGCTGTTGGTATCCGGGGACAGGATATTATGTTTTCCTCCAACGCCACGCCGGCAGAGGAGTTTGTCTATGCCAGAAAGCTGGGAGCGGTGATCAATCTGGACGATTTTACCCATATCCGGTTTCTTGAGGATTGCGCAGGCCTTCCGGAGACGATCAGCTGTCGTTATAATCCCGGCGGCGTTTTCCGGATGAGCAACGGAATTATGGATAATCCCGGGGATGCGAAATACGGTTTTACAACAGAACAGCTGCTCGACGGGTTCCGGATATTAAAAGAAAAAGGCGTAAAGCATTTCGGTCTGCATGCGTTTCTGGCCAGCAATACGGTGACCAATGAATATTATCCGCTGCTGGCTAAGGTTTTGTTTGAGATCGCAGTGAAGCTGAAGGAAGAAACAGGCGTCAGCGTGGAATTTATCAATCTGTCAGGGGGCATCGGCATTCCCTATCATCCGGATCAGCAGCCAAACGATATTTATGAGATCGGTAAAGGGGTACGGGAGGTTTATAACCAGATACTGGTTCCCGCCGGACTGGGAGAACTGGCCATTTACACGGAGCTTGGCCGGTTTATGCTGGGTCCTTACGGGGCGCTGGTGACCCGGGCCATTCATCAAAAACATATTTATAAGGAATATATCGGCTGCGATGCCTGCGCGGCGAACCTGATGCGGCCGGCTGTTTACGGCGCTTACCATCATATTACAGTGCTGGGGAAAGAAGACGCGCCCTGCGATCACCAATATGACGTGACCGGCGCTCTGTGTGAAAACAGCGATAAATTCGCCATTGACCGGATGCTGCCGGAAATCGAGATTGGAGATTATCTCTATATTCATGATACCGGCGCGCACGGATTTTCCATGGGATATAATTATAATGGGAAGCTGCGTTCCGCGGAGCTTTTGAAAAAAGAGGACGGTACGGTGCAAATGATCCGGCGGGCAGAAACGCCGAAAGATTATTTTGCCACATTTGATTTCTGTTCGCTGTTTCAATAACAAGAGACATACAGGATGCGTTGGGCGTTCTTATGGATGAAAAATAAGGATTTGCGAAATGAATGATCGAAAAACCGGGAGAAAAAACATATTGGCTTTTGAGGCGGTGCTGATTGCCATTTTGACAACGGCGCTGGCCGTGGTTCTGGTTCTCTATTTCGGAAAAGACGGCGCGGGGCAGAACGGCGAGGTTTCGATCGACGCGATGGAGACATTGATTCCGGTGACCCAGGAGGAGATGGAAGAAAGCTCTGCGGATGAAGAGACGGGTTTGGGAGAACGAATCGAATATGACGATCCGGTTCTGGGCGTGATCTCTGTTCCTGTCATGACGGATATGGTTTCCCATACATATGACTGGGACAGGTTGTCTGAGAATGACGGACGCTTATCATATGATACGGAGGGGTTCCGTTCCAGACTGGGCATTGACGTGTCCTATTTCCAAGGAGAGATCGACTGGGAGAAGGTGAAGGCGGACGGCATCGATTTCGCCATGATCCGTCTGGGATACAGAGGCTACGGCACAGGAAACATTGTGATCGACGACCAGTTTACGGAAAATATCAACGGCGCTCTGGCAGCTGGATTGGAAGTGGGCGTGTATTTTTTCTCTCAGGCGGTCAATGTACAGGAGGCCAAACGGGAGGCTGAGACGGTGCTGTCGATGCTGTCTAGTTATCCGATTACGATGCCGGTGGCGTATGATCTGGAGATTGTCAGTGAAAATGGTTCCAGGACGCGAAAGCTTTCCGCGGCTACGATGACGGAAAATGCGGCGGTGTTCTGCCGGATGGTGGAGGCGGAGGGCTATGAGGCTGCTTACTATGCCAGCAAGAAAACGGCGCTTTTGCGGTATAATCTGTCGGAGTTGAAGGAATATGGCCTGTGGTATGCCGAGGAAGAAAACGCTCCCAGCATCCCCTATGATTTTCAGTTGTGGCAGTATACGGCAGAGGGAACGGTAGACGGGATTGAGACGAGTGTGGCTCTGGATCTTTATATAGAACCCAGAGAAGAAAAAGATGAAGAAGCGGAATCCGGAAAAAAAGAAACCGGAGAACAGGACTCTGAAAAACAGGATTCCTAAAAAGAGAAAGCGTTTCCGTGCCCGGAAACGAAACGGCAGGAGAGAATCGTTTTGGCTAATACGTTATCACCAATGATGCAGCAGTATGTTGCGACAAAAGAACAGTACCCGGACTGTATTTTGTTTTATCGTCTGGGCGACTTTTATGAGATGTTTTTTGAGGATGCGGTAACGGTCTCAAAAGAACTGGAACTTACGCTGACCGGAAAAGAATGCGGTCTTTCTGAGCGGGCGCCCATGTGCGGCGTCCCTCATCACGCGGTGGATAGTTATTTAAGCCGGCTGGTGCAGAAAGGCTATAAGGTGGCCATAGCTGAACAGATGGAGGATCCGGGTGGTGACGCCGGGAACGATTCTGAACAGCCAGGCCCTTGAAGAAGGAAAACACAATTATCTGATGGGTGTGGTGTATCTGGGAAAATCTTTTGGCGTTGCCACGGCGGATATTTCTACCGGGGATTTTCTTGTCACGGAGGTCGGGGATCTGCGCGCGTTGCAGGATGAGATGAACCGGATTATGCCCTCGGAGCTGATTTGCAACGAAGCGTTTTTCATGAGCGGCGTCAACATTGACGATCTGAAAAACCGGCTGTGCGTTGCTCTGTCTTCTCTGGAAAATTATTATTTTGACGACGACAGATGCAGGAGTATCTTACGGGAGCATTTTCATGTAAGCAAACTGGAAGGGCTTGGCATTACGGATTACGAAACCGGCGTTATCGCGGCCGGGGCGTTGATGCAGTACCTGTATGAAACGCAGAAAAA